>CAZLQU010000009.1:0-22019 GCA_964561805.1 uncultured Muribaculaceae bacterium | reverse complement strand
TATTAATTGATGGTCATGGTAACTTTGGTAATATTGAGGGTGATGGTGCAGCAGCAATGCGTTATACTGAATCACGTCTTTCTAAGTTATCGCTTGAATTATTAGCTGATATTCGTAAAAATACGGTTGATATGACTAAAAACTTCGATGAAACTTTAGATGAACCAACTGTATTACCTAGTAGATTTCCTAATATACTTGTCAATGGTACAATGGGAATTGCTGTTGGTATGGCTACTAATATACCTCCACACAATTTAGGTGAAGTAATTGATGGTTGTGTAGCATATATTGATAATCCTGAAATTGATACTTTAGGTTTAATGGAATATATTAAAGGACCTGATTTTCCAACTGGGGGTATTATTTTAGGTAATTCAGGTATAAAAAAAGCATATGATACTGGTCGTGGAACAATTACTATAAGAAGTAGAGCTGAGATTGAAGAACATGCTAATCATAATGCTATTGTCATCACTGAAGTACCTTATGGAACAAATACTTTAGAACTTAAAAATAGGGTAGCTGAACTTGTTCGTGATAAGATTATTGATGGTATATCTGATTATCATACTGATTTAAAAGATGGGGTCAAGATAACTATTACATTAAAGAGAGATGCTAATCCACAAGTTGTTCTTAATAATTTATACAAACATACTAATTTCCAAGTACAATATGGTATTATATTCTTGATGATTGATAATGGTACACCTAGAACATTAGGACTTAAAGATATAATTGCTAAATATATTGATCATCAAAAATTGGTTATTATAAGACGAACAAAATTTGATCTAGATCGTGATGAAAAACGTGTTCATATTCTTGAAGGATACAAAATTGCTCAAGATAATATCGATGAAGTAATTAAAATTATTCGTGCTGCACAAACTGATGAGGAAGCAAAGGGTAAACTTATTAGTAGGTTTGGCTTGAGTGAGACGCAGACAGATGCTATTCTTGAATTAAAACTTCGTCGTTTAACGGGATTAGAGCGTGATAAGATTGAGGCAGAACTCGAAGCATTACTTGTTGAGATTGAGGAATTAAAATCAGTATTAGCTTCGGAGCAAAAAGTCCTAGAAATAATTAAGAAGGAATTACTTGAAATTAAGGCTAAATATGCTGATGAACGTCGTACACATATAGATATGACGGCTATTGATTATATTGAAGACGAAAGTTTAATACCGGAGGATCGTATTGTTGTTACGTTAACGAATAAAGGTTATATCAAACGTTTGTCTGCTAGTACTTATCGTACGCAACATCGTGGTGGTGTTGGTATTAAGGGTATGTCTATTAATGAGGAAGATTTTGTTGAGCAAATGATTAATTGTTCAACTCATGACTACGTATTATTCTTTACCAATAAGGGTAAGGTATATCGTGTTAAGGGATATGAAATTCCAGAATATAGTAGGCAAGGTAAAGGTTTACCTATTGTTAATTTACTTAATCTTGAACAGGGTGAATCTGTTACTTCGTTACTTAACGGGTCAAAGAATGATGATACTAAATATTTAGTTTTTGCAACAAAACATGGTTTGATTAAACGTACTGATATTAGTGAATTTTATAATATAAGATCTAATGGTAAGAAATTTATTACTCTAAAAGATGATGATGAATTAATTTCTGTTAAGAATACTAATGGTGAGGCTGATATATTAATGGCTGGTGCCAATGGTCGTATGGTAAGATTCCCAGAAAATTTGGTTAGAGTTATGGGCCGTGGTGCATCAGGAGTTAGGGGTATTAATTTATCTGGTAGTGTACTTGTTGGTATGGAAGTTGCTACTAAGGATGCTTTAGTATTAGTTGTTACTGAAAATGGTTATGGTAAAAAAACTCCAATTGATGAGTATCGTATTACTAATCGTGGAGGTAAGGGAGTTAAAACATTAAATATCACTGAAAAGAATGGTATAATTACTTCATTTAAGACTGTAACTAATGATAAAGATTTAATTATTATAACCGATGAGGGGATAATTATTAGGTTAGCTGTTGATAAAATATCAGAGATGAGTAGGGTAACTCAAGGTGTAAGGTTAATTAATCTTCGTGACGGTCAGAAAGTAAGTACTGTATCAGTAGTTGATCAAACTAAAGATGATGAAATACCTATTGATGTTGCTGAAGAATAATTAATTAAAGGTATATAATATATACCTTTTTTAATTGTTGATAATTGTAATCATTATGTAAATTATTTCCCGGGAAATAAATTTTTATATGAATGTTCCACGTGGAACATTCATAATACATATATATAGTAAAATATATTTGCAAAATTTATATTTATAGTATATAATTTATTCGTGCAGCGATAATATTAGGAATCAAGTCAGGATCGGAAGATAGCAGCTTTAACTATTAATTATCGTGTGCACATTAATAATTAATGTTCCACGTGGAACATCAGGTAAAGTTCTTTTCAGATAACACTATTTGGCCAATCAAGTACTAATATGACTAATGTAGTTTTATTAATTATTCTTACAATAATTTTAATATGGGCTTCTGTTACTATTGCAGGTAGAAGAACTTTATTACGTTCAGAAATAAAACCGGTTGGTGAAAATATATTGAAAAAAGTTGATATTGAAAATGACAAAAATATTAAATTAATAATTAGCAAGTGGAAAATGTGTTTACAAAATGATGAATGTTATATTGTTGCTATTGAAAATAAGAATAATAAAATAGAATATAGTCAATATTTAACACCATCTAATATTATTTCAACTGGAATTATTAAAAATGTTAATAGTTTAGCAAATGAAAATATTGAGGTTGTTGTTTATAATGAATCTTTATTAAAAAATATTGATAGACATGTTATTAATTTATCATCTATTAATCAAGATATTATGTTGATAGATAACTATAAATATATTAAAATTTATAATTAAGGGAAACTTCTGTGTTTCTCTTTTTTTTATGTTCCACGTGGAACATTGTTGGTTTTAGTTAGTTGATAATTATTTTTTGGTAATATTACTTTATAATCTTTAATAATTTGTTAGTTGTTGATATAATAGTTGTTGGTGATGTAAGTGAATCAATATGTAAAGAAAATTATTTCATTGGCTAAGGTAGCTTATGAAAATGATGATATACCAGTTGGTGCTATTATTGTTAAAGATAATAAGATAATAGGTGAAGGTTTTAATACTCGTAATAGATTTAAATCTGTTATAGGCCACGCTGAAATTGACGCTATTGAAATGGCTTGTAAAAAGATTGGAGATTGGAGACTTGATGATTGTGAAATGTATGTAACACTATCACCATGTATGATGTGTACTGGTGTAATTGTTGAAAGTAGGATTAAAAAAGTATATTATTTATGTGATAGAACGAATGTATGTTTTAAATGTAACGATTATTTAAATATTACTAAAATTGAAGATAAAGAGAATGCAAAAAAATATATGAATTTATTGCAATTATTTTTTGAAAATAAAAGAAATAAGTAGGAATATATGTTATAATATATATAGGTGGAATTAGCGAGGTGAAACATGGAATATTTAGCTTTATATAGAAAATATCGTCCGAAAGAATTAGATGAGGTTGTTGGCCAAAGTGAAATAAAAAAAATACTAGCTAGTTCTGTTAAAAATGGGACTATTACGCATGCATATTTGTTTTCTGGTCCAAGAGGTACTGGTAAGACTACAATGGCAAAAATACTGGCAAAAATGGTAAATTGTCTTGATCCTGTATCAGGAAATGCATGTAATAAGTGTGAGAGTTGTTTAAATATTTTAAATTCAAATGATATTATTGAAATTGATGCAGCTAGTAATAATGGTGTAGATGAAATTAGAGATTTAAGGGAGAAAGCTAATTTAGTTCCTAGTAGTGCGAAATATAAAGTATATATCATTGATGAAGTTCATATGCTTACAACACAAGCTTTTAATGCATTACTTAAAACTTTGGAGGAGCCTCCAAAACATGTAATATTTATTTTGGCAACAACGGAATATTATAAAATTCCACTAACAATTACTTCTAGATGTCAAAAATTTCAATTTAATAAATTGACTGTTGAAGAGATATTTGGAAAACTTAAAGAAATTTCTAAGAATGAAAAAATTAAAATTACGGATGAGGCTTTATTAGAAATTGCAAAGATTTCAGATGGTGGAATGCGCGATTCAATTAATTTCTTGGACCAATTACGTTCTTTTGCTACAAATAAAATAACAATTAATGATGTTTATGATGTGTGTGGAAATGTATCAAATTTGGAAATGGTTAATTTACTTGAGGCAATTAGAGTAAATAATTGTGAAGCAGTTACGGCATTTTTTGAAAATATGGATGCTAATGGTAAAAATTATAGTAAATTTTTAGAGGAATTTGTTAGTTATTTAAAAGATGTTGTTCTATTTAGTAAGAATGTAAATCAAAAATATATTAAGAATAATATTGAAATTGTTGAGAAAACTAGCAAGTTATACTCCGTGGATGAGATATTTAATATTATTGAATGTGTCAATAACCTGATGGATAAACTTAAAAATGTGTCAAGACAATCCGTTGTGGTAATTACTAGTTTTTTACTAATAATGAATAAAATTAATAATTTGCCTAATGCTGATATTGAAAATAAGCAACAAAATGAAACATATGATATGGCCTTCCAGTTTACATCAGAAGATGCTAATAAAGATAATAAAGAGGATGTAAATGATGTAAAAAGTGTAGCCACTGAAGAAAATAAATCTGCTGATGATAAGTCTGATGAAATTAAAAATATCAATGTTAATAAGGAAATTATTATAAATAATACGTTTGCTGTAGCAAATAAGGAAGTAAAAACTAATTTACATGGTATGATGGTAAAATTAAAGGAATATTTAACAGATAAAAAATATAAAGTGGCTGCTGGTTCACTTGTAGATACTAAAATTGAAGTGGCAGGGAATAATTATATTATATTTTCAGCTACTAGTGAGGCTGCTGTTGATAAAATTTATAGTAATTATAAATTATGTAGTGATTTAATTAAAAAGATATTTAAAGATGAATATTATTTTGTAATTTTGAATCAAGAAGAGTGGAATAAAGTACGCGACGAGTATGTTACTAATTTTAAAAATGGTAAAAAATATGTATTAAAGGAACTAATAATAGAGTCAGAAAAACCTAAGATAAGTAAAAAGACAGCGACAGTTGTTGATAAATTGTTTGAACTTGTTGGTGAAGATAATGTAGAATTTAAATAATATAAAAGATACAAAAAATATTATATTATATGGTTATTATCATATTTTATAATGAAAAATATATTAAATAAAGGAAAAGGTGATATAAATGAATATGCAAATGATAATGCAACAAGCAAAAAAAATGCAAGCTCAATTACAAAAGGATCAGGAAGAATTGGAGAAGACGGAATATGTTGGAAAATCTTCACTTGTGAATGTAAAAATTAATGGTAAATTTGAAGTTTTAGATGTGAAAATTAATTTGGCAGAAGATGAAGTAATTGAAATTGAAGATTGTGAAATGCTAGAAGATATGATTATGGTAGCGTTTAATGAAGCTATTAAAAAAGCTAATGAAGATAAAGAAAAGAAAATGGGTAAATATGGCCAAGGATTGGCAGGATTAATGTAATAGCGAGAGGATTTGATACAAATGTATCCTAACTGTGTTAGAAATTTAATAGATTCACTAAAAGACTTACCTGGTATTGGTGAAAAAACAGCTGAAAGATTAGCTTTTTCAATATTAAACTTTGACGAAGAAAAAATTGATACTTTTTCTTCTTCTTTGGTAGAATTAAAATCAATTAAAAGATGTCCTATCTGTAACAATATTACTGATATGGATAAATGCTATATTTGTAGTGATGAGAGTCGTGATAAACAAACTATTTTTGTTGTTGAAAAACCTAAAGATATTGTTTTATTTGAAAAAATGGGTAATTATAAAGGTGTATATCATGTTTTAGGTGGTTTAATTTCTCCACTTGAAGGAATAAATCCAGAGGATATTAATCTGGATAATCTTGTAAAAAGGGTAAAAGATAATGATGTAAAAGAAGTTATTGTTGTTTTAAAGCCAAGTATTGAGGGAGAAACAACAATGCAATATATAAAGAAAATATTAGCAAAATATAATGTTAGAGTGTCTAAAATTCCAATAGGCATTCCTATGGGAACCGATATTGAATATATAGATTCAATGACTTTAGAAATGGCTTTTGAAGATCGAAAAGATATTGCATAATAAAAATGGACAGGCATATTATTTATTAGGTGATAATATGTTAAAAAAAATAATTAATATAATTAAGAAAATAATAATGGCGGTATTATTGATATATGCTTATAATAAATTAGCATTACCATTGAATGTAATAATACCAATGAATATAATTACTGTCTTTTTAGTGGCATTATGTGGTATTCCATCAATATTAATGCTTGTATTATTTTCATTGATTTGTATTTAGTATGGGAGTTTGAAATGAAAAGTGAAGTATTTAATACAGAATTAAACTATATAAAAGATGAACAAATAAGAGAAAGTGCAAGATATTTACTTGAAGAGTTACCGGACTATTTTTATGTTATGCCGGCATCTACTTCAGGAAAATATCATCCGCAATTTTCCCTTGGTGAAGGCGGTCTTGTTAGGCACACAAAAGCAGCTGTAAGAATTGCAGTAGAATTATTTAGAGATAACATATTTAATACTTTTGAGTATGGTGACCGAACTCAAGATTTGATTATTATGGCACTTTTGTTACATGATGGGTTTAAGCAAGGAAAAACAGAAAGTGGATCTACCAAAATTGAACATCCATTATTAGCTGCCGAATTTGTTTTTAGTAATATTTCTAAATTGCCAATGAAACAGATGGATACATTGCAGGTAAGAAGATTAATAGCGTCACATATGGGTCCATGGGATAAGGATAAGAGTGGTAATAAGATATTACCAATACCTCGTAGGGATGATGAAATTTTTGTCCATTTATGTGATTATATGGCATCAAGAAATTTTTTAAATATAAATTTTGTTGACAATGAAATAGCTGATACTGTTGATAGGGGACAAGCTAAAACGTTAAAAAAATAGTGGTGGAGGTTATATTATGCTAGATGATTACAAAGAAAAACAACCTTTTGTTGATAATGAAATAATGGATAGTGTTGACAGAGGACAAGCTAGGACATTAAAAAAATAGGTTGCGGAGGTATTATTATGTTAGATGATTATAAAGAAACTCAAAATATGACTTATAATTTACTTGTGAATGAGATTAAAAACAAGCATATTAGTCATGCATATTTAATTGATGAAAATAACTGTAGTGAATCATTTAACATAGTGATGGCTTTTATAAAAACTGTTCTTTGTAATAATTTGTCAAGTAGTGAGGCTAACTCTTTATGTAAACGTATTGATGATGGTAATTATCCAGAAATTAGAGTTATCGAACCAGATGGAATGCTTATTAAAAAACAGCAAATATTGGATTTGCAGCAAGATTTTTCAACAATGGCTGTCGAAGGGAATAAAAGAATATATATAATTCGTGAAGCTGATAAGATGCGTAGTGAAACAGCTAATTCAATGTTAAAGTTTTTAGAGGAACCTGATACCGATATAATGGCCATTCTTATGACTAATAATTTTAATAATTTGTTACCAACAATAGTGTCACGTTGTCAAGTAATAAGACTTAATAATGATGGCAATAATAATGACAATCAGGAATTAGAAAAGATAAGTTTAAATTTTATAAAGACATTGGAAAATAAAGGTATAAAGACAATTATTGATGAACAAACATTAATTTTTGATAATATTAATGTAAAGGAACGCGAAAAAGTAATTTTATTCTTTGACAAAATAATTGATATGTATTATGATATTTTAAAAATTATAAATGGCAATGAAAAAATTAGATTTATGAACTACTATGATGAGTTAAAAGATATTGCACTTATAAATACTAATAATAAAATACTTAAAAAAATTAATATTTTATTAGAAATGAAAGATACAATTAAAAACAATGTTAATATTGGTTTGCTCATAGATAGTATGATTATAAGAGTTGGAGGAATGTAAGATGGTAGTTGGAGTAAAATTAAATGATACTGGTAAGGTATATTATTTTGATGCTAGTGACGTAAACGTTAATGAAAATGCTACTGTCATCGTAGAAACTGAAAAAGGTTTGCAATATGGAACGGTTGTAAGAATTATTCCAGATGATGAAGTTAACCATGATATAGAATACAAACCGGTAATAAGATTGACTACTAAAGCAGATTATAAGAAGTATTTAAGTAATATAAAAGATGCAGAAAAAGCAATTATTAAATGTAACGAACTTATAGAGCAATATGAACTTGATATGAAAATAATTGATGCTAGTTATACATTTGATAGAGAGCAATTGATATTTCGCTTTTTAGCTGACGATCGTGTTGATTTTAGACAATTGGCTAAAGATTTGGGAGCAATATTTAGAACAAGAATCGAACTAAGACAAGTTGGAATTAGAGATAAAGCTAAGGAAATAGGCGGTTTTGGACCATGCGGTAGAAAATTATGTTGTAATAATTTTTTAACAGAGTTTGATAGTGTTTCAATTAATATGGCTAAGAATCAAAATTTAGCACTAAATCCTACTAAAATTAATGGTGTATGTGGTAGATTGCTTTGTTGTTTAAAATATGAAAATGATAATTATAATGAATATAAAAAAGGATTACCTGATGTTGGAAATAAGGTAAAAATAGCTGAAGGAGAAGGAAAAGTAATTTCAGTTGATGTCTTTAAGAGAAAATATAAGGTATTAATTAGTGAGACAAATGAAATTATTGAATGTGAAGCAGAAAATGAGGGTAAAAAATAGATTACTAAATTTCCATGATATGATTATTTATCAGGATAATGATTATTTTCTTTTCTCGTTAGATTCAGTGTTGCTTGCAAATTTTGTGACTATAAAACTTACAGATAGGGAAATAATGGATTTATGCTCTGGTAATGGACCGGTTCCTATGCTAATGTCTTTTCGGACAAAAGCTAGGATTTTTGGCGTTGAAATACAGAAATATATTTATGATATGGCTGTAGATTCAATAAAAGAAAATAATTTAAGTGGACAAATTAGTTTTATTAATGAAGATGTAAAAAATCTAGATAAATTATATGAATCAGAAACATTTGATGTTATTACGTGTAATCCGCCTTATTTCAAATACCAAGAGGATAGTTTAATAAATCAAAATGAAGGTAAATCAATAGCTAGGCACGAGGTATTAGTTAATTTGAATGAAATAATAACTATAAGTAGTTATTTACTTAGAAATGGTGGCACTTTTGCTATGGTTCATCGCCCAGAAAGGTTAATTGAAATTATTAATTTAATGCAAAAAAATGGAATTGAACCTAAAAAGTTGCAGTTAGTATATCCAAAAAAAGGAAAAGATGCTAATATGTTATTAATAGAAGGTATTAAAAATGGTAAGAGTGGTTTAAAAATTTTGAAACCATTGGTGGTTCATGATGATAATGGTGAATATGTATTAGAAATAAAAAAGATGTTTGGAAGTGATGAAGATGATTCAAAATAGTTATGATAATAGTCCTAGCATATATATTGTACCGACGCCAATTGGCAATCTTGAAGATATAACATTAAGAGCTATTAATACATTAAAAATGGTTGATGTAATATATTCTGAAGATACTAGAGTGACGCAACAACTTTTAAATCATTTCAATATTAAAAATAAGTTAATACATATGGATGATCATAATGAAGATATAATAAAAAACAATGTTTTAGATAATTTAAGAAACAACAAAAATGTAGCTATTGTAACTGATAGGGGTACTCCAATCATTAGTGATCCGGGCTATAAAACGGTCAAATATTTAAAGGATCAAGGTTATAATGTAATTGCTTTACCGGGTGCTACAGCTTTTGTTCCAGCATTAGTGGCATCGGGAATAAGTAGTGAACACTTTACTTTTTATGGATTTTTATCTAGTAAAGAAAAGAAAATGAATGATGAACTTGAAATGTTAAAAGACAATGAATACACATTAGTCTTTTATGAGGCACCGCATCGTCTAATTAGAACATTAGAAGCAATGCTTAAAGTGTTTGGTGATAGGATAATAAGTATTTCAAGAGAAATATCAAAAGTGCATGAAAGTGTTTTTGTGGGTAAGATTAGTGAAGCTATTGATATGATACCTGCTAAAGGCGAATTTGTAATAGTCGTTTCAGCAAATTCAGAAATAATTGAAAGTGATATGTCAATAATTGATAATGTTAATATGTATATTAAAAGTGGATTATCAAGTATGGACGCGATTAAAAGGGTAGCTAAAGAAAGAAAAATACCTAAAAATGATGTTTATAAAGAATATCATGAGGGGAGATGATAATATGAAATTAATAATTGGGCTTGGAAATCCTGGTAAGGAATATGAAAAAACAAGACATAATATTGGTTATATGTTTTTAGATTATATAACTGGTGATGCAAAGTTTATAAATAATAAGAAATTTAATGCATTCGAATGTGAAATGAATATTAATAATGAGAAAGTATTATTTATTAAGCCAACAACATTTATGAATTTATCAGGTGAGGCAGTTAGCAAATATGCTAATTTCTATAAAATAAATCCAAGTGATATTTTAGTTATTCAGGATGATTTAGATATGGATGTTGGGAAATATAAATTATTATTTAATCGTGGTGATGGCGGCCATAATGGTATTAAGAATATCATTAGTTCACTAGACAGTAGAGCTTTCTTGAGATTAAAGATAGGTATTTCTAAAGCTAATATTGATACTAAAGATTATGTGCTTGGTAAATTAACAAAAGAAGAACAAAAAAAAATAAATATTGTGTTTTATCAATTAAAGGATTTTATAATTGATTATTTAACACTTAGTAAAGATTTATTAATGGGAAAATATAATACCAAAGAAAAAGAATAATAATACTTGTTAAGAGGGATAAGATGAAATTTTTTGATCACATATTTGAGATTAGTGATACAAATGATTACAATGTATCAGGTCTTAGTAGGGAACTTGCTTGTATTAATATATATGATGCTTTTATTAGAAATAATAAAGGCATTTTGGTCGTGACAAGCAGTACTTATATGGCAAATTTGTTGTATCAAACATTACTTAATTATACTGATAATGTATTATTCTTTCCAATGGATGATTTTTTAACTAGCGAAGCTATTGCAATTAGTCCCGAATTTAAAGTTGAAAGAATTACAACACTTAATACTCTTTGTGAAAATGATAAATATATTGTGGTTACTAATTTAATGGGTGCCTTACGTTATTTACCGAAGAAAAAATTATGGCAAAAATCAAAGATTGTTTTGAGAAAAGGAATGGAAATTGAAAGAGAAAAATTGCTTGATCAATTATATAACCTTGGTTATGAGAGAGAAACGATTGTTAATGGTACAGGTAAAGTTGGCGTTCGTGGTTACGTAATAGACGTTTTTCCTACTTCGTTTGAAAATGCTATAAGGATAGAGCTTTGGGGTGATACAATTGATACGATTAAGTATTTTGATGTTGAAACCCAATTATCAATAAAGGAAATTAATGAGGCAACAATATATCCTTTTACAGAATTTCTTTTAGATAAATATGATGAAAACATAATTAGAAAACAAAAATATTTAGCAAATTATGGTGATGCTTCTTTAATTAGTGAGTATTTTGATAAACCAATAATTGTTAATTATGATTACAATACATTATTAAATAGTTATGGATTATTAGTAGATTCAATATTGGAATATGATAACGCTAATTCTTCAGAATTGGAAACTCATTATATGAATGAATTTACTAAAATTGATGGGGAATTTAAAATTAATTTTTATCATTTTGATGACGATATCACAAGTAAAAATAAGAGTTATAAATATAATTATGGTAAGATTAATAACTATAATGGTGACTATAATAAAATAAAAAAAGATTTACTTTTTTACTTGGAAACAGGAAAAACAGTAATTTTATGTATTCCTAATGCTGATAGTGCGAAAAGAATTGTTAAATATTTGGAACTTGATGATATTATATTAACAAAAGACGATAAGATTGTTAGGGGTAAAATTAACTTACTTAATAAAAATATCTATGAAGGTTTTATTTTTGATGATTACGTTGTTATTGGTAGAAATGATTTGTTCGACAAAAAAGATGAAGTAATTAAATATAAGAGTAAATATAAGATAGGCACTAGAGTAACAGCAATTACTAATATTGATGAAGGTGATTATGTTGTTCATGAAATGTTTGGAATTGCTATATATCGAGGCCTTCAGACGATAAGTAAAGGGAATCTTCAAAAAGATTATATCAAACTAGAATATGCAGATGGAGATATTTTGTATATTCCAGTTGAAAATATTGATCGAATTAGTAAATTTACGGGTAAAGAGGGAATTGGTGTCAAGTTAAATAGTTTATCTAATGACAATTGGAAAAAGAAAAAAAGTAAGGTTCGTGAAAAGCTAGAAAATATTGCTGGCGATTTATTAAAAGTGTCAGCTGAAAGAGAAGTTACTAAAGGGTTTGCATTTTCTAAAGATGATGAAAGTCAGACAATATTTGAAAGTGAATTTGTATATACTGAAACACCAGATCAAATAAGAGCTACTAGTTTAATTAAAACTGAGATGGAAAAAGATAGACCGATGGATATGCTCTTATGCGGGGATGTTGGTTATGGAAAAACAGAAGTAGCTTTTAGAGCTATGTTTAAGGCTGTTAATGATGGTAAACAAGTTGCTTATTTATGTCCTACCACAATTCTTTCTAGTCAGCAGTATGAGGCAGCAAAGGAAAGATTCGCAACATTTCCTATAAATATTTCACTAATTAATAGATTTGTGGAAAAGGGAAAACAAGAAAAAATACTTGATGATTTATCAAATGGTAAAATAGATATCATTTTTGGCACTCATCGTTTGCTTAGTGAGGATATCAAATATAAAGATCTTGGCCTATTAGTTGTTGATGAGGAACAACGATTTGGGGTAACTCATAAGGAAAAAATAAAGAAATATAAAGCAACTGTTGATGTCCTTACTTTATCGGCTACACCTATTCCTAGAACACTTCAAATGAGTTTGACAGGCATTAGAAGTCTAGCTTTAATAGAAACACCACCAAAGGAAAGATATCCTATTCAAACATATGTGCTTGAGGAATCCAATTTAGTTATAAAAGATGCAATATATAAAGAATTATCAAGAAATGGGCAAGTATTTATTTTATATAATAGTATTGAAAAAATTCAGGAAAAAGTGCTTGAAATTAGTAGATTAGTTCCAGAAGCTAAAATTGATTTTGCACATGGTAAAATGACGCGTGATCGGTTAGAAAATAAGATGAATAATTTTATTAATGGTAAATTTAACGTTTTAGTATGTACGACGATAATAGAAACAGGAATTGATATACCTAATGTCAATACTTTGATTATTATTGATGCTGATCGTTTTGGACTTTCACAACTATATCAAATTAGAGGTAGAATTGGTCGTAGTAATAAGATTGGATATGCTTATTTAATGTATAGTAAACACAAATTCTTGAATGATTCGGCGATAAAGAGGTTGGATACAATTAAAGAATTTACAGAATTGGGAAGCGGTTTTAAAATTGCTATGCGTGATTTATCAATTAGAGGTGCTGGTGATATTCTTGGTAGGGAACAATCAGGATTTATAGATACTGTGGGAATTGATTTATATTTAAAATTATTAAATCAAGCAATTAGAAAGTCCAAAGGTGAGGAAATACCTGAAGAATCTGATGATGATAAGAATGAGAAACCATTAATTTCGGTTTCAACACATATTGATGATAAGTATGTAGATGAAACGGAATTAAAGATTTTAATTCATAAAAAAATTAATTTAGTTGATTCATATGATAGTTTTTGTAGTGTTAAAGAAGAACTTGAGGATCGTTTTGGAAAATTGAAAGATGATATAATTATTTATATGTATGAAGAATGGTTTGAAAAAATAGCTAAATCATTAACAATAAACGAAGTTGTTGATAATGAGAAAACTGTAGATGTGACGTTGCCAAAAGAAATTAGTAATAGAATTAATGGTGAAAAACTATTTATGGAGGCATATAATATTAGTCATTATTTTAGATTAAACTATCGAAGTGGATGCATTCATATTATTTTAGATAAGGCTAAATTAGAAAAGCATTATTTGATGTATTTGATAGGTATTTTATTAAAAATAAAAAAACTAATAGATATTTAAAGAGCAATTGCTCTTTTTTTGTATACTTAAATTATTTTTTACCAAACTAATTATGAATGGAGGAAAAAATGTGGCAACTGGAATTGTAAGAAGAATTGATGAACTTGGGAGAATTGTTATTCCTAAAGAAATTAGAAAGAGTTTGCGTATTAAAAATGGTGATAATTTAGAAATACTAGTTGATGGTGAAAATATTACGTTAAAAAAGTATTCACAAATAGAGAATGCTACTGATATGGCAGAAATTTATGCGGAATCATTTTATCAAGTGCTGAAATATAATATTATCATTACAGATACTGATAAAGTAGTGGCAGCAGCCGGAAATTTAAAGAAAAAATATTTGAATATGGGAATTAGTGATAGTTTAACTAATATGATTGAAAGAAGAGAAAATATTGTTGAAAGAAAGAAAAATAATATTGAAATAATTCCTGGTATTAATGAATATGGCTATTATACAATGGCAACTATCATCAATAATGGTGATTCAATCGGGGCAGTTATAATATTATCAATTGATACGCCAATGCTAGAACAAGAAGAAAAATTAGCAATGATATTAGCTAATATGCTGGGTAATTATTTTATTTAATCATCTTATGATGATTTTTAAATTTATAAATAGTCGACAAAAAGTGACTATTTTTTATTTACATTTTTTGTAAAATAAATTTATTGTTTGTGCAAATATTTACTTTGAAAATAAGATTTGGTATATTTAAAAAGTAGTGCGTTATGAAAGGAAGGCAACAATGGAGCAAGGAAAGCACCCTGAAAGAGCAGTTTTAATATATTTTTTAGCACTTATTGCATTTGTTATTTCTAACATGATAAAAGAAATAACTTTGCTTGATATTATATATTTGATTGCTTTGGTGTGTGCAGTTATTAAGTATTTTATGGTAATGCATGAAGTTAGAAAGTAGGGATTTATATGGTTGATACTCACTGTCATATATATAGTGAATATTATGATGACATTTCAAAATTAATTGATAAGATTAAGAGTAGTGGCATTGAGAAAATAATTGTAAATGGTTGCGATATGAAATCTAATTTAGAAGTTTTAGATTTAGTAAAAAAATATGATATTGTTTATGGGGCAATTGGTTTTCATCCAACTGAATTAGCGAATGTTACTGAGAAGGAATTATCATTTTTAAGTGAGCATATTAATGATGAAAAAATAGTAGCATTAGGAGAAATTGGACTTGATTATCACTATGACGACACTGATAAAGAAAAACAAAAAACTTATTTTAAGAAACAATTAGAAATTGCAAAAAAAAATAAGAAACCAGTGATTGTTCATGCTAGAGATGCTATTCAGGATACATACGATATCATGAGTAAATATGATCTAAAAGGAAGTATGCATTGTTTTAGTGGTAGTTTGGAGATGGCTAAAGAATTTATTAAATTAGGTTATTCCATTGGTATAGGTGGGGTATGTACATATAGCAATGCTAAAAACATTATTAATGTAATAGAAAATATACCTTTAGAATATATTTTATTAGAAACAGACTCACCATATTTAACGCCAGTTCCTTATAAGGGACAAACCAATATACCTAGTAATATTAAAATTATAGCTAAAAAGGTTGCTGAAATTAAGAGAAAATCAGTTGAAGAAGTGGTAAAAATAACCACTGAAAATGCAAACCTGTTATTTGACTTTTAAGGCGAAATATGCTATTATAATATTACCAATTAACTAATAAGAGGTGATACGGAAGTGCGTAATAAAGTAGCTGGTTTAGTAGTAATTGCATCGCAGTTATTATTAGTTGGATTTTTTTGTCGGGTAGACCTTAATAATGATGTAGTAGTAGAAAAGCATGTTAGTACAATTCATAATGAGAATTTGAATAAGATAGCTAATTCTGTTTCAATTTTATTTGAAGAGGAAGAAATACCTGAGGAGTTACTTGAAGTTAAGCCAGAAGATACAAAACTTGAGGAATTACCTTCAATTGATGTAGTAAAAGAGGAAAAACCAGAACCTAAGGTTGAAAAAGAAGAAATAATTACAACACCTTTAGTTTCTGTTGATGCAAGTAAGTATAGTAATAAAGAAGAAGCTGGATTTAAAGTAACTGAAGGAAATCAAAACTATACGCTTGAGGGAAACGAATTTGATGTTGTTGTAGCAGTTGTGGCTGGAGAGTTTGATGAAACATTGGATGATGCTTTGGGGGTTGTATCAGTAATTCTTAATCGTTGCGATAATAGTAATTGGCGCCGTTGGGCTGGCGAAAATCCTTATTCACAAGTAATTCGTAAGGGTCAATTTGAAGTATATTTTGAAGGATATTATTTAAAATATATGCCTGGTGGAAGTCAATATGGTAAATCTAAATATAATATTGCTAAGCAAGCTGTAATCGATGGCTTAAATGGAATTAGAAATAATGAATATTTAGGCTTTAGAGCATGGCATGTATCAAGTTATAGTGATAATTACATCGTTTATGGTGGTAATAGATACGGATTTAATTAAGATAGTTAAGGCTATCTTTTTTTCTTGACAAGATATAATTATCTTTATAAAATACTATTTGTGAGGGATAATATGGAGTTCAATTATAAAAAATCTTTGGGTCAAAATTTTCTAAAAGATGAAAATATTACTACGAAAATAGCTAATTTAAGTGAAATAGATAAAAATACTTTAGTAATTGAGGTAGGCCCAGGAGCAGGAAGTTTATCTAAAAAAATAATACCTTTAGCTGGGTATACTATTCTTTATGAAATAGATACTAGATTAAAAGAAATATTAAATAATAATTTGAAAGATTATGATAACTATGAAATTATTTTTGGGGATTTTTTAAAGCAAGATATTAGTAAAATTAATGAAAAATATCGTTATCAAAAAGTTTATGTAGTGGCTAATTTGCCATATTATATAACAACACCAATTATTACTAAGGCAATGAATGAAATATATCCTGATAAAATAGTAGTCATGATTCAAGAGGAAGTGGCTGACAGACTATCTGCAGTTTATGGATCTAGGGAATATGGTATGATTTCAGTTTTACTTGGTGCAAGATATAATATTAGAAAATTGTTTAAGGTAAGTAGAAAAAGTTTTATTCCTGAACCGCATGTTGATAGTGCTGTTATTTGTTTAGATAAAGATAATAAATTAGGCAATACTAATTATGAAAAATTTGAGAATTTTATTAAAACAGCATTCCAATTTAAGCGTAAAAATCTTAAAAACAATTTAAAAAAATATGATTTAGAATTGATAAATAAAATTTTAGAAAGTTATCATTATAGTTTAAATAATCGTGCCGAGGATATTCCTATTAACGTATTTATAGAAATAGCTAAATATTTATAGCTATTTTTTTTTACACATAAAAGTGTTAAGTAGATTTATAATCCTTGATAGCATTATTTTGATGTGCTATACTAAAATTGAAGGTATGGTGAAAAAATGAGTAAAATAGTTATTGCCCTTGGGGGAAATGCTTTGGGTAAAGATCCAGGTGAACAATTATCATTACTTAAAAATGTTGCAAAAATAATTGTTGATTTAGTGGAGAAAGGCAATAAGATAGTTTTAACACATGGAAATGGACCACAAGTTGGTCAAATTCTACTGGCTATGGATTTTGCCAATAAAAATGATGCAGGTACACCTAGTATGCCTTTTGCAGAGTGCGGCAGTATGAGTCAGGGTTATATTGGTTATCAATTACAACAATCTTTGCAAAACGAAATGAAGAAAAGAGGCATTAAAAAAGATACTGCTACAATTGTTACCCAGGTATTAGTTGATGCTAATGATAATGCGTTTAATAATCCAACTAAGCCAATTGGGTCATTTTACAGCAAAGAAGAAGCCGATAAAATTGTAAAAGAAAAAGGATTTACTTTTGTTGAAGATGCTGGTAGAGGGTATCGTAGAGTTGTTCCTTCTCCTAAACCAATGGCTATTATTGAAAAAGATATTATTAAAGAATTACTTGAAAATGATCGTTTGGTAATTGCTGTTGGTGGTGGTGGAATACCGGTTATTTCTAAAGATGATGCTTTAGTAGGTGTTGATGCCGTAATAGATAAAGATCGTTCAGCAGCTTTGCTTGCCAAAGAAATTGATGCTGATATGTTACTTATATTAACAGCAGTTGATAAAGTATATTTAAATTATAATCAAGAAAATCAGTTAGCACTAGATGAAATTAGTGTTAAAGAAGCAACTGAATATATGAATAATGGTCATTTTGCTAAAGGAAGTATGCTTCCTAAGATTGAAGCATGTATTGCATTTGTTAAAGATAATCCAAGTAAGAAAGCAATTATAGGCTCTCTTGAAAAAGCGGCACTTGCAATTAGTGGTGAAAGTGGAACGACAATTATTGATAAATAGAGAAGGTTTAACCTTCTTTTTTTGTCCTAAAAATAGAAATTTTGCATATTATTTAATAGGTGAAAAAAATGTTTAATGTAGGTGATTTAGTTACAAGAAATTCCTATAATAATGATATTGTTTTTAAAATAATTGATATTCAAGGAGATATTTGTTATTTAAAAGGTGTTTCAGTAAGATTATTTGCTGATAGTTCTAAAAGTGATTTGGTATTATGCGATGATATTAATGAAGATGATCAATTTAGCCCTCGTATTGATGAATATCGAGAATTAGATCGTAATGAATACTTTTATTTACCAGGGAGAATATTACATATTGATGGTGATAAAGATTATTTGGATAAATGTATGAATTTTTATAAAAAGAATAAAATTAGGGCATATGGTTTATATTTAAAAGAAACAGAAATGCCTCTTCAGGTGGAACAATTATTAAAAAAATATACACCTGATATTTTAGTGCTTACAGGTCACGATTCTTTTTCAAGAAGTAAACGAGAACAATATAAAAATACTTCTAATTTTGTTGACGCAGTAAATGCGGCAAGAAAAATTGAGAAATCACAGGAAAAATTGTTTATAATAGCTGGTGCTTGTCAATCCAATTATGAGGATTTAATAAAAGCTGGTGCTAATTTTGCTTCTAGTCCAAAAAGAATTAATATACATGCTTTGGATCCAGCAATAGTTGCGGCATGTCTATCATTTTCAAATAAAAATGAAAATATTGATATCATTAAAATACTAGATAAAACAAAATATGGCCCATCCGGTATGGGCGGTATCATTACAAAAGGATCAATGTATATAGGATATCCAAGATAATGAATATTAAGTATATTCGAAGATATTTAATGACAAGAGTTGGTAGTAAAATTGTGGTTATTTATTATGGAAGCAGAAACCGTAGAGAAAAATATGAAGGGTATTTATGGAAAATATATAATAATGTCTTTATCATTAAACTCTTGACTGGAGAAATAAAAAGTTTTAATTATATCGATATTTTGACAAAAAATATTCAAATATATATTTAAATAAGTCAAACTACTTGACTTTTTATATTAAAATCTTGTACAATGTATTTAGAAAATGTGTTGTTTTCTAGAGAAGGAGTGTAGACAGAATGAAAATTACTTCAGTTACAGTAAAAAAGATTGACAAAGAAAATTCTAGAATGAAAGGAATTGCCTCAGTATTACTTGATGATTGTTTTGCAGTACATGATATTAGAATTATCGAAGGCGACAATGGTTTATTTATTGCTATGCCAAGCAGACAAACTTCTACAGGTGGATATAGAGATATAGCTCATCCTATTAATACTGAAACACGTCAAATTTTCGAAAAAGAAATTATTGAAGCCTATGAAAAAGCTGAATAACACCATTTATGGTGTTTTTTTCATATTATTATATATTTAACATATATTTAAGTAGGTGATAATATGGACAAAGCTAAAGAATTAGAGGATAGTTTTAATCATGGTATTACATTAGCCGAAAGAAAGAATATTGTAGTTACAGGGGTAAAAAAGATAGAGAGTTTTGACAGTGAAGAGTTTTTAATGGATACGACATTGGGATTTTTACATATTAAAGGCAGTGAACTTGAAATAATTAAGTTGGATACATACCAAGGAAATGTGTCAATAAAAGGGAAAATTGATAGTTTAACATATATGGATAATGGCGTTAGTAAAAGTAAAGAAGAGTCTTTTTTAAGCAAATTATTTAAATAATGAGATTAAATATCCAAATATATTCATTAATTTTTTCTTTTATATTTGGCACCTTCTTTTATTTTGTATTGGATTTTTTTAGTAAAATTGTAAAAAAATATAGACTATGGTTAAAGATAATTATATCCTTACTATTTACATTTGTTATTTCAATTGTTTATTTTTTAGGTTTACTATATATTAATAATGGCTATTTACATATTTATTTTCTACTTTCAATACTGGTTGGTTATATGTTTGTTTATTGGTTAAAAGTATTTTGGTTTACACATAAAAAAGAAAATAGTAAAATGTAGAATTAATTGCTTTGTAAAAAGCATTTACCTGTGTTATAATTTGTTTGTATATTAGAAATAGGCGGTGATTTTGTATGGCTAAAAAAAGAAAAAAAGCATCTAGACATAAGATTAGATTCTTTTTTGCATTTGTTGTATTTAGCACCATTACCGCTATTTTAGGGTATAATTTATTTTCAAATATTGTCACTATTAATGAGATGAAAGTTGAAAAGAAAGAATTAAAAGATAAGATTGTTGCTTTACAAGAGGAGAAGAAAAATTTAGAGACGGACATTAAAAGACTAGAGGATTCTGATTATATTGCCAAATATGTTAGAGAAAAATATTTTTACTCTAAGGATGGAGAATTAATTTTAAGAATGGATAATTAAAAGATAACGATTACTCGTTATCTTTTTTTTCTTTTTTTTCATCCTTTTTATCAGGAATATTTTCTTCTTTAAATTCATCATGTTTAATTATTTTTCCATGTTCTACTAATGAATCTATTTCTTCTTTAGTAATTGTTTCTTCTTCAAGAAGTGTTTCAGCAATTAGTTTTAATAAAGATTTATTTTCTTTAATAATTTTTTTAGTTTTGTCATAGCATTCGTTGATAATACTGCGCATTGCTTCATCAATTTCATTAGCTACAATCTCTGAGAAGTTTTTATTTTTAGTATAATCACGACCTAAGAAGGTATTTTCTGATGGTTCTTCATACATTATCGGTCCAAGTTCGCTCATACCAAATTCGGTAACCATTCTTCTAGCAATACTAGTTGCTTTTTTGAAGTCATCTTGAGCACCAGTAGTTACTTCGCCGAAAGTTAATTCTTCTGCTACACGACCACCAAGTAAACCACAAATTGATTCAAGTAATTCATTTTTAGTGTAATTAAACGTATCTTCTTTTGGGGTCATCATAGTATATCCGCCGGCATGTCCTCTTGGAATAATAGTAATTTTTTGAACTTCATTAGCACCATCTAACTTTAACCCCATAACGGCATGTCCAGCTTCATGGAATGCAACTAATTTCTTTTCTTTTTCAGTATATTTTCTAGTTACTTTAGCAGGCCCCATTAATACTCTATCGGTAGCTTCGTCAATTTCTGACATTGTGATAGCTTTTTTATTTCTTCTTACGGTAAGTAAAGCTGCTTCATTAAGTAAGTTTTCAAGATCGGCACCAGAAAATCCTGGAGTTCTTTTTGCTAAGTTATCTAAAGTCACAGATTTATCTAATATTTTATTTT
>CAZLQU010000008.1:0-25735 GCA_964561805.1 uncultured Muribaculaceae bacterium | reverse complement strand
TTTCACCAGTACTTGGGTTTCTTGTAAATGCTACACCTGTTCCTGAAGTATCACCCATATTACCAAATACCATTGCTTGAACATTAACAGCAGTTCCCCAGTCACCTGGAATATCGTTCATTCTTCTGTATACGATAGCTCTAGGGTTATCCCAAGAACGGAATACTGCTTTAACAGCACCCATTAATTGAACTTTAGCATCTTGTGGAAATTCTTCACCTTTCATATGGTCTTTATAAACTTCTTTAAATCTTTTTACTAATTCTTTTAAGTCATCAACTGTAAGTTCTGTATCGTATTTAATACCTTTCTTTTCTTTGATTTCATCAATAATCTTTTCAAAGAAAGATTTATTAACTTCCATAACAACATCAGAATACATCTGAATAAATCTACGATAACTATCATAAGCAAAACGAGCATTTCCTGTCTTTTTAGCAAAACCTTCGACTGATTCATCATTTAATCCTAAATTAAGGATTGTATCCATCATACCAGGCATACTTGCTCTAGCACCAGAACGAACTGATACTAAAAGTGGATCATTTATATCTCCAAATTTCTTTCCTTGTACTTTTTCAAGTTCTGCTAAAGCATCAAATATTTGCTTTTCAATTTCACTTGAAATCTTCTTACCACAGTTATAATATTCTGTACAAGCTTCTGTAGTAACCGTAAAACCTTGTGGTATTGGTAAACCTAAATTAGTCATTTCTGCTAGATTAGCACCCTTACCACCAAGTAAATTACGCATATTAGCATTTCCTTCTTTAAATGCATATACATATTTCATATATTAACTCATTCCTTTCCTAACTCCTTTATGATAACAAAAAATTGCTTGATAATCAAGCAATTTACCCCATGTTTACACAATTTTATTCATAGTAATTATAACGTATTATTACCTAAGCGCATCGATTAATGCTTTTTTAAATTTTTCTTTATTAGTAGTCTTTTTTTCTATACTTTTATTATGTTCTTTCAATAATTTCTTTCTACATTTTCTACACATTGATATATATGTTACTTGATCTTTTCCATCAATAGCTACCTGTTCACCATGAAATACTGGTTTTCCATTTACAAATCTAACATTTCTTGTAGCTCCATCCATACATTCACATATTGTTTTCATCTCTTCAATAACATCGGCATAAGCAAACAAAGCAGCACTGCCAGGAAATAGATTGTCCATAAAATCTGCTCTTAATCCATAACACATAACAGTAATATTCAAATCATCACAAATATCAGTAAGTTCCTCCACATGATGTCTTTCTAAAAACTGCGCCTCATCAACCAAAATACAATCTAAATTATATTTTCTAATATGTTTAGTAATAATATCATAAATATTATCATCTTTTAAAATAACATAATCGGTATTTAATTCAGTATTATCTCTAGACACTATTTTATTATTTCCTTTAGTATCAATTCCTGGTTTTATAATAATTGCCTTTTTCCCTTTTTCTTTATAGTTATACCATACTTTAATGATATCTCTTGTCTTTCCACATCCCATTGCGCCATATCTAAAATATAATTTTGCCATTTTTTCCACCCTTACTACTTAGCTCTTGGATGAGCCATATTATATACCTCTTTTATCTTTTCATCACTAACATGAGTATAAATACTAGTTGTATTTAACGATTCATGTCCAAGTAGATCCTTAACGCTGACCAAATCAGCACCATTATTAAGCATTCCTGTGGCAAATGTATGTCTTAACATATGTGGACTAACATGCATTTTAACACTTGCCTTAAAAATAATATCATCGATTATTTTTCTCACATATCTAGCACTTAATCGATTGCCATCTTTATTAAGAAATAGATAGGGACTACCTTGAAAATCGACTTGTCTTCTTCCTCTATTTAAATAGTCATCTAGTGCTTCTTTTGTATGATATCCAAACACCACAATTCTTTCCTTACTACCCTTACCTAATATCTTAATTGTTCTCTCATTTACATTTATATCATTAAGTTTAATATTAATTAATTCTGATACTCTTAAACCGGTTGCGTAAAGCATTCTGATAATAAGTAAGTTACGCATTCCAATCCATGTTCTCGTATCCGGAATACTAAACATTTTATGAATATCATCATCTTTAACAAATTTAGGTAAACTACCACTCTTTTTAGGATTTTTAATCATTCCAAAATAATTAATATCAACTTTTTCTTTTTTTACCAAATAATTATAAAAACTTCTTAGACTCGATAACTTACGAGCAATACTGCTTTTACTAATATCATTATCATATAAAAACTTTAAATAATTATTGACATCATCTTTATCTATCTTAAGTAATTTATTACCAATAAACTCATTAAACTCCAAAAGATCGACTCGATAATTTGTAATTGTATTATCACTATGTTTTTTAACAACTAATAAATACTCTAAAAAGTCATCGATATATTTCATCTTCCCATACCTTTTTCTTTTTGCATATATACATATTCTTTTAACTCTGGTATTGTCATATTGGTATACCTAATTAATGCCTCTTGTAAATCATTATTAAGTTCTTCCATATTATGATAATGAATATTTACATGATTGATTTTAGTCCTATATCCCTTATCTTTTAACTTAAAGAAGCATTCTTTACTTCGTTTATAACTATCACCCAAATAAGCAAGTGCAATTTTATCAAAATCACGGTCGATTAATAAACGATTTTTAGCGTATTTATTTTTATAACGTGATATTACTTTTTCTAAACCAACAAAATCATCTAATTGTTTATTATATTTAATGTAATTAATAAACTTTATTTTTAAATCATTAATATCATAATTATCATTACGATATTTTACTGCCAGATATCTTTTATTGTATTCTTGCATATCATCATAAACATTGTTAACACTATCAGATAGATAAGCATCTAGCATTTGATCACGAGGTATACCTAATTCTAAGAAGTCATTAACAAGCGCACATAAATCAAGAGGACTCGAATAACCTACCGTTAAGGCATCGACACTCTCTAAATCACAAAAAGGAAGATAAATAATCCCGGATTCATACTCTAAAACTAAATATACCTCTTTCATTTTATTTCTCCTTTATAGCTTTAAACATTTTTTTCCATAACCCTGTTCCTGAATAATTAAGTATTCCTACCTTATATATTCTTAAACCATATTTAACTAAAATATAGATTAAACCTAATAACAAGACAATACTTATGCATAAATCAATAATAGAAATTTCACCCATAACATATAAAGTTGGTGCAAGAAGTGATGATATTAATGGAATATAACTCATTATCTTAATAAAGACACTTCCCTTAAACATTCCCACCATCATTGCTAAATAATAACCAACAAGTGACACTATAACAATTGGAGTTTGTAATTGTTGAAAATCTTCCAAATTTGTAGTCATACTAGCAAGAATTCCCGCCAATAATGAATATGCCACAAAAGTTAAAAATAGCATTATTAATAAAATGGGAATCATTGCACTTAATGTGCTAGCAATATTATCTAGTGGTAATGTATTAGCAACTGATAAAATGTCAGTATCAACACCATTTAAAATGTCTCCGCCCGTAATCATAAATCTAATAATTACTGCCATAAAAGCATACAGTAGAAGAAGTCCACCCTGCATTAAAACAAAACTGTTAGCAGCAATTACCTTAGCCATAAAATGTGTCTTAGGACTAACGTTTGATAAAATAATTTCCATGCTCTTTGTTGTTTTTTCTTCATTAACTTCAGCGCCAATCATCTGAATCAAGAAAATAATTAACATGAATAATGGTAAAGTAACAATTTGCATTACTGTTGATACGACCATATTATCTTCAAGATTATTATCATCGATTACTTCTTTTTCTAAAGCCACGTTACCTTGAATATTATGATATTCTTCTTCACTAATATTATATTCTTCTAAAACAAGCCCACTTCTTACTGACTGCAATGTCGTATTTAAGAGTGTCGTCGTAATTGTTCCTAAACTCTCTTTACTAACAACCTTTGCTTTTATATAGTTTGCCTCATCTGGAGAAATAATCAAAAGAATTTTATGTTTATCTTCTACTACCTCTTTGACTCCATCATCATAACTACCACTATATAAAGTTATCTCTACACTCTCATAATCATTAATATATTTACTACTAGTAATATAACTATCCCTAAATTTATCATAAACATTTACATTATCTATTACCATTATATTAGCAGTTTCACTAAAATCACCGCCAAATAACTTGATAATACGATCGATATTAGTAATCCCTACGATAAGTAAAAGAAAAATTAAATTAGCAATCAAGAACCATTTTGTCTTAATTTTTTTCTTAAGACTCATCTTCGTTAAAAACCACATTTTTTTATTCATAGGCTTCACCTACTATACTTATAAATATTTCATTTAAACTAGGATCCTCAACACTAAATTTAGTAATATTGTCATATTTAGCAATTACTTTAAATATACTCTTAACATAACTTTCATCTTGAATTGATATAATGTATTCTTCTTTTTCTTTACTAACCTTCAAAACGCCATCACATTTTGCTATTTCTGAAGTATCAATATCACCTATAACTACAAGATTCTTTTTCTTATAATTTTTCTTAATATCTTTTAATTTTCCTTGCAAAACACTCTTTCCTTTAACAAGAACTAATAACTCCTCACAAAACAGTTCTACATGTTCCATTCTATGTGAAGAAAAAATAATACTTGTTCCTTTTTTCTGTAAATCTAAAATTACTTCTTTAAATAATTCTACATTGATTGGATCAAGTCCTGAAAATGGTTCATCTAAAATAAGTAATTTAGGTTCATTGATAATTGCTGAAATAAACTGTACTTTTTGTTGATTACCTTTAGATAATTCTTTTATCTTTTTATTTTTATATTCACTTATTTCAAATCTTTTTAACCAATAATCTAATTTTTTTATAATTTCATCTTCATCTAATGATTTGAACATACCATAATAAATAATTTGTTCTATATCTGTCATCTTAGTAAGTAAACTTCTTTATTCAGTTAAAAAGCCTATTTTATCACTAATTACATAATCTATATGCTTTCCATCAATAGTAATATCACCTGTATAGTCATCAATTAATCCTAAAATCATTCTAAAAGTTGTTGTTTTACCGGCACCATTTAATCCAAGTAATCCAAAAATGCAACCATCTTTTACTTCAAAACTAAGATCATTGACTGCCACTAAATCACCATATTTTTTAGTTACATGAGATACTTTTAACATTTTATCACCTTATTTTGCTTGTTTTGATAAAGCTTCTTTAGCCGCTTCTTGTTCGGCATGCTTCTTGCTATTGCCAATCCCTTTACCTAAAACGATTCCATCAACTAGCACCTGACAAACAAAAGTTTTGTCATGACTAGGTCCTGTTTCCGAAATAATTTCATAAGTAACACTCTTTTTATCTGTTTGTACAAGTTCTTGTAACGTCGATTTATAATCATGTAAAAAATCAACATTCTTATCGATATATTTTGTGACAATATCTAAAACCATTTTCTTGGTAAACTCTAATCCCATATCCAAATAACTTGCTGCAATAAAAGCCTCAAATACATCAGCTAAAATTGTATCATTAGGTCCTACCTCAAGTTCACTGCCACCAAGTTTAATATCGCTTTCGAAATGCAAATCCTTAGCATACGTTGCAAGTGCTTCCTCACAAACATACCCAGCACGCGTTCTTGTCATTACCCCTTCTTCATATTGTTTCTCTTTATAAAGATATTCACTAATAATAAATTCTAAGATGGCATCGCCTAAAAATTCCAATCTTTCATAACTAGTATATTTAGGATTTTCATTACTATATGAAGTGTGAGTAAATGCTTCATAATAGAGATTTATATTATTGGGTTTAAAATTTAATGTTTCAAATATTTTCATCGTATCACCTTCTATAACAATTTTACTAAATTTCTTTCCAAAAGTCTACTTAATAAATTTACAAATCACAAATATTTTGATATAATTCATATAGATAATGAAAAGAGGAAAAGATGAAAAAGCTATTTATATTATTATTAAGTATATTTTTACTAACTGGATGTTCCTTATTTAAAAGTGATGCTATGGAAGATATTGATGTCTATACCACAACATATCCGATTAATTACCTAATGTCATCACTTTATGGAGAGCATTCCACAATTCATAGTATCTATCCAACTGGTGTCAATTTTAGAGAATATGAACTATCCGAAAAGAAAATCAATGAGTTTGCTAAAAGTGATTTATTTGTCTTTAATAGCCAAGATATAGAAAGAGAATATGCTATTAAAATGATTAATGAAAATAGAAATTTAAAACTAATAGATACTGCTTATGGTATGACTTATGATTACGCTATCGAAGAATTATGGTTAAATCCTTATAATTATCTGATGATGGCCAAAAATATTAAAGATAGTCTAGCTGAATATATTACCAATCCTTATTTAGTAGAAAAAATTAACGATAATTATGATACCTTACAATACGATTTATCAAAATTAGATGCCACATACAAAGAAACATTAAAAGATACTAAATATACAACTATTGTTGCTGATAAAGATCTATTTAAATTCTTAGAAAAATATAATATTGAAGTTATTTCTCTAGAAGAAAATATTGTTACCTTAACAATTAACGAAAAAGATACCCTATCTGATATTTCAAGTAAATATGGTGTTAGTGTTAGTGATATTTTGACTTATAATAATAAAAAGACTGAAACATTAACTCCTGGTGAAACTATTAAAGTACCAATTAAAGTTATCGAATCATCTGATCTAAATAAAGTTAAAAAACTAATTAGCGAGAAGAAAATTAAATATATTTATTCTGATAGCACTGAAACAAATACTACCGTTAAAAGTTTAATTGATGACAATAAATTAGAATTAATTACCTTTAATACCCTTTATAGTATTGATGGTTGAACAACTAATAATAACGAAACATATTTAACTGTTATGAATGAAAATCTTGAATTACTTAAAAAAGAACTAAATAAATAATAAGGGAGGAATTATGCGTTACGTTACCTTAACACTTGGCATCATTGCTATTTTCTTAGTAACTGTCGTTCATTTTTATCCTGATGAAGTCAATGACTTTATTGATGAGCATATTTTAAAAAAAGAATATGTTGTTGCTACTGCCAATGATTATTACTTAGATAATGATTATGAATATATTAAGAATTATACCGATGATGTTTCAAACAAAGAAGAATTACTTGATTATATCTATTATGTTATTAATACTGGTGCTGACTATGCTGATGGTGAATGTACTAAAGAATATAAAGAATGTGTTAATGATCTAAAAAATATTGCCGATGACACCGAAACTTTATCAATTATAAATAATTTTGTTCATCCATATAATAGTTTTAAAACAATTTCCTTTGCTTATACTGCCAAAGGTAATTTTTCCCTTTCAATTGAACATGTTTACAGTAAAGAAGAAATAGCTGAAATAAATTATATTGTTGATAAAAAAATAGATGATCTAATTACTACTAATATGACTACCAAAGATAAAATTAAAACTATCCATGATTATATTATAAATAATACTGAATATGACAAATTAAAAAGTGATAATGTTAGTGATACAACTTACAAATCAAATACTGCATATGGTGTATTAATTCAAGGATATGGTATCTGTAGTGGTTATGCCGACACAATATCAATCTTCTTAAATAAATTAGATATTGAAAATTATAAAATTAGTAATGATTCTCATATTTGGAATTTAGTCTATGTCAATGGTTTATGGAAACACCTTGATGCTACTTGGGATGATCCAATCAGTGAATATAATGCTAATCGCGATACATATTTCTTAATTAGTTCAGATGAATTACAGCAATTAAAAGATGACACACACTCATTTGATAAAACTATTTATTTAGAAGCATATAAAAACTTCGATTAATCGAAGTTTTTTAATTATTAACACTATGTCTAATCATATAAGTATCGTTTTCTAACTTACCAAATAAGTATCCTTCACTTTTGCCATACTCTATAATATCTCTTAAAGCATCTCTTGTCGTATACTTAATATCATGCATTAAAATGACATTAGATCTACTATGAGATAAACCATTAATGACATTATTATAAACTTGGCTACTAGAGCCCGCTCCACCAGCATCGTTAGAATCGACATTCCAATCAAAATAACGATATCCTTTATCCAAAACCATACCCGTTAATGTACTCATAATTCCATAACTATAACTGCGACTTACGGTATTACTACTTCCACCAGGAAAGCGAATTATTTTAGCATCATATCCCGTAATTCTTTTTACTCTATCGCTTATTCTATCTAAATCATTAAAATAATTATCGACTGAAGCATATACCTCGCTATAATCATGACTGCATGTATGCAAAGCTACCGTATGGCCTTCATCATAAATTCGCTTTATTAAATAATCAGGCCCTTTACAAGTAACAAAAAATGTTGCTTTTATTCCTTCATCTTTTAAAATATCTAAAATAACATTGGTTGTCCCTTCGTTAGGCCCATCGTCAAAAGTAAGATATATTACGCCATTTCCAATTGAGCCACTATTATATAAATTATAATTCCTAACAACTATCTTTCTAGTTACCTCACTCTTATTACCAGCACTATCACTGACAGTATATGTCTTTGTATATTCACCAGCAGAACTAGAAACATCACCAGATACTTCTACCTTATCAGTTAAATCGCCATCACATTTATCTGTTGCTGTATATCCAGGTTCGCGATAACTAGATCCGACATTTAAATACATTGTTTCTCTTCCCTTTAATTCAATTTTAGGGCTTTCTCTATCTGTTCTATCGACAGTTATTTCTTCACCAGTAGTATTCTTAGAATTATCACTAACTGCCAAAAGTATTTTATCATCATAAGTATTGATAATTACTCTATTCGTAATATCGCCATCATATTCATCAATTGCTTCATATTTTATTTCAGGAAGCATATCATTAGGGCAAATATTTATTGTATTACTTTCAAGTATAATCATTGGATCAACATCATCAATTACTACTATGATTCTTTTTTTATTTAGATTGAAGAATCCAAATTTAAATTGATAATTAATTGCATATTCACCAATTTTTGTGTTATCGAGATTACTTGTAACGATTATATAGGGCGTTATATTTTTAAATAGCCATTTCCCCTTATAACCAGATTCTACATATTCTTCATAATACCTCATCGTAACTACTTTATCACCTAAAACTGTAATTTTGGGAATCATTAAATATATTAAACCTAATAATAAAACTATTATTAATAATAAGTAGTATCTCAAATTGTTTTTTGGTAGTATTATTTCTTCTTTTTCTTCTTTTGGAATTTGTTTAATTATAACTTCTTCACTAGTTTTAACTGTTTTTTTCTTTTTAGAAGTAACTTCACTTTTCTTAGGATTTATTTTCTTTGCTGGAGATGATTTCTTTTTAGAACTCTCCACTTTCTTTTTTGAAGTATCCTTTTTTACTTTAGTTTTTACTTCCACACTCTTTTTTTCTACTGCCATAATACTACCTTCTTATTCTAATACTTTTTTAATACATTTAAACTCCTTGTACGACGATACATCGTATTCTTAACACCCCAACCATCTTCATTAGTTCCTTTGTTATCGAAAAATATTGGTATTCCTCCGGCTAACACCCATTCATCCAAATTAAAGATGGCATCATCCACTAAAACATTTCCTCTAGCACTTACAACATCGCTTTTCTTTACGGTATATGGTACTAAAATAATATCACATTTAGCACCCAATTCACGTAAGTCTCTAATTTTAGCAACGCCTTCATTTTCTAACGAATGAACTCTTGTTAAAATAGCTGTATCATCCAGTTCATTTAAGATTTTAATGGCATCATTAATAATTGGACTTTTTTCTAAAACATATATCCAATCCTTTTTGATAACATGTTCAGTATCATCAATATACTCGCCATTTTTTTGACGTACCCAATAGTCTTCAAAAAGCGGCACATATGTATCTTTAATGACACCATCAAAATCAACATATTTTTTAACCTTCTGCATGTAATACATCCAAAACCCATCCTTTCAGTTATTTTTTAATATCCCCTAATTTAACTGATACTCTCTTTGATACACCAGATTCTTGCATCGTTATACCATATAAAGTATCAACATATTCCATTGTCCTTTTCTTATGTGTAATAATTACAAACTGTGTCTTGTCACGATATTTATTTAAGTATTCCCCAAAAGCATCGACATTTGCTTCATCCAGCGCCGCTTCTACCTCATCAAAGATACAAAATGGTACCGGTCTAACATTAAGAATAGCAAATAGTAGTGATATTGCTGTAAATGTTCTTTCACCACCAGATAATGCTTGAATACTTTTAAGATTCTTTCCTGGAGGTGTAGCTTCTAGTTCAATACCAGTTTCCAAAATATCATCTGGATTAGTTAAATAGATATCCGCTGTTCCTCCCCTAAACAATTCTTTGAAGACTTTCTTAAACTCCGTCTTAATTTCATTAAATGTCTCTAAGAACTTATCTTTCATAATATTATCCATATCATTAATTATTTCTAGTAAAGTGTCCTCAGCTTTATTTAAGTCTTCCTTTTGTTTTGTCAAAAATTCATATCTCGTACTTACTCTCTCATATTCAGCTATTGCACCCAAGTTAACCATACCATAATCTTTAATACTATTCTTTAAACTGTTAACTTCACGTCTAATTTGATCAGGATTCTCTTCCAAAATATATTTATCTTTAGCTTCTTTATAAGTAATACTATAATCTTCATTCAAACTATTAAGTATCGTATCAATTTTAATTTCTAGTTTACCATTCTTAATTTCCAAATCGCTTAATTCTTTTTCTAATTTTTGAGTGTTTAATAAACTATTTTTACTAGTATTTTCTATTTCTTCAATATCACTTTCTAATTTCTCACGTGTTGTATTTAATAATTCAATATCTTTACTCAAATTATCGATATCATCTTTAATTTTATAATATTTTTCTACCAAAGTATTTTCTTCATCTTTACTATTATTATTACTGATACTTTCAATATCTTTAAGTTCTCTTTCACTAGTACTTACATCTTTTTTAAATACACTGATTAAATCTTCTTTATTTTTTACTTCCGCTTGCATCGTACTAATATCTAATCTAGCATTATATATTTTTTCTTCATATGTTTTAAGTTTTGCACTTATTTCATCAATTAAACTTAAATTATCATTATTTTCATTTCTTAATCTAGTTACATTATCCCTATATTCATTAAGTTCATATTTCTGTTTAATTGGATCATTACTTTTAATTTTATCACCACCAGTAATTGATCCCCCAACATTGACTACTTGTCCATCTAATGTAACTATCTTATAACGGTTATTAATATTGGCACTTATCTTGTTAGCATCATCAATATTATCAGCGACGATAACATTTCCAAGTTGATTCATAATAATATTTTCATATTTTTTATCATATTCCAAAAAGTTCGCTAATACACCAAGATAACCATTAGTAAGAGTTAACTTATTTATAATATCATCATCGATATATCTACCTTTAATTACTTCAAGTGGATAGAATGTTGCCCTTCCTAAATGATTATCTTTTAAATATTTAACCATCTTGCTAGCTAATTTAGTGGAATCGACAACCAAATAATTTGTAGCTCCACCTAGCGCTGTTGAAACTGCTAAAGCATATTCATCTGGTACTTTAATAAGTGAACCAATTATACCATGTACTCCACTAAATAATGGATTATGTAATAAGTTCTTTACTGCCGTAGGAATATTACTACCACTATTAAGTGATTCCTCTAAATAATTAATCTTATAATTTAAATCCGCAATAATTCTATTATTATCTTCGATTGCCTTATTATATTTATCAATATTATTCTTAATTTCATTATATTTGCTATTATTAGTAACTACATCATTTTCACTAATACTTATCTTTTCATTTATAACTGCGATTTCATTTTCTAATAATTTAATTTTATTATTTTTTTCTAAAATAGTTTCTTTAAGTAAATTAATTTTATCTAAATTATCATCACTCTTAATATATTTTTTTCTTTCTCTTAAAAGTTTAATATCGCTATCTGTTTGTTCTAGTTCTTTTGTATACTCTAATACTTGTTTCGTTTTAAGATTATATTCTTCATTTAATTTACTAAGTTTATCTTTACCTTGTAAAATACTAACATCATATGTTGTACTATTTAAATTAAGCTCAGTTATCTGATCATTTAATTCATTAATTTTCGTTTTATTATTTTCAAAATCCTTAGTAAATCTATCGGCATCATATACCATTAAAGAAATATCATAGTTAGTTAATTTATCCTTACATTCAAGGTATTTTTTAGCGGCCTCACTTTGTTCTTTTAATGGTTCTAAATTACCTTCAAGTTCATTGATAATATCATTTACTCTATTAATATTATTATTTGTCCTATCTAATTTACGAATAGCTTCTTCTTTTCTTTTTTTGTATTTAAGCACTCCAGCCGCCTCTTCAAAAATTACTCTACGATCATATGGTTTAGTTGATAAAATTTCATCTATTTTTCCTTGACCAATTATATTAAAACTTTCTTTAGCAGCCCCACTATCCATAAGTAGTTCCGTAATATCTTTTAAACGACATTTATTGCCATTTAGATAGTATTCATTTTCACCTGTACGATATAATACACGTTTTACTGATACTTCATTAAAATCTATTGGTAAATGTCTATCGGTATTATCAAAAATAATGTTGACCATTGCGCTATTTAATGGTTTTCTACTTTTTGATCCTGAAAATATTACACTTGTCGTATCAGTTGCTCTAAGTTGTTTATTAGATCCTTCACCTAGTACCCATCTGACAGCATCGACAATATTACTTTTACCAGAACCATTAGGCCCAACAATACCATTAATATTCTTAGTAAATTCAAAATTTATTTTATCCGCAAATGATTTAAATCCATATGTTTGTATCTCTTTTAAGTACATCACGTCACCTACTTATCCACTATATCTAAATTATAACATAAATAAATAACGAAAACAATCATTTTTCCTTGTAAATATAAGAAATATTTATTATAATTTAACTAGGTGATGTCATGTACATAGTTGCTAATAATCATAAATATGAATTAATTATTAAAAACTCAAAATTTATTACCCTCATATATAAATTAGCCAATCAAAATATAAATCTAATCTTAAATGAAATAAAAAAAGAATACCCTGATGCCACTCACTACACCTATGCCTATATATATGAGGATATTAAAAAAGCTAGTGATGATGGCGAACCTAGTGGTACTGCCGGTATTCCTATTTTAAAAGTTTTAGAAAACAATCATTTAACTAATACTCTTTGTGTTGTAGTTAGATATTTTGGAGGAATAAAATTAGGTGCTAACGGTCTAATACGAGCATACACCAAAACTGCTGCCAACGCCATTAAAGAAATAGCGCTAAATGAATTAACTGATGGGTATAACATTGATTTATCATTTACCTATGAAAGAGTAAAAGATGTAGATTACTTATTAAAAAGCACAAAGATTAATTCTAAAAATTATGATAATCTAATTACATATAATATTAATGTTGATTCTAATATGTTAGAGAAAATTAAAAGTCTTAATTTAGATTACCAAATTATTAAGAATATAAAAATTGAAAAATAGCACAATGTGCTATTTTTATAATATCTCTTTTATCTTTTCAAATAACTCCTGATTGATATCTTCAATCGTCCTAATTTCTTTATTTTTAACGCATTCGATTAAATCATAATCATATAATGCCGATAACTCTAAATAAGCTTTTTCTCCCATTTTCAAATATTTTTCATTGCGTTCGGTCTCATCGGCTATTTCTTTTCTGTTTTTCTTAAGTATGCATGCATATTCATATGGTAAATATAATAAAATTGTTTTATCAGGACGCGGTAATTCATTTATTTCATATTCCAAAAGTTCAATCTTTTTATATATTTTTAAGCGATCATTCCTATTTTCTAAAAGCCCTCCACGATGTGCCATGTTTGAAGCTACATAGCGATCAATAATAACAATATAACCATCATTTAATAACTCTTTAATTTTGGGTAAATTATATCTTCTATCGGCAGCATATAAATCAATTGCTGCCAAAGAATCAACATTTCCTCCTCCTTCAGGAAAAAAACCGTGATCTTCTTTTAAATAACTATTACACATTTCTGGTTTTCCTAGTAAACAAGCCCCAATTATTTTACCAGTTGGTGTATCATACATTGGAAATGATATTCTTTTTACTTTCTTTCCCATTGCTTCTAATTTTTCAACTAATAATCGTGTTTGCGTTTCCTTTCCAGAGCAATCTGTTCCCTCAATAACAATTATTTTTCCATTACTATTCATATCATCACCTATTATAACTATATCATAAATATCATTAATAATCATTAATTTAACAATTATTTGACACTTTATTTAAAGCTTTAGCACAAACAATTCCAATTATCAAAAAACATAACCCAAATACATTAAAATCGATAGTTATTGTTTCTTTAAGCAAATATATAATACTGATAATTGATAATCCTAAAATTACCGCATAACTAATTTTATGGTGTTTTTTTAAGCAATAATTAACTAATAAAATATTTATTATAAAGGAAATGATCATTCCAAATAAATAAAGGAAATATAACCATAAATTATCTAACACATAACTAAAATTATAAAGATTAGCAACCATTAATAAAATATTATCATAAATCCCCAAAACAATTAATAGTGCTGTTGAACTAATCCCTGGAATAATTGATGCCATAACCGAGATATAACCACCTAAAAAATAACTAACATTATATGTTGATAACCATCCTAAATTTATATTAATAATGCCTAAAAATAAACCGCCCAATATAACACCAAATATTATTCCTATATTCAATTTGTTATATTCTACAAGAAAACTAAAATTATAAGTACCCATAATTATTAATCCAAGAAAAAACATCATTGTAAAAAAGCGATAATTATTAAGAAAATAATATAATAACTTACTTCCAAAAATAATAGCCAATAGACCACCAAGGATTATTGGAAATAAAAAATATATATGCTTTTTCCAATCATTAAAAAAATAAATAATGGCGTTTATTAATTTTTCATATAAATTTAATCCTATTGCAATTATTGCTCCAGAAACACCAGGCATAATTTTACCAAGGCCAATAATAAATCCCTTAATAAAAAGCATAACATCACCAATTAATTATATGAAAAAAAGAACAATTTATTGTTCTTTATTTACTATTTGAAAAGTATTTCATATTTCTTTTATAGAAATAAATACTAGCACCAAATGAAACCACTAACACTAAAGCCATCAAAACAGAAGTTACTCCACCAGTATTAGGATTATTGCTTGGAGCAGCAGTTTTAGTGGTTTTACTAGTTGGAGTACTACCACCACCAATCTTTTTAACTTGAATTGTATATGTCACTCCTGTAAGACCTGAAGCATTATCAACAGGTTCAATATCTAAAGTAAAAGTTCCCTCACCAGTTCTTGGACTAACAAGATTAGTAATTCTAAAATTCGTACGATCATTTAAATCTGCTACGACAGTATATGAACTAACATCACTAAGTTCAACTACATAATCATGTTTACCACTAACTAATGTCACCGTTTGATCGCCAACTTTTAAAGAACTTAACTCGTTGGTATTGGTATTAGCTGGAACATCCTTGGTAACAGCAACAGAATATTCAGGTGTATCATCGACATCTCCAACATAGATATCAATCATCATTCCAGACTTTCCAGTATCAGTTACAAAAGTAATATTAGATGCATCTAGCGTAGCTCCTGTATCACGATTTTTAAATGTAATTGTATCTCCAGTTGTTTCTGCTGTTGCCACTAAATTGAATGTCGTAGCTGTAGCTGGAATTATTAAACTATATCCACTCTCAGTTTTATTAAACATTGGCGAAATGTTACTTGTTGTTGAAGACAAAGAACTTAAATAATGCGTTGAAGGTGTTGGTGGCGTAACTTGATTTTCAACAACTGTAATTGTTGAAGTTACATTGGCAACTTCATAAGTTCTATCATTTTCATCATCATTAAATTCAATATCCGTAAATGTTATAGTTTTATCGCCAATTGTTGCACTATCATCAACTTTAATATTTAATATACCAATATTATAAGTACCTGCCGCAAATGAAGAACTATTTAAGACACTTAATCCTTTATTAGATAGTTCGCCCATTGGCCATACGGCATCCCTTTCAAAACTAACAATTGATAATCCGGAACTAACAGTTGGTTTCATTGATAAACTACCTAAAAGGTGATTAACACTAGCACTAACAGAACAACTAACATTACTACCAGCAGTCGCTGATGATGGAGTACATGTAATAGTTAAACTATCATCTGCAGCCATTACCTTTAATGGAAACAATAAAATTGTTAATAATATTAAATATTTAATTTTTTTCATACTCTAATGTCCTCCTACTTCTAAGACTGGAATATTACCACATTGGAATTTATATAATCTTCCAACATCAATCATTGTTATCGCTCCATCACCATTAATGTCACCAGCTGCAATCTGTGCTACACTTAATTCAAGTGTTTCATTATAATACTTATACAATCTTCCAACATCAATTAATTTAATTAACCCATCACCATTAGTATCACCAAGTACTGAAAGCGTGTATGTATATATATCATCACCTAACGTTATAGTAATTGTATCTCCAGTTTTTACAATGTCCTCATCCGTAATTGCACCACCCTTATTTGAAGTGATGGAAATTGTTCCAGATGTTGCAATTTTAGATTTAAGATTACCATATGTTGTTTCCGAAACTAACCGCTTTATTAACATCAAATTATTATCATAAACTAAATTACTAAATTGCAAATAACTATCACTAAATGTCAATACATCAATTAATTCATCATCATAATAAACATTCAATTTATGATTATTAATATTAATTGTCGTCGTATTATCAGTTATTTCTTGATTATTATTATCAAATAATTTAAATGTCACATCATCACTTACAATATTTTCTAAAATATCTGCATATGTAACATCTTCACTCAAATAAATTTTCTTACCAATTATCAAATATTCAGAATTGAAATTAACTAACTTAATACTTACCAAAACCTCATTATTATATAATACTCTTAAATTGTCATCACTAATGTTATAATTTAATCCATCAGATAACATTTCAAGATTACTAACAACCATTTCATCACTATCACCGCCAACATAGATATAATTATCAGTACTGTTGTAAGTATACACTTTTGTTGTAAAAGCATACTCACGATAAATACTAATAGTATATGTATTAGTAACATTGCCATCTTCAGATGTAACCGTAATTGTAAATGGATTTGTTCCATAATGCAAATTAACAGTTGGCATAGCTCCTGTTCCTGACAAAACTGAATTGTTATCACTCTTAGTAGGAGTAATTGTAACCATCGTTGTACTAGGTGAAACTGTTGCCGTATAATTAAACGTATTAGATGCAAATTCTTCATTCAAAGTTGTTGTTGACATTACCAAGTCAGATAACGTAGCAACGTTATTAAAAGTTCTAACTTGTGTTTCAGTATTAGCACCTTCAAGCATTTCATAACTTTCATCTACCAAAATATTATCAACTAATTCAACATTCTTAAGTCCTACTTTATAATTAGTATTAGCATTAGCCGTATCACTTATTTTAAAAGTTATCGTACCTATAATTACTTCATCATTAACTCCATTTTCACTATAAACGGCAAAACCAAGCACACTTGGTTCATCTTCTTCATTGACACTAAGCAACTCAAAACTACTATTATTAGCAATAGCAATCCCCTGATAAGTTATTTCTTCTGCTAAGTCATAATTAGCATTAATAGCTAAAATAGTTTTATTAGTATTATGTAAAACAATATTGCAATCAAATGTCTCTCCAATTCCTTTAGCGCTTGGGCACGTTAGTGTAACATACTCATTTTCGGCTAATCCAAACGTTCCACGTCGCTCTAGTCTTGGAAAAACAAAAACTAACAAAACAACCGAAACTAAACAAAGGACAAGCATATATCTTTTTTTCAAAAACTCAACTATTTTTTTCATTTTATCATCCATTTACTTTCCTTTTATTCTTACTAACAATTCTAATAATATTTATAAGAACTAATATTCCAATTATTATCATAAAAACGATGCTATATTTATTAACATATTTAAGTTCCTTTTTATGAATTTTTATATTATATGATCTTTTACTTTCACCAAAACTATCAGTAACTACAACCGAAACTATGCTTCCATCTTTTAAATTATTATTACCAATAATATCATAAGTAGCATTTTCATCTTCAAGTAATGGTTCAATTTTCAAGATTTCATCTTTATCATCAATCGTAATTTCATAATCAAAAACATCTTTTTTAAAATCAATGGGATATTTTTCAATAATTAAACCTATCAAATATGTGCTGCTCACTTCACTTGTTGCATTATTATCGGTTACATTATTTGAATTATCAGAACTGTCATTAGTATTAGTCGTATCATTATTTTTATTTTCAACATTATTAGTGGCACTTACTACCTCTATCTCAACCGCAATATCATCAATTGTATTCGTAGTATTGTTAACATCACTAGAAAAAATCACCTCTGAAGTTGTAATCTTACCAGTACCAGATTTCAAAGCTTTTAACTTAATAGTACCTATTTTAAAATTGCCAGTTACTTCCTCTGCGTTATACAAGCCTATACCCTTCTGGGTCATTTGACCTTGCCAATCACTAGTTGGAGCAAAGTTATCTAATGAAATTATATCATTAACATTAACTTTTATACTAAGTGATCCCACCATATTTGAAGCATTTCCATAAATATCACAACTAAAACTATCACCTGTTTTTACTTTGTTTGGGCAATTGAAACTAATCGTATCAGCCCATACAGTTAAAGGAAAAACAAGTAATATAAATAAGTATAATATTCTTTTTACCATATAGTTTCCTACTTTCTCTTTAAATATAACATAAAATTAATATTTTGACAAGCAAAGAAGACTATTTTCTTATAAAAAAAGATATACTGTAGTATATCTTAAAACAAATCATTATAAATTTCTAAATAGTTATTAATGTATTTGACTTTTATACCCTTTAATAATTCTGAAGGGATTTCTCTTACATCCTCTTTATTATCAATTGGCACATAAATTAATTTAACATTGTTATTAATTGCTGCCAATACTTTTTCTTTAACTCCACCAACGGGTAAAACTTTACCCCTAAGTGTTATTTCACCAGTCATACTAACAGTCGTTTCAATCTCTTTTTTCTTAAGTAAACTAATTAAACTAGTCATGACAGCGAGTCCTGCTGATGGACCATCTTTACTAACCGCTGCTCCTTCAAAATGAATATGAAAATCATTAGTTTTAAATACTGTTGGATCTATTTCCATTAAAGTACAGTTAGCTTTAATAAAACTTACTGCAACTTCGGCACTTTCCTTTAAAACATCACCAAGACTCCCTGTTAAGTGGACTTCACCATTTCCTGGATAACTAAGAACTGATACTTTCTGAATACAACCACCATATGGAGTATAGCCAAGAGCATTAATTACCCCTACATAACTATCTTTTTCATTTAAAATTGTTCTATATTTATAATTACCAAGATAATCAGTAATTTTATAATCTTTCTTCAATTTGCCATCAATTAGTATTTTTCTAAATATTGTATCGATGCATCTTTCTAATTGTCTAACACCAGATTCACGCGTATAATGAATAATTATTTCCTTAATATCATTACTTGTTAATTTGAGTTTAATATCATAGTGATTACTTAATTTTGGAATAATATAATTTAAAGCGATATCTTCTTTTTCATGCATCGTATAACTAGATAAATTAATTATTTCAAGTCTATCTTTTAATGCATCGGGTATTTTATCTTCATCATTGCCTGTAAGAATGAATAAAACATTTGATAAATCTACTTCTTCTTCAATATAATTGTCAATAAAACTACTATTTTGTTCCTTATCAAGTACATCTAACAAAGCAGAAGCAGGATCTCCCTTATAATCTTTGGTAAGCTTATCTATTTCATCAATTAAGAAGACTGGATTATTTACTCCTACTCTCTTAAGCCCCTGAATTATTCTACCAGGGCATGCTCCAATATAAGTCCTTCTATGGCCAACAATTTCCCCTTCATCATGGACTCCACCAACACTAATTTTAACAAATTTTTTATTTAAAGCATCGGCAATTGATTTAGCCATTGTTGTCTTACCAACACCAGGAGGCCCAATCAAACAAAGTATTGGACTTTTGTTCTTTTTCTTTATTTTTGTTACTGCAATATATTCAACTATTCTATCCTTAACCGAATCAAGTCCAAAGTGAGTACCATCTAATTTATTTCTAATATCATCGATGTCTTTATTATCTTTAGTACTCTTATTCCAAGGCAAACTAGCCAACCAGTCAATATAATTACGAATAATACTCATTTCAGGTGATACCGGACTAGTAAGTTCATAACGATTTAACTCTTCATCTAGTCTCTTCTTAATATATTCAGGATAATCACCTTCATTAATTTTACTATTTAATTTAACAATATCATTATCTTTAATATCTACTTCGTTAATTTCTTCTTTAATTGATTGTATTTGTTCTTTAAGAATATAATTTGTTTGTTCTTCATCAAGTCTTTATTTTAAGTCTTCGTCATTTCTATTTTCTAACTTAACAGTTTCCATTTCTCTATTCAAATCACGAATAATATTCTTAATTCTTGATATTGGATTACTAATTTCAATATATTTAACTTTAGTATTATATTCAAGAGGCAATTCAAAAACAATAATATCAGATAATCTTGATAAACTACTAACGCCACTAATTCTCCCAAGTACATTATTAGAAATACTTGCTGATAAATCAATATAATCGTTTAAATCTTTAATTAAAATTCTCTTTAAAGCAATTGCCTCAAGTTCATCATAATCATATTCCTTGGTGGGAATAACAAAAGCTTCATAACTATCATCATCGTTTAAAACGTAATTTAATACTTCAACACGATCAAGACCTGTAACCACCAATCTTACTACCCCATTAGGAAGTTCCAATTTAGTTTTAATTCTTCCTAAAATACCGATTTTTGGTAATTTCCTAATACTAGGCTTTTCTTCCAATGAATCATCTAAATTAATAAACAAAAGATGACTATCATGATTATGTTCACTAATTTTTAAAATACTCTTCTCAAGTGGTGTTGATAATTCAATTCTAAGTTCATTATAAGGAAGTAAAACAACATCACGCAAAAATATTACGGGTAAATTAGTTTCAACCATGATCATCACCTCAATTCATAAAAAATAACGTTTATTATTGATAATAAATTATTAAGAATAATAAGCGTCACTTCCTCTTCATGACTTTTTATTTTAATCAAATTTTTATATATATCAATAGATTTGACACATTTTTTACACCCCATTTTTTACCCCCAAAATTTACTAATTTTTTTAATAAAAAAATGTTGACAAACAAAAGCAATTTCACTATAATAATTAACAATCAAAATATTCGTCAAAAGTAGGAATAACATTTCTTGCTTTTTTTAATATACTATCTATGAAAGGTTGTGAATTATGTATCCAAATAAATATTATGTTCCCACAAATAAAATGCCAAATGATAATCGTTTTATTGGCGGTGGATTCCTTGCCCCATTTTTATTAGGAGGTATAACTGGGGGCTTGCTTGCACCAGCATTTTACCCAAGGCCAATATATCCAGTTCCAGTATATAATCAATACCCAGTATACCCCGTTCCATACAATCAAAATCAATATATTTATTATAATTAATTTTTTATAACACATTTTTAAATATTATGATATAATTAAGATAGGTGAAAGTATGAAAAGCAGTTATATTATCGATTATATCAACGAAAATGAATTCCGTAAAAAAGAACGTGCTATCAAAAAATATAATATGTTAGCGTATAAAAAACTTTTATTTGATTATTATCCAAGTCTAAGAGAAGGTAATTTCTTAGGTGTTATCGTATCAACAAATGAAAAAGATCATATTGATAAATATGAACTAACCCTCCCTACTGATAAGACCTTTGTTAAAGTCCATGGTAACATTACCCTTCACTATTCTGTTTATAAAGATAATAACATCGTTATGTTAGAAACACTAACTCCAGAGGATATCTTAACTGAAGGGCATCAAAAAGAACTTACGACATATAAAGGTGTCATGGTATCAAAAAGTCATAAAGAATTAGATATGTTCAAAATAAATCTTCTAAACAGTATGAATAAAAATGGTTTTTTTATCTTAAACTTACCAGACTGGTTACTTTCACTTATTACTATCATCTTTGGTTGCATTTTGGGAGCATTTATTGCTAAATTAATAATAAAGTAATTTGCTTTATTATTTTTTTTGTGGTATTATATTAACCCGTCGGAAGTGATACTATGTACGAAGACTTTTGTGCCGCTTGTACTTATATGGGTGAAAATGTTGATTGTGGTAAATATTGGTGTGAGGTTAAAGGTGAAGACAGATTAGCATGCGACCCTAAATGTTACCGTTTTTGTGAAGCTTATGGAAGAAGTAATAATGCTAGAGAAAACATGTATAATATTTCAAAAAATAGTGGTAGTTCTTGTTATTTAACTACAATTATGTGTGTTATCTTAAATTATAAAGATGATAATTATTACTTAAATACCTTAAGAAGTTTTAGAGATAATGTAATGAAAAAAGATCCTAAATATTTCCCATTACTAATTACTTATGATACAATTGGTCCTATTATCTCATACGAATTAATGAAAGATAAAGATAAAAAAGAAATAGCTACTGCTTTCTTTAATAATTACATAACTAAATCTGTTATGGCAATTGAAGAAAATAAATATGAAACAGCTATCAATATATATAAAGCAATGACTTATGAGTTAGCTATAAAATATCATCTAAACCTAGATTTAATTACTCCACCAAAATTAGACGATATTGATATAAAGTCACTAGGACACGGAAAAGTAAGAAAAAGAAGCATTCATTAATGCTTCTTTTATAATTTATTGACTAGATCCTTAAATTGTTTACCTCGATCAGCAAAATTCTTAAACATATCAAACGATGCTGAAGCTGGACTAAATAATACTACTTCTCCATCTGTGGCTACCTTTAGTGCTCTATTAACAACATCAGTTAATGTTTTTTCCACGTAAATAGTAATATCTTCTTTATCTTTATTATTAATTACCGCATTATATATTTTATCACTCGTAGCACCAAATAATATTAATTTACTAACATGTTCTAAAATAGGTTTAGCAAGTGGAGAATAGTCCAAATTCTTATCATATCCACCAGCAATTAAGACAATCTTTTCATCATATGAATTAAGTCCTGCAATTGTTCTAGTAGGGCTAGATGATACTGAGTCATTATACCATTTAACATGATTTATTTCTCTAACAAACTCTAATCTATGTTCTACTCCTTTAAACTCTTTAATAACTCCTATGGCTTTATCCATATCTATTAAATCAAATGTAGCCGCTAAACAAGCACAAATATTTTCATAATTATGTCTTCCTCTAATATGTAAGTCTTTACCATCAAGAATAACATTATCATTATAACAAATCTTATCGTCTAAAGTATAAAAACTATTTGTCTTATGTTGTCTACTAAAATATCTTACTTCTCTATCCGTTTTAAGATTCTTAGTAATATCATTATCGGCATTAGTTACAAGTATTCCATTTTTATGTTTATAAATATTACATTTACTATCTATATATTCATCCATATTCTTATGTTTATCTAAATGATTTGGCGTAATATTAGTAATTACTGATATATCTGGACTAACAGTCATTTCCATTAATTGAAATGAAGATAATTCTAATACAACAATATCATCATTAGTCATTTCCTTTATTTTAGTAAATAATGGAGTGCCAATATTACCACCTAAGAAGGTTTTATAACCACTTGCCCTAAGTACTAAATCAATTAATGTGGTCGTTGTCGTTTTACCATCAGAGCCAGTTATTCCAATTACCTTTGATGGAGTAAGTTTAATAACTTGCTCCACTTCAGTAGTAACTAGTGCCCCTCTTTCTTTTTCTAAAACAATTTCCTTCCTTGTTGGCAAACATCCTGGACTTCTAAAGATAATATCAAAGCCAACTAATTTACTAAGTCCACTTTCATAAACGGGATATGGGTATTTACTTAAATCTATCTCTATTTTATTATCACTGAATATTGTTACATCACAGTTCATTTGATATAGATAATCAAGTAGTGGTAAATTACTAACACCAATTCCAATGATGGCTATTTTACTTTTTCTAAGTTTTTCATTAAATTCATCTAATTTATTCATGGTCACCCTCCATAAAAGTTTTTACGGCATTAATTACTGCTATTTTACCATAATCATATGATAAACTTCCTTGAAAATATGCAATATATGGACTTCTTAATGGTCCGTCACAAGAAAGTTCTATTGAACTACCTTGAGTAAATGAACCGCTAGCCATTATAACCTTATCCGTATATCCTGGCATATCACTAGGAACCGGTTCTACATGACTATCGATAGCTGAACTACTTTGAATAGACTTACAAAAACTAATCAGCTTCTTTGGATCATTAAAGATAATATTTTGAACAATATCTACTCGTAAATCATTATATTTGGGGCTTACCATAAAACCAATATGTTCCATCGCATAACTAAGCAAGATAGCTGTCTTTATACTGCTAAGTACTACTTGAGGTGCCATAAATAGTCCTAATAAAAACATTCTATTGGCTTCCCCACTAGGCCCTACTTCTTTTCCTTGTCCTGGAACAGTTAATCTTTCTGCACAAAGTTCTACCAAATCATGCTTGCCACAAATATATGCTCCGTTAGTAGCTATTCCAGCTCCTAAATTCTTAATTAAACTACCTACGACCAAATCAGCTCCAACTTCAGTTGGTTCTTTATAACTGACAAACTCACAGTAACAATTATCGACCATGATAATAACACTTTTATCAATTCTTTTAATTTCTTTAATAATTTTTTCAATCTTATCAATTGAAATACTTTCTCTAGTTGAATAACCTTTACTTCTTTGAATAGTAATTAATTTTATTTTTTTATTTAAAAGATAACTATATATTTTTTCTTTATCAAAGTCATCATCAATTAAATCAATTTGTTCATATTTAATGCCATAACTCATAAGACTACTTGGATTATCGATTATACCAATTACTTTATCCAAAGTATCATATGGTTTGCCTGTTATACTAAGCATAGTATCTCCTGGTCTTAGCATCGCGTTTAAGGCAACTGTCAAAGCATGTGTTCCTGATATAAATTCTCTTCTCACTAAAGCATCTTCACATTTAAATACATCTGCAAAAACCGCCTCAACTACATCTCTACCATAATCGTTATATCCATATCCCGTCGTTCCATGTAAATGGCTTTCACTTACCTTATTCTTGTGAAATGCA
>CAZLQU010000007.1:0-28492 GCA_964561805.1 uncultured Muribaculaceae bacterium | reverse complement strand
ATGTTTTATATTATAATCTTATTGGTGGAATAAAAATAATTAAAATCGAAGATAGAGAAGAATTTGAAAGAGAAAATTATGTTATTATTGGAAAAAGACCAACTATAACTTATAGAAATATCGGTGAATACAATAGTTTGATGCAAACACATCAAGCTGGCTATAATGAAATTATGGAAGACTTTGTTAAATATCAACGAGTATTTAATCATTTTTCTAGGCAATCCAATGAAACCACTGCGGCCAAGCAAACATATTTAAAATGTGGTAAAAAAAGAATTCTCTCTAAACATAGATAACTAAAAAAATCTACGATAAAAATTGTAGATTTTTAATTTGCAAATAATCTTTTTAACATACTAATTTGTTAACTACTTTAGATTTAATTATTATCTTTAGGAGTATCAGTGTTGTTATTGTTTTGATTTTTATAATACTTTGCTTCAATCTCATTGATTGTCTTCTCCGCACCTATCCAAAACCATACCATAGTTATTAATATTGCACCACCAAATATTAAATAACCACTGTCGTTGTGAAGAAAACCAATAATAATTAGAATTAAACTAATAACTATAAATACAGAACTGATTATTCTTACAAAAGGTCTAGTTACCTTAGGATCATCCGTTTCAAAATTGAAACTTATTGCCTTTCCTTTAAATAGTTTGTTTTTTGGTTCATGATTATTCTTAAATACTTCATCAGCGTCAACCCAACCATCATCATTAGTAACTTTTGTTACTGTTTTTACTGTATGTGACCCATTCTCATTAATTTTCTCTTCTCTTTTAATTTCCATAATTACCTTATCCTTTCATTTTAATTATACCATATTATGTACTAAGTACACCTAAATCTTCAAAAGTAAGTTCTTTTTTTGTTAGAATATTTTGAATATCCTCATTGAAATTTGTTGGTTCATTCTTTGAAATTGCCTCGTAATAGCAACTATCCATATCAGTATATAAATTATCCCATTCTTTAGCATCATCATTTTGTATTTCACCAGTTTCTAAATAATTGAGATAATCTTCATGTGTATTATCACAAGTACCTTTAACATAGTTTTGTGCCACACTAAATCCTTCACAACTCATATCTTTTGTTACATAGTTATAAGTGCAAGAATATGATACATTATCATCATATGTCCAAGTGCCCGTAAACGTATTATTATTAACATCAATTGTCTTTTGACTAATAACCATTGTAGTAAGTGTTCCCATTGGAGTCACCCAAGCTTCTAAGGCATCTAATTCATCATATCCACTTTGAAGCATTTCCCTTATTTCTTCTTTTGTATATTTGTATGTTGGTTTTTCTTTCTCTTCTTCTTTCTTCTCTTCCTCTTTTACCTTACTACTAATAATTGCTTTCTTTTCATATTTTGTAAGTGATATCTTATCATCATAAATAGTACTATCTTTTTCTAACGTTACCAAGTATTTAGCAAAGAATCCACCATCACCATTAATTTCATAATCAATTATTGTCTGTTTCTTATCATCATTATTAACTTTCATGACTGATTTACCATTTGTATACATACCTGATATCATCTTTGTATTCATATTAAATAAGTTCATAAAACTAAGATTAGTGTTGATAGAACTTGCAATCTTATTATCTTCATCACCAATAAAATTAAGTTCTCCCTTATTATCAAAAGTATATGTGCTATATATTTCTTTGTTATTATTAATGCCAACAAGAAAACTATTCTTACCGGTAAGTAGTGTATTTGTATATCCTTTGCTATTGATATCGATTAAGGTACCTAATTGAATATCTAAATATAATCCTGGAATTTCTGTTTCTACCGTTAACTTACCAAATGATTTATTAATTTGTTTCTTATCAGTATCTAAACCATTATAGCTTTTTTCTAACCATGATGTATCATAGTTTTCAATATTATTCTTTAATTTAATTGTCTCAAATAGTTTTGTATAGTCATCATTTGCATAGTTTAAATTATTTTTAATTTTGATATCATAATTTATTACTGTTGCATAATTTATATCATTTAAAGCAATATCTTTATATAAGTCAACAGATAATATTAGTGTTAATTCTATCTTAGCATCATGATTAGGAAGGAATTCTTTTTTCTCTGTCGTATAAATTGTAACTCCCACTTCTAAAGTACCATCTTTTTTATTCCAAACAGGTTTTGCAATTGTTACATCCTCTTTAGCATATACCGTAGGAATGAGTGAAGCCACTAAAAGATTGATACTTTTATCATTTTGATAATCTGCCAAATTAATTCTTTCTTTTCCATAATAATCAATATCTTTAAATACTTCTTCCATTTTAGGAATAGTGTAAGTGTATTTATCATTTTCCTTTTTACCTATTTTATAGGCACTAACTAATTTTTCACCATCATATACTACGACAATACTATTTTCTTCGTGTTCACCATCTAGTTTAATATCTTTCTCAGTTATCTCAATATCATTAATATTCTTTTTAATAACATTATCGATTAATACCATTTCTTGCTTTGCTGGTCTATTTATTTTAAATATTATTTCCTTAATACTCGTATATTTCTCATCCTTAAATTTACCATTATTTATTTTTAAGTGATATGTTTTTCCTTCTTCATATAAAGTAGCAGGTCCTTTAATTTTATCGCCAATTAACTGACTATCAATTTTGTTTTCCTCGCTATCAGTTACTTGATAACTAAAGTTGTCTTCTTTAACAATATCAAAAGAGATATCATTATTTGCTCCCAACAAATAATAAGTCGTTTCATTGATTTTACCACCAATTGTTTCAAACTCATCATAGATTAAATGTTCTACTGGTTTATCATTCTTGTTAATTAAATAATATAAGCCAATTGTTATGCCAAGCAGTAACAAGAGTAAAATTATTATGGCTATAGTTAACCTTTTCTTATTAATTCTTTTTACTTTCATACTTCCTCACTTCCTAATACTATAAAAAGATTAATCACAAGACTAATCTTAAAATAATTTCATTAAAATAATTAAAATCATAACCATTCCATTATGAAAGGCATGAAAGGCCATATTAGTACAAATATTATTTGTTTTAACATACAAATAAGCCAAAAATCCACCAATTGTTATATAAGGAATCCCTAGTACTAATACATTATATATAGTGGTTTCCGAAAATGCTGTATGCAACAAACCGAAAGTAATTGCTGATACAATAATAAATAAAACATCATTTTTAATAAAACGGCGAATACATCCTCTAAAAATGGCTTCTTCAACGATTGGAGCGTAAATAACTGCAAGTGGTACCGAAATCCAAAGAGATAATGATTCAATATTTGTTTGATTAGTTGGTGTACTAACTTTAGATAATACGGCTGCGACAATAGCTATACCTAAATAAACTAAATAGAATTTTCCGATCGTACCAATTAAATTGCTAACATATGCTTTAAAATGCTTTCTAAAAATATTAAAACTATCTTTTAATAAATCAAAAAGCAAAGTTATTGTTAGTACTGTCATTATTACATAAAATGAAATACCTAAAATTAACTGTACTATTCTTATATCAGGACAAACTGTATCTAAAATAAATTGTGAAAAATATACAAATATTAAAATAACTGCTACAATTATTTTCCCTTTATCAATACTTTCTTTTTCCATAATTGGCAATGGCTCTTTTGGATCTGGATAATCTTCTTTTCTTACCCTCTTTGATATTGCCATGATAATTATATTGATAATTGCCAATAGTTCAATTATTTCATATGTTGAAGTAAATATTGATATTACCGAACAAGCAATTACTTTTCCCTTTTTCTTAAGTAACTTATCACTTAAAGCCCAAATAAGAATAAATACATTTAGAATAATTGTAATAATTGCTATTACTACAATATAATTAGCTCCACCATTACTAAATAGTGATTCTATTCTTCCCTTTAATGCTTCAGGATAAGCATCTAATGTTTTAAGCAATGCTTTTCCTAATTTTGATGCTGAAAATATTGCATAAATAGATACTCCAATTTGGATTAATGACGAAATTATAAAATATATTCTGCGCTTCATATCATCACCTATTATCATTATATCATAAAAATAAAATAAATATAATAAATACCATATCTTATGATATAATTAAATCAAATGGAGGTATGTTATGTATTTTAATAACGAATTAATAGTTGCTAAGAGCAAAGACAAATTTATTTCATTAAATCCTGGAATGTTAAACCGCCATGGAGTTATCACTGGAGCTAGTGGTTCTGGTAAAACAGTAACATTAAAAGTAATTGCTGAGACTTTATCAGCAGCCGGCATTCCAAGCATTACTATGGATATTAAAGGTGATCTATCAGGTTGTGCTAGAATTGGTGAAATGAATGAAAATGTTGAAAAAAGAGTAACTAAATTAGGACTAGATAAAATTAATTTTGAACTAAAAAAATTCCCTGTTAGATTCTGGGATGTTTATGGGGATTCAGGTCATCCCATTAGACTTACTGTTTCTGATATGGGACCTACCTTATTATCTATTATTTTAGGTCTATCTGAAGCTGGAGAAAGCTTACTTAATATTGCTTTTAAAATTGCTGAAGATAGAGGAGACGAAATAATAAATTTGGAAGATTTAAAAATTGTATTACAAACAATATCCGAAAATGCTGGAAAATTAAGCACCCAATATGGAAATATTAATCCAGTAAGCATCAACACTGTAATAAGAAAAATAACAGTTCTAGAGGGCGATAATGGTACCAAACTATTTGGTGAACCCAACTTAGATATTAAAGACTTAATGAAAACAACTGAAGAAACTGGTAATGGCTATATTAATATAATCGAATGCCGTGAATTAGTAAAAAAACCAACATTATATGCATCAGTTCTTGTATGGTTACTTTCATCATTCTATGAAAAGATGCCTGAAGTTGGTGACTTAGATAAACCTAAAGCAGTATTATTCTTAGATGAAGCCCATCTAATCTTTAGTGAAATGAGTAAAGAAGTAATTAAAAAAATTACTCAAATTATTAAATTAATAAGATCAAAAGGTATATCAGTATTCTTTATTTCCCAAAGCCCAGCTGATATTCCAAATGAAATATTAGGTCAACTTGGAAATAGAGTACAGCACTGCTTGAGAGCTTATACACCACAAGAATTAAAAGCTGTTAAAGTGGCTGCAAGTACCTTAAGAGAAAATCCAGAACTAGATACAGAAAAGGCTATTCTAGAACTAGGCACTGGTGAAGCCCTTGTTTCATTCGTAGACCCTGAAGGTATGCCAAGTATCGTTGAACTTGCTAAAATACTTCCACCACAAAGTTATATGGGTGAAATCACCAAAGAAGAATTAGATGCAGTTATTACTAATAGCGTTATGGAAACTAAATATCGTCAAGAAGTAAATAGAGAATCAGCCTTTGAAAAATTATCTCAAGTAATTGCCGAGTTACGCGAAGAAAAAGAAGCAGAACAAAAGAAACTTGAAGAAGAAAAAGCCGCTAAAGAAGCAGCCAAAGAAGCCGAAAGACTTAGAAAAGAAGAAGAGAAAAAGAAAAAAGAAGAGGAAAAAGCAAAAAAAGAAAGAGAAAAAGCCATTAAGAGTTCAGCTGGCTATAAATTAGGTAAAAAAGTTGTTAATAAAACACTAGATAAAGCCTTAAATAAAGGAATTAATAAAGTTTTAAAAGGATTATTTAAATAATGCTAGATAAAAAAATTAAAGATATGCTTAAAGAATTATATGAATTATATGATTTAGCATATCAAAGCCTTTCACCACAAGTAGCATATATTATCAAAAATAGTATTAAAGATAATAAATTATTAGAGTCTACTTTGGATGAGTTACTTAATATACCAACAGATAAATGTTATAAATTATTTACTGAATTATGTGGATACATATCAAAATTTAATAGTGATATGGCCAATGACTATTTAAAAATTTATGAAGAAATGTATGGCGAAGAAAAGCCAAAGAAAAAGACTATATAACATAGTCTTTTTTATACTTCCTTTAAAATAATATCTTTTACTTCCTTAGTAGCCCTATCCAAGTCATCATTAATAACTACGTGGTCATAAAATGCCACTTGTTTCATTTCTTCTTCGGCAATAGCTAATCTTTGATTGATTCTTTCAATCGGATCAGTTCCTCTACCAATTAGTCTTTTCTTAAGTTCTTCCATAGATGGTGGCGCAATATATATGAGTAAAGCATCAGGAAATATCTTTTTAATATTTTTAGCCCCATTGACATCTATTTCTGAAAAAACATTAATACCTTCATTCATCTTATCTAAAACCATTTTTTTGGATGTTCCATAATAGTTGTCATTATAATAGTTATATTCTAAAAATTCCCCTTCGTCAATTTTCTTTTTAAATTCATCTTTTGTAATAAAGAAATAATTGACACCATCTACCTCTCCTTCTCTTGGATCTCTTGTCGTAGATGATATTGAATACCAAGCATTAATTTCTTCGAAAAGTTTTTTACAAATTGTTCCCTTCCCTACACCAGAAGGACCTGATATAACAATAAATTTACCTTTTTTCATAACACACCTTCACATCTAATTATAACAAAAATACCATATATAAAGCAATTAAAAAGCAAACTTTATTAAAACTTTACATATTATGTTATAATATAACTGTGAGGTGCAAAATGGAATATAAATATGATTTTTTTATTGCCGGTAAGACAAGAAACAAAGATAATATTTTAAAAATATGTGATGTTTTTGATGAGTATCACATATCTTATTATTGCTTCTTAAAAAACGAAAATACTAAAGATACATATGGTGATAGCACTAAAACTGAAGCTGAAAATATGGAAGTGTTTGAGTCATTAGATTTAAAAAGTGATATTGTATTGAATATTTTTAATGAAGATTTAGCAAATGAAAAAGCTGCTAAAAACTTTCTATTAGTATTACCAGCTGGCAAATCAGGCCATATTGAAGCAGGCATTGCTTATGGTATGGGTAAAAAATGTTATGCCATTGGTGAATATGACGCCACAGACTCACTATATAATATCTTTGATACTATTTTTAAAAATTTAGATGAATTAGCTCAATTTTTAAATAATTATAAATAATAATAATATTTACATAAAATATATAAAATGCTATAATTAGGCATATAAAAAGGAGGAAATTATGAAAATATATAATACCTTAACAAAGAAAGTTGATGAATTTGTTCCTTGGAATAAAGACAAAGTAACAATGTATACCTGTGGACCAACCGTATATCATGATCAGCATATTGGTAATATGCGTAACTATATTGGTCACGATATCTTAGAAAAAACCTTAAGATACTTGGGATACAATGTTATTAGATGTATGAATATAACCGATGTTGGCCATCTATCAAGTGACGCTGATACTGGCGAAGATAAAATGGTTAAAAGCGCTAAAGAACAACATAAAGGTGTTCTAGAAATTGCTAAATATTATACCGATATTTTCTTTGATGATTTTAAAAAATTAAATATTAAAAAACCTGATATTGTAAGCCCAGCTACCGAAAACATTGATGAATATATTAAAATAATAACTAAATTAATAGATACTGGATATGCATATTTAGCCGGTGGTAACGTATATTTTGATACTTCAAAACTAGATAATTACTACGTTTTAACGAATCAAGATACTAATGACTTAATCGGTGGCGTAAGAGATACCGTTGAAATAGATGACAATAAAAAGAATAAAGCTGACTTCGTTCTTTGGTTCACTAAGTCAAAATTTGATGATCAAGATTTGAAATGGGAAAGTCCTTGGGGTCTAGGTTATCCTGGATGGCATATCGAGTGCTCTGGTATTAGCCTAAAATATTTAGGAGAATACTTAGATATTCATGGTGGCGGCGTTGATAACATCTTTCCACATCATACTAATGAAATTGCTCAATCAGAAAGTTATATTGGTCATAAATGGTGTAATTATTGGTTTCATAATGAGCATTTGATGGATGAAGAAGGAAAAATGAGTAAATCTAAAGGAGCAACTTTAACAGTAAGTGTCCTTGAATCTAAGGGATATAATCCATTAAGTTTTAGATTTTTATGCTTACAAAGTCATTTTAGGAAGCAATTAGTATTCTCATATGAAGCTTTGGATACTGCTGAAAATGCATACAAGAAACTATTAAGTAGAATTAAAAATATTAAAAAAAATGATTCTAAAGTCAATCAAGAGGACTTTGATAAATATAACAATCAATTTAAGAATGCCCTTGAAGATAATCTAAACACTTCAAATGCTCTAACTACATTGTATGACGTTATTAAAAGTGATATTAGTAATAATACTAAATTAGCTTTAATCGAAGCATTTGATAAAGTACTATCACTAGATTTATTAAAAGAAGAAGAAAATCATGATACAGAATTAGTTAAATATATTGAAGAAATGATTGAAAAAAGAAAAGAAGCCAAAGCAAATAAAGATTTCGCTTTAGCAGATTCAATCAGAGATGAATTATTAAATAAAGGTATTGTTTTAAAAGATACCCGTGAAGGAACAACATACGAGGTGATAAAATAATGACTGATGTAGGATATTCGCTATTATATTATGCCCTACCCATATTAGGTTTAATTATTACCAGCGTTGCTCAAATTTCAATCAAGGCTAATTACGGTAAATATAAAAAAATTGATGCTGCAAGCCATAAATCTGGTCGCGAAGTAGCAAGACAAATCTTGGATAAACACAATTTAAAAAATATTGATGTTGTTGAAGTATCCGGTGATTTAACAGACCATTATGACCCAACAAAAAAAGTAATCAGATTATCATCTGATATCTATTCTGGAAAAAGTATTGCTTCAGTATCAGTAGCTGCCCATGAATGTGGCCACGCTATACAAGATAAAGAAGCATATGGACCAATGCGCGTAAGATCAAAACTAGTTCCAATCGTTAATTTTTCTACTAAAATTGGCTATTTAGTAATTGCTATTGGCTTAGCTGCTGGACTTTTAAAAGTTGCTGCCATTGGGTTGATTTTACTTATGAGTATGTTATTATTTCAATTGGTTACCCTACCAGTTGAATTTGATGCATCAAGAAGAGGTAAAAAAGAATTAGATGAATTATACATCCTAGATAGTACTGAACAAAAAGGTGCAGCCAAAATGTTAAGAGCAGCCGCCTTCACTTATGTTGCTTCAGTATTGTCTACCCTATTTCAAATCTTAAGAATGGCTATAATGGTAAGTTCTAGAAGAAGAAATAATTAAAAGTATCTTTCAAAGATACTTTTTTATTTGAAATCCCATTTAGGAATAAAACTCTCATCTTGAGTATCTCCTTCTTGAATAAAAGCATTCCTAATTCCAATATTCCAAGCATAATCAATGATTTTATCATATATTTCATCGGATACTTTTTGATTTAATTCAGCATATTTACAATTTCTAACAGGCGTGTATTGATTCATAATACTAATGTATATACTGTTACCATACGTATCGTGCAAATATTTTAAAATCTTTTTAGTATCTTCTTCCATTTTAGGAATTAATAGATGCCTAACAATTACCCCACTAGTAATATTCCCATCTTTATTGAAAATACATTCTGGCTTTTGCTTAACCATTTCAGCAAGCGCTTCGCTTGCATACTTAAAATAATCTTTACAACCAGAGTATTTTAAAGCTAATTCATCACAATAATATTTAAAATCAGGTAAATACACATCGATGATACCATCCAACAATTTGATAGTTTCCGCTTTCTCATAACCACTTGTGTTGTAAACAACTGGTATACATAAACCCTTTTCTTTTGCTAATTTTAATCCATCAATAATTAAAGGTAGATAATGTGTAGGAGTTACTAAATTAATATTGGTAGCTCCTTTTTCTTGCAAATCTAAACATATATTAGCAAATCTTTCGGTGCTAACCTCTACCCCATTGCCTTCTTCACTTATATAGTAATTTTGGCAATATAAGCATCTTAAATTACAGTTGCTAAAGAATATTGTTCCTGAACCATTCTTTCCTGTAATTGGTGGTTCCTCCCACACATGTAAGTATGCCTTAGCGATTTTAATCTTATTACCAGATTTGCAAAATCCTACTTCCCCTTTATTTCTATTGACCATACAGTTTTTGGGACATAGCGTACATTTGTTTAACAAGTCGTTCATATACATCACACAAGTATTTTAACACATATTTGCCTAATTTTAAATTATTTGCTATAATTTAAATGGTGATTTTTGTGAAAATTTTAGATGTTAAATTAACTATTTCCGCTGTTAGAGAAAGCCAATTTCCTGAGGGAAACAAAGAAGAATATCTTTTAGTAGGCCGTTCTAACGTAGGGAAGAGTAGTTTTATTAATACTTTGATAAATCGAAAGAACTTTGCGAGAACTTCCGCTAATCCTGGGAAAACGCAAACTCTAAATTTCTATTTAATCAATGATTACTTTTATTTGGTAGATGCTCCAGGCTATGGATATGCTAGAGTAAATCGTGAATTAAAAAATAAATTCGGTTTAATCATGGAAAGTTATCTTGAAAAAAGAGATAATTTAAAAATGGTCTTCCTATTAATTGATTTTAGACATAAACCAACTGATGATGATATTATGATGTATAATTATTTAAAACACTATAATATTCCATTATGTATCATATGTACTAAGGTCGATAAAGTAAGTAGAAATAGTCATGAAAAACAAATCAATCTAATTAGTAAGACCTTAGGCACCGAGAAAAAGGATTTAATTTTATTTTCAAGTGTTACTAAAATGGGTCGTCAAGAAGTATATGATAAATTGGTTGAAACCTTAGAAATAAAGTAAAGGAGGTAATATTATGAAAATGCCTACAGTTGCCTTAGTAGGTCGCCCAAACGTTGGTAAATCAACAATTTTTAATCGTTTGGTAGGCAAAAAGATCTCAATTATTGAAGATACTCCCGGTGTTACAAGAGATCGTATTTATGGCGATGTTACTTATAATAATTACAAATTCCACTTAATTGACACTGGTGGAATCGACGTTGGGAATGATGATTTTAATAAAGAAATTATCGTTCAAGCTACTTTAGCAATTGATGAAGCTGATGTCATTGTCTTTATTACAGATGGCAAAGAAGAATTAAATCAAAACGATTTTGTTATTCGTGATATGTTAAAAAAGAGTAACAAAAGAATCATTTTAGCCGTTAATAAAATTGATAATGAAAAAAGAAAAGAAGATATTTATGGCTTTTATGAATTGGGATTTGATAATGTTATCCCCATTAGCGGTGAACATAATTTAGGAATATCCATTCTATTAGATGAAATAACTAAAGATTTTAAGCCATATGAAAAAGATATCGATGATGATAATAAAATCAAATTCTGTGTCATTGGTAGACCAAATGTAGGGAAGAGTAGTTTAGTAAATGCCATTATTGGTGAAGAAAAAGCAATTGTTTCTAATATTGCTGGAACCACAAGAGATGCTGTTGATACGACATTTACATACGATAAAGAAGAATATACCATTATTGATACTGCCGGTATCAGAAAAAGTGGTAAAATCTATGAGAGCATTGAAAAATATAGCGTTATTAGAGCCATGAAAGCAATCGAAAGAAGTAATGTTTGTGTCGTTGTTATCAATGCTGAGGAAGGTATTATTGAACATGATAAACATATTGCTAGCTATGCTCTTGAAGCTGGTAAGCCAATTGTTCTTGTTGTCAATAAATGGGATACCGTAAAAGACAAAAGTATTGCTGAATATACCAAATTAATGCGAAGTGAATTTCAGTTTTTATCATATGTACCAATTGTCTACTTATCAGCCATGACTAAAAAGCGAATTCATACACTTATGCCAGAAATAAAAAAAGTATATGAGAATTCTAAGAAGGAAATTAAGACAAGCATTTTAAATGATGTTATTAGAGATGCCATAATCTTAAATCAACCACCATCATATAAGGGTAAAAGATTAAAAATATATTTTGTTCATCAACAAGGCATAATGCCTCCAAGATTTATCTTTAATGTAAACAGTAATAAATTAGTCCATTTTTCTTATGAAAGATACTTAGAAAACAAAATACGTGAATCATTTGATTTCGAGGGGACCCCAATTCAAATAGAATTTAAGAATAGGGGAGATGAGTAGTGACAATCGATCCCAAATTAGTTGATTTCTTTAAAAAACATAAATTATATAATAAAGAAATGTTTAAATATTTTGAAGAACATTCAACGATGATAGATCCTAATTATGAAGATGAACGGATGCTTACAGGCTGTGCCTATTCAATAGACAGATATACCGGTATTTTAAAAGATATTCATATTACATTACCATACATAATAGATGAAAGCAATCTTCTTGATAGTGTTCATGAATTAACACATGCCATCTTTAGTTACTATAAAATAGGGAAAAGATTTGAAAAAGATATTACAATTGAAACATTACCATTATTATATGAAAGATTATATATTATGGATAACCCATCACCAAAATTAGAAGCATATGGTAAACATTTAGACAGCCTAATCGATGAAACAAATCCTGAATACTATTTTGCCCTTAATGCGCGTGAAACCCTATTAAAATCATATAATTATAACCCGACACAAATGATTAAGATTGTTAGTCAAATGGGTAAAAAATATCATTTTAATGAATGGAAAAATAGACACAAACGTAGATAGTTAGCAGTAATGCTAACTTTTTCTTTTCATATAATAAATTGAGGAGGTATTATGGGACTAACCGATAATTTATTTAAAAGAGTGAAAAATAAAACCAATGTTGATAAAGAAACCATTCTAGAATTAGCTAAAAAACTTCAAAATGGCAATATGAAAGACGAGACGACTTTAAAAGAAGTAATTGCTACATTATCAGATATTACCGGAAAGCCAGTATCTAAAGAGCAAGAGGAAAAAATTATTAATACCGTTATGAATGATGGTGTACCAACAAATATGGATGAATATTTTTAAAAGTATTGACTAATTATAAAAACTCCTTTATTATAAAATAAAGGAGTGAAGTAAATGTATAGTTACGATTACAGTACAACTTACGAAAATCCACTAACTAATGGAGAAATAGCTGCGATATCAACTGTTTCAGCAATTTTTGGCTTAATAGTAGTAGCAGTTGAAATTTTCTTCTTGTGGAAAGTATTCGAGAAAGCTGGAAAACCAGGATGGGCAGCAATAGTTCCACTATATAATGCCTATGTTCTATTCGAAATTACCTGGGGTAACGGATGGTATTGCTTATTCTGCTTATTGCCAATAATACCTGCAATTGGTAGTATTGCCTTTGTAGTAATATTAGTTATTACATATGTAAAACTTGCTAAAGCATTTGGTAAATCTGGCGGATTTGCAGTAGGTCTATTATTTCTAAATATTATTTTTACGGGAATCCTTGCATTTGACTCAAGTACTTACTTAGGAGTACCTAAAAAAGAAGAAAATCAAAACCCTACACCAGCGCCACAACCACAACCTGCACCAACACCTGAAGTTGAACCAAATAGACCAGTAAGTTACTGTAGTAATTGTGGCACCGCTTTACCTGAAGGTACTGCATTTTGTCCAAATTGTGGAACACAAAAAACAAATTAAGACTAGTAATAGTCTTTTTTTGTTGACATAACCATAAAATTAATAAAAATAATAAAAATTACTTTACTAAAAAAGTATAATTTGCTATAATACTTGCTGAGCGAAAGCTCCTTCCCTGAAAAGGGCATTAGACCATAAGGAGGTGTATTATGAGAAAATATGAAATTATGTTCATAGTAAAACCTGATTTAGAAGAAAAAGCGCTTAAGGATACTGTTAAGAAATTAGAAAAAACTCTTACAGATAATAAAGCCGTAATTACTTTATCTAAAGAATTAGGCAGCAAAGAATTTGCATATGAAATTAAAGGATTCAAGTCTGGTTTCTACTACTTATACAATATTGACTCAAATAATGATGCAGCTGTTAAGGAATTTGATCGTATTGCATCAATTGATGAAAATATTGTTAGACATTTAGTTCTAAATATTGAGAAGTAGGAGGAAAATATGAATAGAGTAGTTTTAATCGGTAGATTATCACGTGATCCTGAATTAAGACACACAACAAGTGGTATGGCAGTATGCCAAATCAATGTTGCCGTTGGTAGAAGAGTAACTGCTGGTAAAGAACCAGAAACAGATTTTATCAATGTTGTCGTTTGGGATAAACAAGCAGAAAATGTTGCAAAATACCTAGCTAAAGGTAGACAAGTAGCGGTTGAAGGAAGAATTCAAACAAGAAGCTACGATAATAATGAAGGTAAAAAGACTTATGTTACTGAAGTCGTTGCTAACAATGTAGAGTTTTTAGGTTCAGCTTCTGATAATTCAAAAGCAAGTAGCCAAGAAGAAAACCCATTTGATTCTATGCCAATTGATGAGCCCGCTGGTACATCTTTGGATGATGACCCATTTGCTAGTTTCGGTGAAAAAGTAGAAATAAGCGATAATGATTTACCTTTCTAATAAAGGAGGAATGAACATGGCAGAATTTCGCAAAAAAAGAAAAAAAGTATGTTATATGTGCATGGGCAAACCAGTTGATTATAAAGATCTTAATGTAATTAGTAAATATATAAATGATAGTGGTAAAATTTTACCAAGAAGATTTACTGGTACTTGTGCACGTCATCAAAGACATGTAGCTGAACAAGTTAAATTAGCAAGATACATGGGCTTTATACCATATACAACAAAATAGATATTATTATCTATTTTTTTGATAAAAGAAAGAGGGTAGGGATAATATGAAAGTAATATTTATCAAAGATTTAAAGAAACAAGGAAAAGTAGATGAAATAAAAGAAGTATCTGATGGTTATGCCATAAACTATTTAATAAAAAATGGCTATGCTGTCAAATACACAAAAGGCAGTAATGAAAGGCTAAACGATGATATTAAAGCTAGAATAGTTAAAGAAGAAAATGATATTAAAGAAGCCAATAAATTAAAAGAAATATTAGCCAAAGAACACCTAACATTTAAAGTAAATACTGGTAAAAATAGTAAAGTATTTGGTAATATTTCTACCAAACAAATTGAAGAAAGATTAAAAGAATTAGGTTACAGTATTGATAAAAAGAAAATTGTTTTGGATACCCAATTAAACTCATTAGGTACCTACAACATTAGAATTATCCTCCATAAAAAAGTAGAAGCTACTTTAAAAGTAACCCTAAAAGAGAACTAAAAAATAGTTCTTTTTCTTTTATATTTAATGACATATTTAATATTTTATAGTATAATCATATATAAGAAGATTTAGTTGTGAGTAGGTGAAATTATGAATAAAGGATTACCTAATAATATAGATGCTGAAAAAGCCTTGATTGGTTCAATGTTTTGGTCATTATCGTCATTACAAAAAGGTTGCGAAGATGTTGAAAAAGAATATTTCTATCTAGATAGTAATGCCAAAATATTCGAAGTTATCAAGAATTTATATGATTTACACAAACCGGTCGATGTTAATACTGTAACGACAGAGTTAGTTGATCGTAATTTATTAAATCAAGTTGGCGGAGTAGAGTATTTATCTGAAATAATAAATAGTGTTGCTACTGGTGCCAATATCGATTATTATGTTGATGCCGTTACTGAAAAATACACATTACGTCGTTTGATTGAAACGGCTACTGACGTTGTTAAGAAGGCTAACGAAGACAAAGTTGATGTTTCTGAAGCTGTTGAACTTGCCGAAAAAGGTATTCTAGATGTTAGTAGAACAAGAAGAACTAGTGAGTTTACCAAAATAACTGATGTTTTAAATAAAACTCAAGATGATATTGAAATGCTTGCTAAAAACAAAGGTAAAATTACTGGCTTAACTACTGGTTTAAAAGATTTAGACTATATTACTGAAGGCTTACATCCTACACAATTATTTATAATTGCTGCGCGTCCTGCCGTTGGTAAAACAGCTTTTGCTCTAAACATTGCTGTCGCAGCCGCTAAGGCGACTAAAAAGAATATTGCGATATTCTCACTTGAAATGCCTGCTGAACAACTAGTAATAAGAATGATTAGTTCATTAGGTCAAATCGATAGTAAAAAACTACAAACAGGTAGATTAGAAACTGAAGATTATCGTCGTATGAACGAAGCTATTAGCCAACTCGCAGACACCAATATATATTTCCATGATGGAACAGCCACGACCGCTAGCGAAATTCAAGCTAAATGTCGTCGCTTAGCTACACAAGGTGAAGGATTAGGATTAGTTGTCATAGACTATCTACAATTAATTGATTCATCAGGAAAATATGCTGGCGCAAGACAACAGGAAATATCTGAAATATCTAGAAAATTAAAGACGATGGCACTAGAACTAAATGTTCCAGTCATTGCCTTATCACAGTTATCAAGAAACGTTGAAAAACGTGAAGATAAACGTCCGGTTTTGAGTGATTTACGTGAATCTGGTGCTATCGAACAAGACGCCGATATCGTGGCTGCCTTACACGCACCTGAAAGTGATGTTCCACAAACTGATGACAGTATTCCATCACCAATTCAATTAATTATCCTAAAACATCGTAACGGGCCTGTTGGAACTATCGACATGTTATTTAAAAAGAAAACATCGACTTTCTTATCCTTGAAAAAAGGTGGTGATACTAGTGAAAAATAAATGGACGGTAGGTATCATTACAATTGTAATTTTATCAATCCTAAGTTTATTTCTTGCTGGTTTTAAATTAACAACCAATAAAGAGCCAAAAGAAGTATATAATGTATATTTAGATGGTGAAAAAATTGGTACTGTTAAGTCCAAAGAAGACTTTGAAAAATATATCAATAGTCAAGAAGAAAAACTAAAAGAAAAATATGGGGTTAGTAAAATATATACGCCTAAAGGCGTTGAGATTAAAAAAGTTATTACATATAAAGATAATTGCGATAGCAATGAAAAAATATATAACTTACTAGTAAAAGAACAAAACTTCACTGTCAAAGGTATGATTATCAACATAGAAAAAGAAGAACCTGATAAAGATGATAAAGAAAAGACAATAAAGACAAACCAAATCATCAATGTAACAAGCAAAGATATATTTGATAAAGCAATTGTTAGTATTATTAAAGCTTTTCTTGATGAAAAGGAATACAATGCTTATATGGAAGGCACGCAAGAACCAATCGTTGATACTGGTGCCATCATTGAAAGTATTTACTTAAAAGAAAATATTACGTATAAAGAAGGTTATATTTCAACAGATGAAGAAATCTTTACGGATGATGGCGAACTTACAAAGTATTTAATGTATGGTACTACCAAAGAACAAAAGAAGTATACTGTTAAAGAAGGGGATACAATTGAAACAATTGCCAGTGCCAATAAATTAAATACCAAAGAGTTTCTAATTGCTAATCCAGAATTTACCAGTGTTAATAATTTATTATATGCATCACAAGAAGTAAACGTGGGACTTATTGATCCAATCATCAGTGTCGTCGTTGAAAAACACTCTGTAGCTGAAGAAGTATCTAAGTATCCAACCGATATCAAATATGATAGTGAATTAGTTATTGGTTACTCATATGTTGAAAGACCTGGTGAAAATGGTCTTGATAGAGTAACTAGAAAATATCAATATATTAATGGCCAAGTAGCCGACGTTGCACTCGTAAGTAGCGTTGAAATAAAACCAGCAGTAAGCCAAATCGTTGTTAAAGGTGAACGTTATGTTCCAAATGTAGCTGATTTATCATCTTGGGCATGGCCAACTAATACGCCATATACGATTACTACTTGGTATGAATATCGTTGGGGAACATTCCACCATGCTATCGATATTTATGTTGGTTTTGGATCACCAATTTATGCTGCCAATAATGGTACTGTTGTTTCTGTTAAAGGCGGCTGTATTCGTGGCAACACAAGATGTAATGGTGGCGGTGGTAACTATGTTATTATTAATCACAATATCTTAGGATATCATACACAATACATGCATCTAAATACAATTAACGTAAGGGAAGGACAGACGGTTAAAAGAGGTCAAAAAATAGGTACCATGGGAAATACCGGAAGTGTTTATCCGACTCCCGCATATGGCAGTAATTCATATGCTGGTACGCACTTAGATTTCAGTACTTGGCATGGAATGCCATATAATGGCGGATCACCTTTTAACCCAATGAGTTTATACTAATGAAAGTATGTGTCTTATCGAGTGGCAGTAAAGGTAATACAACCTATATTGAAACGCCAAAAGCAAAAATTTTAATTGATTGTGGTAATACTAGTAAATATATTAATAATCGTTTAAATGAATTAAATGTTAATCCAAAAGAAATAGATGCCATCTTAATAACTCATGTTCATTCAGATCATATAAAAGGATTGCAAACATTTCTAAAATGCTGTAGCCCAATGATCTATATGACTCAAAAGATGTATCCGTATTTAGATTATATAACTAATTATCATTTTATTGATAACGATACATTTAATATCAAGGATATTAGAATTGAAGTAATAAAAACATCACATGACGCTGAAGATTCGGTAGGTTATATCATCAATTATAAGGATGAATCAGTCGTATATGTAACCGATACAGGCTACATCAATAAAAAGTATTTTCCCTTACTTACTAATCGTGATGTCTATATCTTTGAAAGCAATCATGATATTGAAATGTTAAATAATGGTAGTTATCCATTTGCCTTAAGACAAAGAATATTATCTGATAAAGGACATTTATCTAACTATGATTCTGCTAAGTATTTAGCAAAGTTTATTGGCAATAATACCAAAAAAATAATCTTAGCTCACTTATCCGAAGAAAACAATACTGAAGAGTTGGCACTTGAAACATTGAAAGATAGATTGAAGAAAGAAAAAATAGTCTTTGATGATATTATTATTGCTAAGCAAAATAAAGAAACTGAGTTAATTAAAATATAACTCAGTTTTTAAATTCATAAATTGTAAACAACCCCTTAAATTCTTGCAAATTTTCAAATATTATGTTATTGTATATGTGAACCAAAAAGAGGTCTAATCATAATATATAAAAGGAGGTAATTATGCCTAAAATTAGAATAGATGGAGGACGTGAACTAACTGGTACAATTACCATTAGTGGTGCTAAAAATAGTGTCGTAGCTTTAATTCCGGCTGCTATCTTATGTGATGAGACAGTTACGATTAGTAATGTCCCAAATATTACTGATGTTGATGACCTAGAAAACATTCTAGTTCACTTAAACGCAAAAATAGAACGTTCATCTGGAAAAGTAGTGATTAATTCCAGTGATATTATAAATAAAGAAATAACTGAGACTTTATCTAAAAAATTAAGAGCTTCATATTATTTTATGGGAGCACTATTAGGTAAGTTTAATCGAGTTGAAATGTATTTTCATGGTGTATGATCTATCGGTGCAATACAAATTAATCTTCATTTAAAAGGTTTTGAACTTTTGGGAGCAAAAATTACCGAGGAAGAAAATCACTTTATTATTGAAGCTGAAAAACTAAAGGGTAATAATATTTACCTAGATTTTCCAAGTGTTGGAGCTACGATTAATATTATGCTTGCTGCTGTTAAAGCCAAAGGTAAGACAATTATTGATAACGCTGCCCAAGAACCAGAAATTGTAAATATTGCTACATTTTTAAATAATATGGGGGCAAAAATTAAAGGTGCTGGTACTAGTACCATTACTATTACTGGCGTAAAATACTTACATAGTTGTTTCCATGAAGTTATACCTGATCGTATCGAAGCTGGTACATATCTTGTAATTGCTTCATTATTAGGAAGAGAATTAAAAATAGATAATATGATTCCAAGTCATTTGGAAGCATTAATTGCCAAACTTACCGAAGCCGGTGTAGAAATGGAAATAGGCCTTGATAATATTATTATTCATGAGCCCAAGCCATATAGAGCAATTGATATTAAAACACTAGTTTATCCTGGATTTGCTACTGATTTACAACAAATAATGGCTCCTTTCTTAACCCAATGCAAAGGAAGAAGCAGTATCGAAGAAACAATTTATGAAAATAGATTTCAAAATATTCCAGAACTTGATAAAATGGGAGCTAATACCCAAATCAGAAAAGATAACCGAAAAGTTGTAATAAGAGGAAAAACTCCACTAAAAGGTGCTAAAGTAACTGCTACTGATTTACGTGGCGGAGCATCATTATTGATAGCAGGCTTAATTGCCGAAGGTGTAACTACTATTGATAACATATCATATATCTTAAGAGGATATGATGAAATTGTTGAAAAATTAACTGCCGTTGGTGCTAAAATTGAAATAATCTAATATTATATAATGTGATTATATGAAAAAAATAATATTAATATTATTTCTTTTTTTCTTGTGCTATGCCTGCTATTTTATCTATAAACATACCGAAGATACTAAATTAGATATCATAGCTATCGGTGATGAAATAGCTAATAACCCATATATTAATAACTTAAATAATGACTTTATTAAAGATGATTATCATTTAAATGATTTAATTAATATCATTAAATATAATGAAGAAATTGAAGTTAATGGTAAAAATGAATCAATCCACCAATTATTGAAAAAGGCAGACATATTAATTATTTCTATTGGTATGAATGATATTTATTATAAACTTAACGAAGATACCTTTGAAATTTATACTTATTTAAATGATTTAATTAATAATTATGAAACCCTTCTTAAATTAATATCCCACTATGATTATAAAGAAGTCTATATCTTAAACTATTATAATATAAGTAATAAGAATACTGATTTGTTTACCTATATAAACTATAAACTAAATAAATTAACCACATCATACAATTACACTTATTTAGATATTTCTAAAATTTTAAATAATAACTCTAATTATTACCTTAAAAACAGTGATTTTTCCTTGAATAATAAGGGATATTGTCAAATTTTTAATTTAATGGTTGAAAAAACAAAAAAAACTTGATATAATATCAAATGTGTTTATTACTATGACTTGTATTAGTCATGGCGAAAGGAGAAATAATATGAAGAAAAATATTCATCCAAATTATGTTGAGGCTACAGTTACTTGTGCTTGTGGTAATACTTTTAAAACAAAATCTACAAAAAGTGAAATTGCTGTTGAAGTATGTTCAGCATGTCATCCATTTTATACAGGAATGCAAAACACTACAACTAGAAAAGGTCAAGTAGATAAATTTAATAAAAAGTATGGATTAAACAAAGAAACAAAATAATGGCCGTAATGGTCTTTTTTTGACAAAATTAAAAAAATGTATATAATATATATACGTCAAGGGGGATAGTATTTATGAAAGAATATTATTGTTTATTATTAAATAATTGTTATGACAAAGGTACTCATTGGGTATGTAGTCATCGCATTAGTGTTTTACCTAATGTTTTAGATAAGGAAATAAAGGATTTAGAGTCTCTTGAACAAGAGTTTATGAATCTAGATGATACCATTATCCAAAGTGAAGAAGGCTACCGTGTATTAGGAAGTTTCCCAGTTCTTGCTGAAATTTGGGAAGATGGTAAGATGCATGATATTATTACCGGTAAAAAATTAACTTATACTGAAAATCCAAAAGAAGTTAATGGTTTAAGTTATCGCGCCGCATATCGTGCATATGATGCTATGGCTGAAGAAATATTAACATTACTTGATGATGAAGCTAGAACACGTTATATGGAAGCTTTATTAAATTTAGAAAATAGTTCTAAAAAGGCATTCCATAATGCCAATACATCAACAAGTTATTGGGCTCTAAAACTAAAGAATGCTAAACTTACACCTAATCCAGTAATTGCCAAAGAAGTAAATGGTGGCATAATTGATGTTATTACCAAAGAAAGGATATATCCAGAAATTAATGGTTCTATTTCATCAAAATTAAGTGCCCCAATAGAGACAATGTTTGAAATAACTGAAGATGTAGCTAATCAATATCAAATTAGAATTATTGATGAAGGTTTAGAAAAATATTTAAATCAAATCACTGCAGCTAAACTAAACTCTGTTAAAAAATACAATAATTATGTATCTTTAGCTAAAGAAGAACCAATAGTAAAATCAAGAAACAAATAGATTACTAGTAATAGTAATCTTTTTTTATGTCAAAAAAATGTCTAAAAAAGTAAAAACATTGACTTTATAAAATGCCTATTATAATATTAAGTTAGATAATTATGTGAAAGGATTGATATAAATGAATATAGGTATTACAAATGACCATCGTGGTGTTAAAGCCAAACAATTTTTGACAGAATATTTACGTGCCCTAGATTATAATGTAATTGACTATGGAACAGATTCAGAAGAACCTGTTGATTTTCCCGATTATGCTAAAAAATTAGGAGATGGTGTAGTTAATAATGAAGTAAACTTAGGAATCGCTATTTGTGGTACTGGCATTGGTATGAGTATTGCTCTAAATAAAATGCATGGTATTTATTGTGCTAAAGTATCAACGGTTAGTGAAGCTGCGCTATCAAAAGCTCATAACGATGCGAATGTTATTGCAATCTCAGAAGAGATGGACGAAGAACTAATGAAAGAAGTCATTAAAACATTCATTGAGACCCCATTTACTAATATTGATCGTTATAAAAGAAGAAATGATAAAATAAAGGATATCGAAGCAAATGTATAATTTTTTGATATACCTAATCGTCTTGGTAGCGGTTATTTGGTCGATGGAAGGTGTGAATATTAATGGCATCTTTAAAAAGAATCGTGTTTATCAAGCAAGAGTCTTTTATATTATCATTGTTTTAAGTTTATCATATTTAGCATCTAGTTTTATTATTAGTTTTTTAAACAGTTTGAAATAGGAGTATTGTTGTAAGAAAGAAGGTTATATGAAAAAGATCATAATCTTTATATTACTACTTATCTTTATTCCTTTTTTTATTGTCCTTGTTTATAATAAAAATTATAAGGAGATAGAACTTAATTATATAAATATTACTTATATTAGAGTAAAAAGAAATAGTACAAATGAAATTGAAAAAATACCGCTTGAAGAATATATTGTTGGTGTTCTAGCAGGCGAAATGCCCATTAGTTTTGAACTGGAAGCCTTAAAAGCGCAGGCCGTAGCGTCTCGTAGTTATGCCCTAAAGAGAATGGAGTATAATAAAGATAATGATTATGACGTCGTCGATAGTATCATGAATCAAGTATACTTAGACAGTAATTACCTAAAAGATGCTTGGGGAATAAGCTATGTTAAAAACATCAATAAACTTAGAAAAGCCGTAAATGGTACCTTGGATGAATATCTAACATACGACAATAAAATTGCTGACACCTTGTTTTTTTCAACAAGTAATGGTTATACCGAAGATAGTAAAAATGTTTTTGATTTTGATTGCCCATATCTAAAAAGTGTAGCTAGTCCATGGGACAAGGATACTTCATCTGCCTATCTAACTACGAAAAGAATGAAATTAACAGAGTTCTATCAGTTATTAAATATTCCTTATAATAAAAACTTAAATATTGAAATTGAAAAAAGAAGTACCACCAATCGGATACTTCTTTTAAAAATAAATAATCAAGAATTTAAAGGGACTGATGTCTATAATAAATTATCATTACGATCAACTGATTTCACTATTGATTTAGAAGGAGATACCATAAAAATAACTACTAAAGGATATGGCCATGGGGTAGGGATGAGTCAATATGGAGCATTGGGCATGGCTAAAGAAGGATATACATATGATGAAATTCTAGAGCATTATTATCCTAATACAACTATAGCAAAATTAAAAAATTAGAAAAAATGTATATATTTTTTTCTTTGGTTAAAAATGTAAGTAGGTGAGTGAAATGAATAAAAGAAATTTAAAACTATTAGCTGTTCCCGCTATTTATACCTTGGCCATCTTAGTCTTTGGTACAAGTATGTATTTACTACAACGAACGATCAATAACAATCGTTTTGAAGGAAACGAAGACATGGAATATGTTGATAAAGAAATTGTCACAGATAATGAATATATTCCCGTTATCGCTCCTGATAATACCATTTTAAAACCATTTATTAATGAAAATGTTAAACTAAGTAAATCATTTTATGATTATCAAGGTGAAAAAAATGATCAAAAAAATGCCATAATTATCTATAAAGATACTTATATGCAAAATTCAGGAGTTGATTATCAATATACAGAAACGTTTGATATTGTATCAGTTTTAGATGGCACGGTTATCGAAGTAACCGATAATGAAGTATTAGGAAAAACCATTAAAATTCGTCATAATAACGATTTAGTAAGTACATACCAAAGTTTATCGGAAATTCAAGTAAAAAAAGATGATACTGTCTTAAGAGGTCAAGTAATTGGTAAAAGTGGCACTTGCGACTTATATAACACAGATTCTAACCTACACTTTGAATTATCATATCAAGGTAAAATTATTAACCCAGAAACTAGTTACAATAAAGATATAAGTGAATTATAGTTATAGCAGTCTTTTTCGATAATATAATTTATTAAAGGGGAAATTAAAGTGAGTAAAACAATTATTGAAAGAGTCAATATGATTGCTGATTATATTATTGAAACTAAAAAGACTATTCGTGAAACCGCTAAAGTTTTTAATGTTAGCAAAAGCACTGTTCATAAAGATTTAAAAGAAAGACTATCAGAAATAGATATTAACAAATACCATAAAATTAAAGAAATAATGGATGATCATCTTGAAACTAGACATATTAAAGGTGGCGAATCAACAAGACAATTATTTTTAAGAAAAAGGTCATTATCAGTATAAATTAATGGCATTATATGGTAAAATAATACTAGAGGGTGATTAGAATGTTCAATAAAGATATTGGTATTGATTTAGGTACCGCTAACGTCTTAATCTATATTAAAGGTCAGGGTATTGTTTTAAATGAACCAAGTGTCGTAGCGATTGATGCTGATACCAAAAGACCACTTGCTGTGGGTAGCGAAGCAAGAGAAATGTTAGGGAGAACCCCCGGTAAAGTACTTGCCATAAAGCCAATGAAAGATGGTGTTATTGCTGATTTTGAAACTACCGAAGTAATGCTTAACTATTTTATTAAAAAAGTAAACGGTAAAAGTTTCTTTGCAAGACCCAGAATTCTAATATGTTGTCCATCAAATATTACCCAAGTAGAAAGAAATGCCATAAAAGAAGCAGCTGAAAGAACTGGCGCAAAAAAAGTATATCTTGAAATTGAACCCAAAGTTGCCGCCATTGGCGCTGGTATGGATATATCAAAACCCTCTGGTAATATGATTATTGATATAGGAGGCGGAACGACTGATATTGCCATTCTTTCATTAGGTGGCATTGTCGAAAGCGCTTCCATTAGAATTGCTGGTAATGCTTTTGATAATGATATTATCAAATATATCAAAGATAAATATAAAATGCTTATTGGTGAACGTACTGCCGAAGATATTAAAATAGCAATTGGTACAGTATGCCCCGGTAGTAAAGTTGAAAAAATGGAAGTAAGAGGAAGAGACCTTGTTACAGGACTTCCACATACCATAACACTAACTAGTGATGAAGTCGAAGAAGCCCTAAGAGAAAGTGTATATGCAATTATCCATGCTGTTAAAGGAATACTTGAAGAAACCCCACCAGAATTATCTGCCGATATTATTGATAAAGGAATTGTCTTAACCGGTGGTGGATCACTCATTGATGGATTCAATAAATTATTATCACAAGAATTAAAAGTACCAGTCTTCAACGCTGAAAGCCCACTTACATGTGTAGCTGAAGGCACTGGTATCTTACTTGATAATATTCACATGATAGATAATTAAAAAAGTAATGGTTAATCAATAAAACCATTACTTTTTAATTTACTAATTATTTTTTCTTCAGAAACATCTCCATTAATTCTATTGGCAGCTGTTTTTTCTTCACCATCGATAACAAACACAGTCGTTGGTGTACCATTGAAGTTAAACATCGTTTTTAATTCAGTATATTTTTCTTCACTAAGTAAATCCGTTTCCAAATAATAGATTTTTATTTTATACTGTTTAGCAACTCGTTCCAACTTAGGTTTAAAATCCATACAGTGTGCACATGTAGTTTGACTAAATAGGATAACAAAACTTTCTTTCTTTTCTACTTTCTGTACTAATTGTTCATATTTTATTTCTTTTAAATATGATCTACTTAGCACTAAATCAGCTACAACTGCAGCTACTAATATAATTAAACAGATTCCCCCAAGAATTAAAACTCTCTTTTTTGACTTCTTCATAAAAAATCACCTAGGTATATAATAACACGCATTTTCTTTTTTTACAAGCATTTTTCTAATACCAGCTTATTGTAATATATATAACTAGCCATATTACCCACATATCTAATATGCCATGGCTCATAATTGTATCCAGTTATTTCTTCCATTCCAAAAGGATATCTTAAAATAAAACCAAACCTATGCGCATTATGGTGTAGCCACTTTATTTCCTTAAAATCGCTAATTTCATGTTCTATATAACATTTACCTTGATGATATACACAAATATCGATTGCTAAACCAGTCTGATGTTCACTTGCTCCCGGTGGCGCTATATGTCTAAAAGCATAATTAAAGCCTTTTTCTTTAATTAATTTATGATATAACTTTTCTTGATATGAGTAATCTCTATATCCACTCATAGCATCAATTTCAAATCCATGCTTAAGTGCTTCTTTCTTGAGTAGATTAAACATTATATTAGCCTTTTTCCGAACTAAAATATTATCCCTATACATACTATCAGCATCTATTAAATCGTCAGGTACATAAGTCTTATCTAATAGGTTATCTCTATTAACCAATAAGAGATAATTCATAATATCACCTAAAGTATTATATTCATATAATTAAAAAAGGTATAGTTATCTATACCTTACTAATACTTTTATGTTTAGCCATCATTTTCTTAATTCCATATGGATGAGGGAAAGCAATTGTTACAAGAGGGCCATCAGAAGATATCACAACTCCTTCACCAAACTCTGCATGCTTGACATGATCACCAATATTATAAGAGACATCATCAGTTCTAAAAAAGTCTCCTTTTACAAAATTAGTAACCTTATTTATTATATTTACTCTATTATCATCTGTCTCTAAATACTTGTTGTCAATCTCATCCATAAACCTACTTGGCATATTAATTTGCGTATTACCAAAGAGCATTCTTTTTTTAGTATTTAACATCCATAAATTCTTCTTAGCACGAGTAATAGCTACATAACAAAGTCTTCTTTCTTCCTCAATTTCAGCCATACTACCAGAATTAATTGCATTATAATGTGGAAATAATCCTTCCTCCATTCCCACAATAAAGACATTATCAAACTCTAACCCCTTAACGGCATGGATTGTCATTAAATTAACTCTATTGGTTCCATCTTGATGTTCCGAAACATCAGAAACAATGGCAATTTCATTCAAGAAATCGGTTAATGATATTACTCCATATTCTTCCTCATATCCTTTAGTAATGGACTTGAATTCTTCCAAGTTTTCTATTCTTATTTCTGATTCTAATGATTTATCATTCTTATATTCATCTTTAATACCACTTTTCGTCAAAACTAAATCGACCATTTCCGTTAAAGTAAGATTTTCACATTCTTTTTCCATGTCAAGGATCATTTCTTTAAATTTAAGTTCTTTACCACTACTGATAGCTTCAAATAATGATATTCCTTTTTCTGTAGCTATATTAATTAAATTTTCAATAGTCTTTTCACCAATACCTCTTTTAGGGGTATTAATTACCCTAAGGAGACTAACATCATCATCGTGATTATTAATTAGCCTTAAATAGCAAAGTAAATCTTTAATTTCCTTTCGATTATAGAAATAAAAACTACCAACGACTCTATAAGGTATACCATTTTTAAGCATTTCCTCTTCGATTAATCTTGATTGTGCATTAGTTCTATATAGTATTGCAATCTCGTCATAATCAACGTTATTATCATGTAGTTCCTTTATCTTTTCAGATACATAAGCACATTCATCCTTATCTGTTTCTACCTTTACATATTTAACTTTACTGCCAACATCATTATTACACCATAGGTTTTTATCCTTACGCATCTTATTATGTTTAATTACACTATTAGCTGCATCCAGAATATTTTGAGTAGATCGATAATTTTCTTCTAGCATAACTACACTACATTTTGGATAATCTTTTTCAAAATTTAATATATTCTTATAATTTGCCCCTCTAAAAGCATAAATAGCTTGATCATTATCCCCAACTACGAAGATATTTTTATGATTATTACAAATCATTTTACTAAAAGTATATTGTGCCTCATTCGTATCCTGATACTCATCAATTAAAATATATTTATATTTTTCTTGATAATATTTTAAGATATCCGGATATTCCTTGAATAATTTAATA
>CAZLQU010000006.1:0-35756 GCA_964561805.1 uncultured Muribaculaceae bacterium | reverse complement strand
ATTCTTTTTTATTCTCTTTTTGTTGATACAATGCATATGTATCTCTAGCTATCATTAATTCTTCATTTGTTGGTATTACATAGCAAGGGATAGCTGAATCTTCGGTTGTTATTAACCTTTCTACGCCACGACAATCGTTGGCTTCTTCATCAATTTTTACACCTAAGGCAGATAAGCCGTCTAAGACCTCTCTACGTGTATGGATTGAATTTTCACCGATACCAGCTGTGAAGACAATAGCATCACAACCACCTAATTCAACATAATATTTTGCGATATGATCAATAATTCTGTTGGTAAACATTTTTTGTGCTAGGTTACATCTTTCGTTACCTATTTTGATACCATCTTCGATATCACGTGAATCACTTGAAATACCACTAATGCCAAGTAAACCACTTTGCTTATTTAGGATTGTATCCATTTCTTCAGCACTACATTCTAGTTCACGCATCATATAAGTAATAACAGTAGCATCCATATCACCACAACGTGAACCCATCATAAGTCCTGAATTTGGTGTTAGACCCATTGATGTATTGATACATACACCTTCTTTAATAGCGGAAATACTTGCTCCATTACCGATATGACAAGTAATTAGTTTAGTATTATATCTACCTAAGATTTCATTCATACGGCTAGATACATATTTATGACTAGTTCCGTGGAATCCATATTTTCTTACTTTATATTTTTCACACCATTCATATGGTACTGGATACATATAGTTTTCTTCTTCGATTGTTTGATGGAAGGCAGTATCGAATGTACCAGTCTCTAGGGCATTAGGGACAACTTCCTGGGCAGCTTTGATTCCTTTTACAGCTGCTGGGTTATGAAGTGGTGCTAGGGAAAATAATTCTCTTACTTTCTTTAAATTTTCATCAGTCATTTCAACTGTCTTATCAAAGTAAGGGCCTCCTTGGGCAATACGGTGACCAATGGCTTTAATATCATCAAGTGATTCGACAATATTATTTTCCATTAGTTCTTCCATAACTAATTCCATAGCTCTTTCGTGATTTTTAAGTTCAACTTCTTTTTTTATTTTTTCATCATTAAGTTTAATTGTGTAGAAACTATCTTTCATTCCTATTCTTTCAAATACACCAGATATTAATACAGTTTCTTCTGGCATATCAAAAGCTTGGAATTTTAAAGATGAGCTTCCAGCATTTACTGATAATACGATCATATTACACCTCTTTCTTTATAAATTATATCTAAATATTATATATTTTTCAAGTAAATATGGCTAATTTTCATTATTTGTTAATAATAGTTTCAATATGGTTAATTAATACTTCTTTCATCGGAATATCAACGATAAGATTAATACCAAAAGTTTTAATCCCGGCATAGTTAATGCTTGTTCCGGAATTATATATTATTTCTTTATCTAAAATGAAATAACGGTCATGAAAAGTATCATTATAATACACATTTAGATTATGATATTGACTATTGTATTTATTTAAATCAAGAGTTGTTATTTTGCTTCTGGCACTGGTTATTAATTTAACTTCGCATTTTAGTTTTTTTATTATATCTAATAGTGATTTATCGGTATACCTATCAATTATTATTAATTCTTCTTTGGCCTCATTAAATATGTCAACGATTTTAGAATATGCATCATATATTTGGTTATTAAAATATATTTCATTAATTTCCTTCTTTACCTCAAATTTCTTAAATGCTGTTTGCAATAGTTTAATATCTTTGTCATGCTCTAATACTTTGGTTTCAATATTTGATAAGCGATATTCATTGTTGCCAATATAGTGACGCATAGCTACAAAAGCCCTCATAATTTTAACACTCATTTGTGCAGCAACCCTTGTTCTTATGATTGTTGCTAGCATTGCTACACCTTGCTCGGTGAAAACATATGGTAGTTTTCTGTTGCCACCATAATTATTACTTAAACTTGAAGTCACAAATTGTGACTTCAAGTGTGAAACCTCTTCTGTGGTTAATTGAAAATAAAAATCCGATGGGAATCTTTCAATATTTCTATTTACCGCCTGATTAATAACTTTTGTGCCATTTTTGCACTCATACAGTTTTGCCAAGGTAGAATCTAACATTACTTGTTTACCTCTAATTTCATATATCATATTTTCGATTTTTTCAACTTTATCTATTTCGTTCATTTATCCTCTCCTTTCTATATTTGTATAAAAAACAATAAGAATTATCTTATTGTTTTAATTCATTATTTCTAAGATTGCTGGTAATACTTGCATCTTTCTTGATAAGACATTTGGTAAGTATGCACCCTCAGTGATATCTTCTATATTAAAAGCGCGCGATAATATTTCTTTTGCCCCATCACTAAAGTAAACATAAGTACCATTTTTAATGATATCGGTCACAAACAATGCGACAAACTTATATTCATTTAATTTAGCTACATTATTTAACATTGTGACATATGCTTTCTTTTCTTTATCTACTTCATCAATATTGGTTGTATATATTTGACCTAGGCCAATATTACCACTATCAGTTGGATAACGTTTGAAGTCATTATATAAAATTTCTTCTTTTGATTTACCAGTTAATTTAGTACCATAAGATATCATATCAAAACCATATTTTTTATAATTTACTTTAGCAATTCTTGCTAGATTGTTTACAGCATCTTTATCGATATTAGTTGTGGTTGGAGAGTTTAAAATTAAGGTATCTGATAAGATTCCTGATAACATGAGTCCAGCCATTTCTCTAGGTATTTTGACATTGTTTTCTTTATACATTAGATAAATAATCGTATTAGTACTGCCAACTGGCATATTTCTAAAGTTAATTGGATGGCTTGTACCAATATTAGCAATATTATGATGATCAATTATTTCTAGGATATCAGCTTCATCTAATCCAATAGCTGATTGTTCATAGGAATTATGATCTACCAAAATTACTTTTTTCTTGTTGCGATATCCGACATTAGCATATTTAATAATACCCAAGCATTTATTATCGTTATCAATAATTGGATAATATGTATATTTTGTTTTTTCAGCAGATGTGATAAAACTACTTAAATCATCATTTTCGTTAACAGTATGAATTTTTTTAGTATTTATAATCTCTGTGACATTATTACAAAAATTAAACTTGTTGATAGCATCTAAGGTGCTATATTTAGTACTAATTATATTTACTTTATTTGCTTTTGCTTGTTTTAATAATTCTGGTTTTACTTGTTCATTATTGGTTAAGACAATTAGCTTTACTGGAACACTGATGGCATACTCTAAGATACTATGCCTGTCGCCTGTAATTAAAATATCATTTTTATTAAGTTTTACTTCATTAATAAATGTAGTTGAACGATATCCTGGAACAATTAATTTACCTTTTATGACATTATCATATTTTGTTACTTTTACGCCATTAATGGCTAGCAAGATATTTTTATAATAGGTATCAATATTTGAATAATCTCCATTTAAACAAGCTTCGGCAATATCTTTCATACCAACAATTCCTATAATGTGTTTATCTTTATCGACTATAGGAATCTTACTAATGCCTTCTTCTGACATTTTTAGGTAGGCATCATATATTGAATAATCTGTCGTAGCCATATATCCTTTAGAATAATCTAAATCTTTTACTTTTAATTTAACATCATTTAAGAAAATGGGTTCTTTGACAGAAAAATAATTTAAGGCATATTTTGTTTCTCTATTTACTGAACTTAGTATTGCCGGGATGGCATTAATTCCTAATTTCCTTTTTAAATATGCTAAAGTTATGGCAGCAGTAACACTGTCAGTATCGGGATTACGATGTCCAAAAACATAAACACTTTCCATAGTTTAACCTCGCTTTTTATTCTTTATTTTATTTTTAATAATAATATATGTAATACTTATAATTAGATAGATAATTATTAGGCCAATTGATACGAAATAATTATCAGTTTTAAGCGGAATAATAAATTCAAAGATAATTAGAATAATAGCTAAAATAATATCATCATATAAGATATCTAATATTTTAGTAAAATATGTATCTTTTTCTTTATTTAATTGTCTTAAATATATGTAATTAATAATTACTGATGTAAACATTGCAATACTAGTACTTAATACATCTCCATAAATTAAGTTATACCCCATACGATAAAATGAATTAATTAATGGGATAACTAAAACTATTTTAACAATTAAACCAGCAATTAAACTGATATAAGTAATACTTTTATTCTTAATATTCTGATATGTTGTATCAAATAATAATATAAATATGGCCATAAAATTAACCATTGTTAAATATATCGATTTGCTAGGATCATTAAAGATTACTTTGCATGTTAATGGGGAGATAATACCAAAGATAATAGCAATCGTTAACATCATTTTAAAACTATTATATAGTTTATCTGTTACAGTAGTATCTTTTGGTAATTTTCTTGTAGCGGCTTTGGCAAAATAAATTAAATAATTGATAATACCTAGGGCAAAGAAATATACGAAAGAGATAATTATTTCTAATTCTTCGGTTTTAAAATCATATCTACTATGCAAGACTAGATACAGGATAATTATCGATATGTAATAATAACTATATTTAACAATTTCAGTAATACTTTGATAACTGTTATTAGTTAATACTTTCTTAATTTCTTGAGAGTAACTAATATTATCTTTAGCTGCATAATTATATTTAATATCTTTACCGTGCTTTCTTATTAAATATAAGAAATAAATTATGATAATAGCACTAATTATTTTTGATAAATACAAAATGGCAGCAGCAGTAGTTTCTGTTGTTTTTAATACTCTAAAATTAAGTAAGGCAATTAAAAGAACTAATACTTTATCAAAGAAATTATATACTAGTGGTAATTTACCATAGATACGATTATTATTAATATTTTCAAGATATTCAGATAGTAATCTTATTAGGGGTTTAATAATTATGGTAATACCCATAATTGTAAATAATGGAAAAATATTATCTAATTTTAAGAAAATACTAATGGTATCGCTTATTAAGGTCGATAATACTAAAAATAAACCTGATATGATTGTAATAATTAAAAGCATTATTTTTAGAATCTTTTTCTTAGTGTGTTCTTCGTGTAATTTAGCAAAAGTATCTTTTAAGGTTATATGATTAAAGCAAGCGCCAAAAATATTATATAAACTTAAAGATAAGACATATAAGAAAAGACTTTTCTTACCCACAATATGATACAGAAGAATAATCCATATAACATTTAGGGTATTAAATATGAATAAGCGTTTTTCTTTCATAATCCCCCACTCCCCTATATAATATAATTTTAACAAATATAGATTATTTTTTCAAGTGTAAGAGTTAATAAGTTTCAATATTTATGAGGTATCCAAGATATACTAATTGATAATCGTCGTCTTTACATGTAATTAAAGTTATGGCATTTACTGTTCTATCCCTTTCAATATCGATGTAGCCAGTCTTTAAGACTTCATAATGTTTATTAATTTTATATGTATATTTATTACCTAAATAGTACAAGTAAATGATATCATCATCTGTTAATTTATTTAAATCTTTAAAGTATGCTACTTTACTTGTACCACTATGAGCAGCTAAAATAAAGTTAGTTCCATTAATATTAGGATAGTTACTGCCATCAATTATTTCAATATTATATTTGACGTTGTTGTATTTACTATATTTATTCACTAATCCTTGTTTTAAATTAATTTTAGGGATTTCTAAGACAGCAATATAGTTATAGATTGGTTTGGTATTTGGATCTATATTGCTTGTTTTATTATCTTTAGATGTATTTTTGATATAATCTATTGTTTTAGCTTCGATAGTTTTAGTAATAAAAACTTGTTTTTCATTTTGATATATGGGAATAGTTATAGCAATTGTTACTAAAAAGATGGCTAATATTTTAAGATAGAATCTTTTATTTTTAAGTAAGAAACAGGCGATAATTATTAGACATAGTGATATTATATATGCGACGTTTTTATCATTTAAATAGGTATTTGGTACAGGAATTCTTTCGTTTTTCATATTGGCACTAATTACTTCATTATCTTCTTTTATTTCAAAATAGTATTTATCATTATCGATAGTATATCCATCTGGGGCTTTTATCTCTTTAAAATAATATTTACCATAGGGAATATTTTCTATAATTATCTTACCATCTTGGTTAGTAATTTCATGATACATTAATTCATCTAGTTCATTATAGATTTCAATTACAGTATCTGGTAGTGGTTTATTAGTATCATAATCAGTTTTTATAAAATTAAATTTACCGGTAATTTTTTCGTTTAAAAAGTCAAATTCTATTTTTTGTTCATTTTCACTAATTACAAAATAGTGTTTATCACTATCTAATTTGTAACCTAAGGGGCTTAGTAATTCTTTATAGTAATAATTACCTAGTGGAATATTTTGCAAGGATATTTTCCCTTCTTCATCAGTTATAGCTTCCATAATTAATTCGTCATTTTCGGTATAAATAGCAATTTTAGAATTACTTAATGGTTTATTGGTTACGCTATCCTTTTTTATAATGGTTACACTTCCTTTAGCGAGATAGTTTTTTAGATAAGCATATTGTCTAAAACCAGTGGTATATCTGTCTACATAATCTAAGCTAAAACAATATGGTTCGGTTGGAATTAGATAATTTGTGGGAGCGCTTAATTCTTCAAGACAATATTTACCTAATGGTAGAAATTGGATTTCATGGCCACCATTATAGGTTGTAAAGTTTATTACTTTTTGGTTTTTCGAATAGATAATGGTCCCATCGGCAGCATAGATATCTTCGTTAGCATATAATTTATAAGTTGCTTCTAGAGGTATTTCTTCATATGTTAATTGGCCATTTTTGATAACAACACTTTCACCATTTTTATACACTCTTATATGGGCTCTAATTGGTTTATTTTCAAACTTTAGGTTAATTATTGGTTCATTATTTTCATAGGTTACTTCGCTATTTTCATCAATTGTAAACACTAAGGGAGTACTATTCCATAAGTAGCCATCTATGTCTTGATTTTCTACTTCCTCTATTTGATAATTACCCATATTTAGGAAATCTGTTATGAAATATCCTTCTTCGTTAGTTTCATATAAACACGCTTGATTAGGGCAAATATATTCGTTATCATCATTATTTTTAATTTTGAACTTGATACCACTTTTTTTAATAATATAGTGATAATCTTTATCTGCTTTAGTTACTTTTACTTTTGCTTTAATACTTACTTTTACATTAGCAATAGCGACAACGGGATCAAGGATTCCAGAACGCATCATTTTTTGATTGTTACCACTATAATATATTAAAGCGGCACTATTCGTATAATGTTTTTTAATTAATTTTATGGTTGGTTCATCAAGATTCTTTTTAACAGTTAATTTTAAAGTATTACCATCTATAGATACATCACTTAGATTAGTTTCATAGATTTCGTAATCATTTAAAACATTATTTTCATCAGTAATAATCTTTTCTTCGTTTAGATTTACTTCGATGGTTTGATTATCAAATGATGGAGTTTTAGTGTGATTAGATACCATATTTAAGATAATATTTTTTTCTCTTTCAATATCTATTTTAGGAGCATTTACGTCTTCGCCATTTACCCAATAGATACTTCTTTTAGTAATTTCTTTCCAAATTAATTCTTGAGTTGCTAAATAATAATACATCGTATTATGATTTGGATAATCATAGCCATAATAAGCAATTAAACGGATTTTATTTCTTAGTTCGCTAGTTAAGTTAGTTATTTGCCAATCTTCGGTTGATGAATATATATCAGTATCAATGCCTAGACCAGGTTCAATACAGTATGCCGTTATTCCATTTAAGGTATACCTTTGAGCATAATATATATGGACCCTGTCGGGGGCATCGTAAACAGCATATACATTGTCATAACGATTTTTTACAAGTGTACTGTCATTAATATCGGCATATGTGTAATTACACATTATAAATAAAGCTATCGTAAGTAAGAGTTTTAATATTTTTTTAATCATGATTCTCCTTTCTAATAATTGGCAATGATACTTAGGGTATTATCGATACAGGTATAAGATGTAATTTTATCATTCAAGTCTTGTTTTAACGCTTTGCCAACGTTAATACATTCATCGTTTGTTTCATAGTTTGGGGAATTAAAAAAGTATTCGATAAAATAACCTAGGATATGATTATTTTTAGAAATAACTTCAAGATACATCGCATTTGCAATCACATCTTTATATTTAAATTGCATAGGGAGCGATAATTCTTGGCAAGATTGTAAATCACTACAGTCGATTCTTCCTTTATGGATGGGATAATCAATACTTTCTTCATCAACAGAATCATCGGGTACGTCCGTGGTTATTGTTACTTCATTTTTGGGTTTAGTTGTTTTTTTTGTAGTAGTTACATTTTTCTTGGTCGTAATTGTTTTAGTGGTCGTTTCTTTTTCTTTGGGTTCCTTTTTGGGGGATTTGGTTTTTGTTTCTTTTTTTTCATAAACATATTCATGAATTTTAAGATCTTTTAGTGAATTATCTTGACAGGCACCGAGCATAAGCAAGATAAGACAACTTATAAATAAGATTTTTATTTTCATATTTCCTCCTTTATTAACTATTTGTTTACGCCCCATTAGGGGGCAAAAGTGTAGCTTGGCTACACTTTTACTCATGCGATTGGGCAATATTTGTTATTTATGACGCGCCTTAAGGCACTGCCGGTTTCTTTACCTAATTCGTATAAGGTATTTACGGCACTATTAATAGCATTTATAAATGATGATGTGAATGAGCCACCATCTATTTGTTTCATTTCTTCGTTTGTTAACTGCATAAATCCTCCTTAATTATTACATTGACTGGGGTTAGTGTAGCCACTGAATATACCTATAAGATATGTTATTAGGGCCCCTATTCCACCAATGACGTACCAATTGATACCGCCATCTATTTGTTTCATTTCTTCATTTGTTAATTTCATAAATCCTCCTTCTTATCATTATTATTTAAACTTTTAATATAACCATTAGTTATTTTATATACTTTGTTGTAAAGTTTATAGTTACTTTTTCGGTGTGAAACAATAATGATTGTTTTATTTTTATAATATTTGAAGACATTTTTTAGAATTTTATTTTCTAAATTAATATCTATTTGATTTAATCCTTCATCAATTAAAATTATGTTTGCTTCTTTTAGTAGTGCCCTTGCTAAAACTATTCTTTGAGCCTCACCACCTGATAAGTTGTGTCCTAATTCATCTAGTGGCATATCATAAGATAATATTTTTTCTTTGACAATATCATCTACATATGTAAGTTTGGTGATAGTTTTAAAGTCTTTTTCTTTGATATTTCTTCCTAAGGCGATATTATTTTTAATGGTGTCCACATATAATAATTCTTTTTGAGAAATATATGTGATACTATTTCTTATGGCGTTTAAATCATAATCTAAGGTATCTATATTGTCTAGATAGATCATTCCTTTCTGACAGTCATAGTAGCGATATATTAACTTTAAGAGTGTTGATTTACCACTACCGGTATTACCCAGCAAAAGTACTTTGTCACCTTTTTTGATATTGAGGTTAATATTATTTAAGACTGGCTTATCTTGTTGATAAGCAAAGTTTAAGTTATTGATTTTGATATTACCATTTAATTTAGTATTACTAACACTGTCTAATCTTTCATATTTGTAGTTTAAAAGATTATTAATTCTTTTAAGACTATTCTTACCATAATATAGTTCTTGATAGAAATCTATTATATTTCTAACGGGGGTTAAGAAATAAAATACTAAGGTATAGTATGTTAGTAATGTACCAATGGTCATATTTTCTTTTAAGCCAAAGTAAGCCAGATAAGTAATAATAATACCGGTGATTAAATCATTTAAGATGGTTTTTTCGTTTAGTACTTTAGTCAAGGCATAATTATTATTAATATAGGCTTGGTATACTTTTCTTACTTTTTTAAAGGTTATATCTTCAAGTGATAAACCTTTAATTGTCTCATAATTTAGGCACGTCTCAACAAGATGTGAATTGGATACGGCATTACTTTCTTGAATTGCGTCAGTTAATTTTTCTTGTTTAGGCTTATAAATCATAAATATGAAGACGTAAATAATTATTATTACTAATAAAACAATTGTCATTCTTTTGTTAATTAGAAACAGAAGAAATAAGATAGACATAGCAAAGATAAAATCAAGAACAATAGTTGCGATTATCTTTGTCAAGATGTTCTTTAGATAGAATAAGTCATTAATTCTAGCAATTGTTTCACCCGTTGTTTTATTTTTATAATAACTATATGGAAGATGAATTATTTTTTTAATGGTTGTGGTAATTAGGCATAAATCTAGTTTGTGGCTAATAGTAATTAAGCTTTTATTTCTTAAGTAATCTAGGTATATTTTTATGATAATAATCATGGCAAAAATAATTGTTGTTATTAACATATTGAAACTATTACTACGTTGATACTCATCGATTATTACTTTGAAGTAATAGCTATATAGACCAGTCAAGATGGTCGTTATTATTGTTAAAACGAACAAACCTAAAATTACTAATTTGTTTTGCTTTATATAGTCTTTAATAACACTATTTAGATAGTTATTATTTTCTAGGAAGGGCAATTTTTTATAAGGCTTTAACTCCAAGATATAGCTTGTCCACAGTTTACCAAATTCAGCATAACTTAAATCTCTAATTCCCTTTGCTGGATCCATAATGGTTATATTTTGTTTTTTTATTTTATAAACAACAACAAAATGTTTATAATTATTAATAATAACTTGAGAAATTATTGGGGTTTTTCTCTTTTTTAATTCATCAATACTTTTTAATTTGTAACTATTTGCAGATAAGCCAATTTCCATACTGGCCTTACTAATATCATAGAAATTAGTACCACTACTATTTGTGTTAGTTAATTCATAAAGCTTGTCCATAGGGACATTACCTCCATAATACTTAATTACGGATGACAGACAAGCAGCTCCACAATCATTTAAGCCACTTTGAATGACCACAAAATTCTTCTTCACATTTTTACCTCCTCATTAATAATATTCGACAAAAAAAAGAGTTTTACTTTTTTTTCGTAAAACTTTTTTCTAAAAATATGAAATTAATCTTGTGGCTAACTAAAAGTTAGCTTTAAGTATAGCTAAATCATCTTCTAGTTTACTGATGTCATTTGGTGACATAAACAAGAAAACAGCATTATCATATTTAGCTAATATATCGGCATCATTAATGGTTAGTGCATAACCATTTGATAATTTATTAATAATAATATCTTTAGTAATATCAGGATAATCTTCTTGTCTTTCTCTAGCTGGATGGATATCCATGATATAGGCAGCGTCTACTTCACTAAAGACTTTGGCAAGTTCATCCGCAAATTCTTTGGTTCTAGTAAATGTGTGGGGTTGAAAAATAGTAATAATTTGTTTATCTGGATATTTTTGTCTAGCCGCATTAATTGTTGCTTTTACTTCGTTTGGATGATGAGCATAGTCATCAACAATAATTGAGTCACCACATACGGTTTCTGTGAATCTTCTCTTAGCTCCCGTAAATGTTTTAAAGCATTGGCTTACTTCTTTACTATCTAAATTCTCATAATAACAAATTGATATGACTGCCAAGGCATCTAATACTTGATGAGTGGCATAGATTGGTAAATCAAAGTGACCATACGTTTTGTTTTCTGCGATAACATCAAAACTAGTACCCTCTTTTTGATATTTAATATTGATAGCTCTAATGTCATTATTTTCATGAAGGCCAAAATAAGCAATTCTTTTATCAAGATGCATTTTATGAACGTTATCATCGTCACCACATGCAATGACCATTTTGCTAGCTTTATTTGCAAACTCTTGATAAGCTGAAATAATATCATTTATATCTTTATAATAATCAACGTGATCTAAATCAATATTTAAAATTACCGCATAGTATGGTTGATAATTTAGAAAGTGTCTACGGTATTCACAACTTTCTACGGCAAAGAATGCATTATTCTTGTTACCATAACCAGTACCATCACCAATAAGATAATTGATGCCTTTAATTTGATTTAAAACATGGGCTGTCATAGCGGTTGTTGTTGTTTTACCATGACATCCAGCAATACAGATTGTTTTAAACTCTTTGGTTAGTTTACCTAACATTACTTCGTAATCAATTATTTCAAGATGTAAATATCTAGCTTTAATTAATTCAACATTGTCTTCAGTAATTGATGCCCCTTTGATAATTATTAATCCTTCATGAATATTTGATTCATCATAAACGGTAATGGGAATGTTATTTTTAATTAATTCAGCTTCGGTAAAAAAATGTTTGCCAACGTCACTACCTTTTACTTCATAACCTAATCCTTTTAAAATAACGGCTAAGGCTGACATACCAGCTCCTTCGATACCAATAAAATGATACATATTAATCACGCACCTTCATATATAATTATACCATAAGTTAACTAATTATGACAAAATTAGCAACTATTGACAAGTTGCTTTACTTTGTTAATTAGACTTTCTTTTGGTTCATCATCATTCATTAAGGTAATTGAAAATGTTTTATAACCGATGCGGTTAATACTTGTACCACAGTGATAGATATTTTCATTATCTAATATAAAATATCTATCATGAAAAGTATTATTAAAGATAACTTTTAGATTATGATATTGTTTATTATATTTATCTATATCTTGTTTCGTTAATAGATTATTTTCTTTAGTAATAATTGTAATGTTAGTTTTTAATCTTTTAATAATATCAAGAACTGTATTATCGGCATAGGCATCGATTATTACTAATTCTTTTTTTGCTTTATTACATATTTCGTGTATTTTATAATAAGCGTCAAATATCTGTCCATTAAAATATATCTCATTGGTTTTTTCTTTTTTGTTTAATTCATTAAATGTATTTTCTAATATTTTTATTTTTTGGTGATCTTTTAAAACAAGATTGTTGATATATTTTTGTTCTAAAAAATTATTACTTAGATAACGCCGCATGGCTACAAAAGCACGCATAATTTTAACACTCATTTCATTTGCAATACTTGTTCTTATAACTGTTGCTAGCATGGCTACACCTTGTTCTGTAAAAGCAAATGGTAGTTTTCTTACACCGCCATGACTATTTGATTTTGAAGTTCCATTTTGGAACTTCAAGTTTTCATATTCCTTTTGTGATAATTGAAAATAAAAATCCTCAGGAAATCTAGATAGATTTCTTTTAACAGTCTTATTTATATCTTTTGTTCCATTTTTACACTCATATAGTTTTGCTAAATCAGAATCTAACATTACTTGTTTGCCTCTAATCTCATAAATCATATTTTCAATTACAATATTTTCTTTTTCTGTTATTTCGTTCATTGTACCTCCTTTATACGATTGCTTTTATTTGATTATAACAACAATAATTATTGATTGTCAATATTAAAAGCAAACAGACGTTGTTTACAATAAATTAACCACTCTAAAAAAATAAACCTATTTATTACAATAGGTTTAAAAGTGTTAGTTTATCTTTACTTTTTTTAATTTTATGGTGTACGCTTCTTTTAATTTTTGATTATCTTTTCTTTCTTCAATATTTAAATATATTAGATATAATTCTTTAATTATTACTACTAAACCACTAACAATCGTATCTAAATTAGCATTATCATTTATAGTTAATAAAAGTTCTTTCATTTTTGATATTTCTTCTTCAGTACCATTTTGTTTAATATATGTGCTTAATTCGTTAATGGTATTTAAATAAGCGGCTGCAATACCTTGTTTTGATCTTTGATAATTATCGGTGATTGCTTTCTTAAAATTAGCAACAATTGCTGCTTGGGTATGTTTATTATTGACAGCAAAATAAATCTGTTTTAAATATGTATTTAGTTTTTTTCTAATTGTAAGTTCAAACTCGCTAACCGTTTTGTATTTGCCATTTACTTTGCTGTTTAATTTTTCCATGTTTTCTAAAGAGAATGAAATGATTTGTTTTTGTTCTTCGAAAATAGCTTTTAGTTCATCTAGATATTTATCGTCAGCTAAATATGGAATAATTGTATCAATAAGAGTTTTTACATCTTGTTCAAGATCACTAGTTGGTAATACCGTTCTTTTCTTTATAAGTGATAGGCAGTTATCAATTAATGATAAAATATCATGATAGACTTTATTGTTCTCATAGTTCATTTTTAAGCCATCTAAAATAATATTTAAATCAGCTAGTAGTTTCATATAGAGAATATCCTTATCACTTGTTTCAAGTGTTAGTATACTACCACTAGTTAATGATTTATTTAGTTTAGCATTATACTCCGCTATTAAGTCATTTACTCTTTCATTAATATCAATTTTACCATGATAGAACTGGATATATTTTTTTATTTCAGCAATTATACTTGATACTTCATCAGTCTTTTGATTAGTTGCAAATAGCATAGTTTCACCAATGTGACTTGGTGGTTTTATTTGGGTAATTTCATGACTAAATTTTGTTAGAAATTTCTTTGTATTATAGATTTCAGTGTAACTAAGAATATATTTAGAAATAGCAAGACCACTTTTTTTATCAACTAGCCATTTAATAGGTTCAACTTTTATGAAATAAGCTTTGTCTTTGTCTACTTCTTCGCCATTTGATAATTTTTCTGAATATTTTTTGTTTTTGGTAAGCATGGTATAAAAAATAATATATCTATTACCATTGTATTCGTGTTCGCTAAAGGCATTATTATTGTTAGGATGATAGCCATTGTTAGTATATTTTGCATGCATTGTATCATTGATCCACTGAGTTTGTTCACATTCATCACTAATTAGAAGATTTTGTGGATAATAGCCATATTCAACTTCCAAGATACCATCTTCATTAATATATTTACTAATGATACCATCAGCGATTTTTTCAAATGAAATTACTGGTCTAATGCCAACCTTCGTTGAATCTAGGCAATAATGATGGATAGTACCATTACCTTCAATAGTTCCGTTAGGTGATCCATCATATGCATTATATGAATTATCTCCACCTAATAAAGTAACTAAATCAGTTTGTTTGGCAGTAATTCCATCTGTAAATATTTCTAATTTATGAGGGCCAGTTATTTGGCTAACTGTTAAAATATCAAAATCATGTTGAGGCATATAATCACCTTTTTTCTTGACTTTATATGATAGCATATTCCCTACTTATTTTCAATAAATAATCATATACTTTATTATGAAAAGTAAATTTATTAAATCAACCTTAATTTTAATTATTGGTGGGGCTATTACAAAATTAATGGCAATGGTTATTAAGATCTTTTTAACAAGAAGTATTGGTGATAATGGAATAGGCTTATATATGTTAATTATGCCCACATTTAACCTATTTATTACCCTTTCAACAATGAGTTTACCAACATCCATTAGTAAGGTGGTATCAGAAGGAAAGCGTGGTAAAAATGTAGTTTTATCTTTAATACCCATAAGTATTATTTATAATATTTTATTAATGATTATTCTTATTTTATTAGCACCATATATTTCCAATAATCTACTTAAAAATCCTGATACTTATTTAGGTATTATGGGGATTGCTTTTACCTTACCTTTTATCTGTATGTCTAGTATATTAAAGGGATACTTCTATGGAAAAGAAAGAATGATTCCGTATGTTGTTTCTAATAATTTTGAACAGATTGTAAGACTAATTCTCATTATTTTTATGATACCAAAATTACTGATATATGGAATTAAATTTGCTGTATTGGGAGTAGTTCTTATAAATATTTTTAGTGAACTATCATCAATAATTATGCTAATTATTTTTTTGCCAAATAAAAAAATTAAACTTTTTGATTTAAAACTTGATAAGGTAATATTTAAGGATATTTTGAATATTTCTTTAAGTGCTACGGGAAGTAGATTTATTGGATCAATATCTTATTTTTTAGAGCCTATTATTCTTACTTTCATTTTACTTAGATGTGGATATAATAATAATTATATTACTAGCGAATATGGTATCATTATGGGATATGTTTTTCCTTTATTATTACTACCATCATTCTTTAGTATGGCCATATCTACTTCTTTACTACCAGTAGTGTCTAGTTCACTAGCAAGAGGAAGAGTTGATTACACTAAGAATAAACTTAAGCAAGCAATTATGATTTCTTTAGGCGTAGGAATACTATCAACGACTATTTTTATGTTAATACCGGATATGCTACTTAAGTTTTTATATAACACTACATCGGGTATTTACTATATTAGGGTTACGGCTCCACTTTTTTTAATATATTATATACAAGGGCCGCTTACTTCATATATGCAAGGGGCTAATATGGCGAAAGTTGCTATGCTTGGCACTTTTTGGGGAGCAATTATTAAAAATATTTTACTTATTATACTTCCTATATTTATGGGAATATGGGGGTTAATTATCTCAAGTATTATCAATATTTTTTTTGTAACAATTCATCATATATACTTTGTTAGAAAATCATTTATGAATAGTAAAAAAGATGTCAAATATCTTTATATGTAACTATTTATATGGTATATTTAATTTGGTGATAGTATGGATAAAAAGAAAAAATTTAAATATGCCTTTATTATATGGTTAGTATTTTTAGCTATCTGTATTGTAAGGAAAACATTTCAAAATGATACCTTTTATACGATTAAAATTGGAGAGTTAATTCTTAATAATGGAATTGATATGTTGGATCATTTTTCTTTTCATACTGGACTAGCTTATACTTATCCGCATTGGTTATATGATGTTTTTATTTATTTAATATATCACTTATTTGGATATACAGGTATATATATTTCTTCGATGGTTCTTGTTTACATATTACTTGTTCTTGTTTTTAAAATTAATCTTAGAAACACCAAAAACTATTCAATATCAGCTTTTGGAACATTTTTATGTGCGCTTGCTATTAGTGGATTTGTAACCGCTAGAGCACAACTTGTAAGTTTTATTCTTTTTGCTTGTGAACTATATTTTATTGAAAGTTTTTTAAGAAGTGGTAAGAAAAGATACTTAGGGGGATTATTATTAATATCTTTAATTTTATGTAACGTACATGTTGCTGTTTGGCCATTTTATTATATTTTATATTTACCTTATTTAGCAGAATATTTAATTACTGTTATTTGTAAGAAAATTAAGTTAAAGAAAGAAAATAAGTTTATTAATTATCTAAAAAAGAAAATTATTCTCGAAGAAAACAAGAATATTAAATATTTGTTTATGACAATGCTTTTAAGTTTTGTTACTGGGCTTATTACACCAATTAAATTTACACCTTATACTTATTTTATTAAAACTGCTATGGGTAATAGTCAAAAATATATTATGGAGCATCAGATGTTAGGTTGGAAAGAAAGCCCATTTACGATAATTATTGCTGCCGAGACATTATTTTTTATGTTTTTTAATAGATCCAAATTAAGAGATATTTTTATGGTCTTTGGGCTTGTATTTATGACAGTTATGTCGATTCGTCATATGGCATTATTAGCTTTAATTGGAACAATGTGTTTTGCACGAATATTTAGTATTTTTATTGAAGATTTCTTACCAAACGCTGATGATAAGGTCGTGGGATTCTTTTATAAAAAACCGGTGGCTATTGTTAGTTTCTTCTTTGTCATTATCTTTATGGGCTTTATGCTTAATTATAATTTAAAGAAAGAATTTATTGATCATACGAAATATCCAGTTGAGGCTGTTAAATATATTAAGAAAAACATCGATATATCTACGATGCGGCTTTATAATGAATATAATTATGGTAGTTATCTAATACTTAATGATATTCCAGTATTTATTGATTCTAGGGCTGATTTATATACAAAACAGTTTAGTGGACTAGACTATGATATTTTAGATGATGCTGAATTTATTATTAGTAATTATCAGAATAAATTTGAGTTTTATAAGATTACCCATGCACTTTTATATAAAGAAGATAATCCTTTATATAAAACTCTTGAAAGTGATAAACATTATGAATTAATATATGAGGATGACTATTTTGCCATATTTGAAAAGACAAGCAGTCCTGAGGTGTTAGTTTCATATGTAGGAAATCCAAATATTGTATTAGGAAAAAAGAAATAGAGAATTACTTCTCTATTTTTTGTGTTCTTTTTGCCATTTATGAATGACTTTATATATTTTATATGAATCTGTGATGGTATTAAAGTGAGAACTCTTATTATGGTCTAAATAAATCGTATCAATTGGTATTTCATGGTATCCCAAGTGTTTATTTTTTAAGTTAAGTAAGACATTCATTTCATATTCAAAGCGATTACCTTTAGTATTTAACATATAATCATTAAGTTCGTCTGAAAATGCTCTTAGTCCACTTTGGGTATCATAAATTGATAAGCCGGTTACTTTTTTAAAAACTTTTCTTGTGATAGCATTACCTATGCGACTTCTTAGGGGTGCATTTTTGGTCCAATTTCTTTTACCAAGGGCTAGAACGTGGGGGTTTTCTTTAACGTAATCACAAAGTTTTAGGGCATCCGATAATTTATGTTGACCATCGGCATCCATAGTAACAACAATGTAGTTATTAGTATAGGTGTCTTCGATATAATTTAAGCCAGTTTTTATAGCATATCCTTTACCCATATTTTCATTATATGATAACACATGGGCATAATTTTTAGCGCTAGTAAAAATATCTTGATAATGTTTACCGGAGCCATCGTCAACAACCACTACTTGATATTTATGATCAATTTCTTTTAAGAGTTTTAATAGTTTACTGTCGGGCTCATAAGCTGGTATTAAGATAATACACTTCATAATCATACCTTCTTTATTTAATTATAACATAAAAAAAGATAAATCTTATGGATTTATCTAATTATTATGATAATGGGTGGTTAAAGTTAAAATTTTTCGTTTGATATTTTCACCTTTAATTGACATATTAATTTTGTAAAAGGAATCATTAATACTACTGCTACTCTCGATATCATGCCAATTATCTTTATTTGGTTTACTATTTAGTATTTTTAAAATATCGTTCTTTATTTGTTTGGCTTTAATTTTTGATAATTCTTGTGGCTTAAAAGCACGATAATAGATTGTTTCAGGTATTAGCAAATTAATGTCTGGATCAAAGATATAAGTGCGATTATTAAATTTAAACTTTATCCAGGCATGATCTAATAACTGATTATTTAATGTGTGTAATTTGCCTCTGATTAATTCATCTTCATCTTTAAAAAAGGAAATTACACTTAATGTTGTCTCAAATGGATAATTTGTAACATGTCCATATTTAATCATTTCATTAGCAATTCCTTGGTTTTCATTATCAACTTCGATATATAAACTATCTATAAGTATGTGAACATAGCTCCTTAATAATAAACTTGGTTGATATTTTTTAAGGCATTCAATATAGTTATTCTCTAAATCTGTTTTCATATTTACCTCTATAATTATTTTATAAACTTTCGTGGTACTCTACTTGAAATGGTACATAGTATTTCATAATTAATGGTGTCACACCTATTTGCTAAATCTTCTAAAGTAATTTTATCATTATCCCAAATGATGACTTCATCCCCCACTTTAACATCTTCTAAATTTGTAACATCAGCCATAAAACTATCCATACATATTTTACCAATTATAGGAACTAGTTTATCATTTATAATAACATTCCAGCCATTAGAAAATGTCCTTCTAAAGCCATCTGCATAACCTATTGGAATAGTTGCTACTTTAGTTTCTTTATTGGTAATATAACTTCTTCCATAGCCAATACTAGTACCTTTATCAACAACCTTTAGGAATGTTATTTTAGATTTTAATTTAGTGATTGGTTTTAAGTTGATCTTTTTATAAGTATCATCTGCTCCAGGATAACCATAAAGGATAATTCCTGGTCTAACTAAATTAAAGCGTGCTTCAGGAAAATTAAGTAAGGCATTTGAAGCTGCAGCATGTAAGTATTTTAGTTTTCCTAATTTTGCTTCTACTTTAGATATGGCTAATTTAAATGAAGATAATTGTTTTAAGGTATAATCTGGCTCTGTATCAGCAGATGAAAAGTGTGTATATAGGCCCTCCACTTTAATATTTTTAGGAAGGCTATCTATAAATTTTTCAATTTTATATGGATGAATACCAGTCCTACCCATACCGGTACCAATTTCGATATGGATGGTTACTTGTTTTTTTGTCTTTGCAAGCTCATTTAAAAAGTCATATGAACTAACGCCAACGACCAACTGATATTTAATAATTTTTGGTATTTCACTTTTATATGGTTGATTTAAGATGAAGATTTCTTTTTTGTAACCCGTTTCTCTTAAATCCATACCCTCATCAACTGTAGCTACAGCTACAATGTCAAATTTGTTTAAAACATCTAGTCTTTTGTTTATGTAAGTGCCATAGCAATTAGCTTTAATTACGGGCATTAACTTGACATTTTTACCGACTTTTTTACTAATTTCTTTAATATTATAGTCTAAAGATTTCAAGTCAATTTCTAAATATGTTGGTCTAGTAATAGTCATTTTATCTACTTCTTCCTTTTATTTCATAGTCAAATAAATTGATATTATTATCCATAGCAATTTTTACGATTTCTTCATCGCTAGCATGTTCTACATTGATTAAATCCATAACAGCAGCGGGATTATATTCTCTTGCTGTGCCATAGTATGTTACTAAATCTTCACGTAATGCATCAACATCAATTGTAATTTCCATATTATCACTCCCTACTCGTTATTATATCATATATTCAAATTAATAATTACATATTTTTATACTTTATAGTATAATATTATTTAGGTGAAGGTATGAAAAAGAAATTTATTATCTTTGGGGTTATTTTGGTTATATTAGGATTTTCTGTATATTTAGCAATTTATTTTAATTATGATCCCTATAAAATGCCTGAAGATGTTACAATTACTTTAAATGATAATAATTATCCCGTATATGAAAAACATACTAGTAAGGAGTTAATTAGTGATAGTAATGTCTTAATAACTTCCGAAGATGAAATACTTAAAAATGATACGATTGGCGATTATACTTATACTTTGTCATATAAATATAAGAAAAGAAACTATAAATATGTCATTAATTATCATATTATTGATACGACTAGCCCAATTTTTATTAGTGCACCAAAGACATTGACCATTACATATGATGATGAAAAAACTTTATGTGAGAAAATAGTTTATGCCGATAATTATGATAGTATTCCAGAATGTAAAATAAATGGTGAATATGATAAAACGAAAATTGGTACTTATAATGATTTAGAATATGTAATTAGTGATATTTCTGGTAATGAAAACAAAAAGACATTTAATTTAAATGTTGTAAGTAAAATTACAAGTAGTAATAATTACACTACACCGAAATACCTTTATATGAATGATATTATTAATAATTATAAAACTGAAAATACAAGTATTGGGATCGATGTGTCTAAGTGGCAAGGAAGTGTTGATTTTAAGGCTGTAAAAGATGCTGGAGTAGAATTTGTAATTATGAGAATTGGTTCACAAAGAGATCCTTCTGAAGAAATATCTATGGATGTTAGATTCAAAGAATATTATAAAGCAGCTAAAGATGTCGGATTAAAGATTGGGGTTTATGTTTATAATACAGCAATTTCAAAGGAAGACGGTATTAAGACTGCTAAATGGGTAATGAATGAATTAAATGGCGATAAATTAGATTTCCCAATTGCTTATGACTGGGAAAATTGGACTAACTTTATGGATTATAAGATATCTTTGCATACGTTAAGCGAAGCTTATTTAGCATTTGAAAGTGAACTTAAAAATAATGGTTATGATGCGATGCTTTATAGTTCAAAATATTATTTAGAGAATGTTTGGTTAGATTATCAAGATTCTAAAATATGGCTTGCTCACTATACCAGTAAAACTGATTATAAAGGGACTTATATGATGTGGCAAATGACATCTCTTGCTAGAATTAATGGAATAACTGAAAATACAGTCGATATTGATATTCTATATAAATAAAAAAGCACTTAATAGAAGTGCTTTTATTTTTCTTTACTTTTCTTTAAGAAATCATAGATAAGACCTAAGCCATAGAATAATGATAGAGCTAAGATATAGCCACCAATTATTGGAACGATACTTAATAATCTAATTAGAACGATACCGATAGCCAAAGCTAAATACATATTATCTTTCTTAAATAGTTTATTAGCAATAACATTACCAATGACATAAGCAGTAAATAGTGTTCCTAGGTAAACAGCAATAAAGTACAATGCTAATACAATAAGGGCAAGTGGCGTTAAGAATCCAGTAATCATTGCTAAGATAGCTACGATTGGTACTATGAATAATACACAAAAGCCAATACATGCAGTTTTCGCTATATAACCGAAATGTAGATCTAACTTATCTAATTTATCTTTTGCTTTAGGAATAAAGTTTAGTAGACATACCATAGTAATAAATGCGGCAATAACACTTACAACAAAGGCGTAAGCACGTTCTTTAAAACCATACTCAACATTAATTTGTTGAGCTTTTTTAGCTATTTTATTACCAATTGTTGCTTCATCTAAACCTATTATTTGAGAATCTTCATAATATGTTAAAGTTCCATTAATTACTGTATTCTCGTCAAAAATAATTTTTTCAGCTAATAAGTAGGCATCACCATTAATGGTAACTCCACTTAGATCAATACTACTACCGCCTGCTCTTAAATCTCTTGGTATGTTTGTCTTTATAGTAATTTTATTACCTGCTACATAAGTATCGCGACCAATAGTTGTGTTATCAGTGATAATTACTTCATTACCTGCAACTAATAAATCTTTTTCAATATTACCACTAATAGTTACCATATTACCAGCATACATACCATATGTGACATTACCTTCAAAAGTTACAATGTTACCGGCAGCAAAAGCAATACCATCAATTGTAGCCTTACTTATTACTTTATTACCAGCAACAAAACGTAGACTTTCATAGGTTCCTTCTTCAGTAATATTTTCTCCTGCTTCAGATACTTCTAAAGCATAAACATTACTGATAGCAAAAAACATTATTAGTAAGACACTAAATAAACTTAAAATCTTCTTTTTCATTTTCACTCCTCCATAACAATTATATCACAAAACTATTTGAATGATAATTCTTTAATGCTATCAATATCAATATTATAAATATCTTTATAAATGTCTTGACAATTTAGGGCTGTTATTTTTTCTTCAGGAACATTTAACTTTTCTAAAATGGTATTAATTTCTATTTCATTCTTACCTTCAATTTCCATATAAGTAGGTATTAATGGCCAAGAATCGATGTCAATTTCAATATCATCTAACATATATCTTATTCTTTTATTTTCTTGGTATCCTCTATGATGATAACCCATAAGTTTTAACATATCATTAGTCTTTTCAAAATCAGATACGATAATTTCTAATTCTTTTGTACCATCAATAGTATTCTTTTCAACATTTTTATAAGTTAATGTTGTTTCTATACCATTGGTTCTTAATCTAAACCAGGCATTTTCATTTTTAGGGTTCGTATCATAGACATATCTTTTTTGTAACCATTCCCCTACTTTTTTAGCCCCTAGTGTTTCAAGTTTTTGAATTATTTCATCAGTATTAATTTCTAATACTCTTATTTCATATTCAATATTCATATTTCCTCCATAAGTTTATTATATAATTAATTAAAAGCAATTTCAACATCAATATCTTGATCCATATAAGCAATATAAAGAAATATTAGGCCACTTACAACAATAAATAAAGAACCAATGGCTGATAATTCCGTTAATTTTCTTTTCTTTAAAGTATCTGTTGGCTTTAAGGCATTAACATCTTTCATAGAATTTATAAAAAAATAGAAATATGCGATAAGTAAAATAGTAAATATTTTAATCATTACTTCTCTATATTTATTTTTACAATTTATATCATTATAGAGAAAATAATCCTTTTCTAAACTATTTGAATACCAACTAGCTATTATAATTAAAATATAGATTATCCAGATGTTATCTTCATTATAAATATCTGTTAATTTATTATTTATTTCGTTATAATTCATACTTAATTTTATGAATTATAAAATAAAAAAGCACTTTAATAGTGCTTCTTATTTATAGATTGCTATAAAATGTGTACCGTGTATTACTTTATATTTATCTCCTACTTTATACATTTTGCCATTTACAGTATTAAACCATCCAACAAATTTTTTATTTTTAACATTCTTGGGTTTCTTTAATGTATAAATATCGCCCTCTTGATATAAATGTTTTTTGTAATTTTTAATGTTATCATCACTAGTTGTTACCATCCATATTCTATTACCTTTTTTATCAACCATTGGAGGTACTGCTTTATCAGAATTTAACTGTGTTTTTAATAAATATTCAATTAATTCTGGGGTTGTAGCATAACCTAAATTAACAAACAATTTAGTTTCATTTCCACGAGAACCATAATATAGATAATATGGCATTATCGATAAATCACTATAATTATATAGTGCACCTTCAGTACTAATTATTTCTTTTCTAATTGAAGGCCACTTAATATTATTATCAAATCCATACATATTTGATAATGTTACGCCAGGAACTATTTGATCTGATGTCGTTATGATATCTTCGGATATTACATTATAGTAAATTGAAGATGCAATGTAATAATATTTTACTTTTTCATTTATAGTTTCTACTTTAGTAACTTCAATTGGCACTATTTCACCATTTACTTCTTTGGCAACTTTAGTGCCTACTTTAATATATCCATTTTCATCATAAATATTTATAAACTTGTTGTCATCTAGGCTAAACACTTGGTGAAGACCGACAGTTTTTAATACTGTTCCATCACTAAATGTAGTTTTTTGATATGAGCCTGATTCATAACTTTTTTCTATCCATAATGGATATTCATATGTTAAACTTCCCGTGTCATATGACCATACGCTAAGTAGATCATAATATTTAATATCTTCAATATTTTTATATGTTCCATCATATAATTTTATTTTTGTTCCCTCGACTAGACATGTAGAACTAGCAGCAGTGGCATTTAATGAAATATCACCTGTAACATTGAATACCTTTAAGGTCGCTGATGTGTTTGTATCTTTATTATATGTATAGTAACTAGTGGCTGAAGAATTAGTTCCTAATGTTGTTCCTCCCATACTGACACTATTCATATTATTAGGAACTCTATCACCATTCATTGTTGATCCTGTTGGAGTCATCGTGCATGTATATGTTTGATTTAAAAAAGCTTCGGTTGTATTACACTTTAATTGAGTTAAGCCACTAGTATTGACAGTAAAGCGCCATTGGAATTGAGCAGCCGTTGTTTTTGAGACATATGGACTATTAGATTGACTTTCGTAAGATGCTCCACTGTTATGATAATTATCTTCACCATAAACAACAACATAGTATGATCCGTCATCTAAAGTACCTGATGTTGGGAATGTCGTTGAAAATTCATTTGAACCGACGGTTTTTGAATCTATCAAAGTATTGCTTGAATTATATAGTTTGACAGTAAAATTTAATAAGCCAGAGCCACCTTGATTATCTTGGCCACTCCAAGTTGCTCTTAGTTTACCAACAGCTGGATAACTATTAGATCCTTCGTTATACATAGCTAGAGTGGCATTACTGACTGATGGAGGTGTAGTATCAACACCAGCACTGATATCAACATTAAGAGTTAATGTACCAGCATTATAGTTAGCCATACCGTCAGATACTAACAAGACATTCATCGTAGCTGTATTATCTCTAAACATTGCACCACTACTTTTTTGAACGTATATGGTATATGTATCCGTTGCTCCACCATTAATGGTTAGATTACTTAAGCTTTGATTATTACTACCAATTATAGTAAAGTTTGAACTACTTGATGTAAGACTATAAGTTTTAGCATTTTCATAGGTATTTGTAACTGTTACACTAAAGGTTGCGCTCGTATTTGGTGAACGTAAATCTCCAGTATTAGGTGAAACAGTTGCAGTTAATGTACCTTGTTCTACGGTTGGTGAAGTTGTTTCAGCTTCACCTGAACCGCTAGCACCGTATGTACCATTTGGGTTATTGGCAATTAAGTTTAGTTTTAATTGGAAATTCTTAGTTGTTCTAGCTGGAATGGTCTCCCCTTGAGTAACGCCAATAAGTTCAGGCTCAATATAAGCAATATCTTCATCTGAACTAGCAGTAATCTCGGGATTAAAATCGAAACCGTTGAAGATATATGATTCATAAAATTCATTTTTTAGAGTTACATCATATACAATATAGAAATCATTAGTCGTAGCATTAGGGGCTCTTTGGAATGTGATATCGAATTCAGCTGACGTGCCATTTGGTACTGGTGGGGTATTATCGGTTGCATTGACACTACTATTGTATGTGATACTGGTTATAGCAATTTCACCATAATGTGGTGTACAAGTTATATCGCTACTTATACCATTAATAGTTAAGATGTCATTAGTGTATGACTGTGAAGTGTATGAACCAGCAACATCAATTGTTTTAGGCCACTTTGAAGTAAATTCATGAGTGAATTGTTCACCGCTTGCAACATAACCTAAAACAGTACCATCATAAGTAATGGTGAATTTATTAAGGAAGACTAAATCACTTCCGATATTATTAACTGTCAAAGTATGATTGCTATAGTTATATGTTGAACAATCACCGCTAATTTTAGCCATTCCATTTGGATAGTTTGAAGTGAAAGTATATGTAAAGTTTGTGCCCTCTAGGGCTTCACCGATTACGTTACCTTCATAAGTTATCGTATATACTTCCTTAAAAGTTAAATTAACTTCCAAATTGGTATTTATTGTACTACTTCCATTGTTAGTGATAGTAATATCAAACGTTTTAGATACGCCATTAGTACATACACCACTATCACATATTTTTATATAGTTACTGGATGAAACGTTTGATGTTAAACCACTAATGGTATTATTACCATTTGTAAATGTAACTTCGGATACGGCAACAGGAACATTGCCTAAATTGGTAGCAGTTACGCTATAAGTTACACTTTCACCGGCTCTAATATATACAGAATTAAGAATACTGTTGGTATTATAATCTAGATCGGTAACGGCTCCACTTCCGGTTGTTACACCATTTATTCTGACTACTTTATATACTCTGACATGGGCAACAATGTCGGTAATGGTAAACTCATCAGAAAAAGCGGCATAACTAATAGTTAAACCAAAAACAATCAGTAAAAGTATTACTGTTACGATGGTTATTCTAGTACCATAATTTTTTGGTCCCTTTTTGCTGTCCATATCTTATTATTCCCTTCATATTTCTATCTATTATCTATCTAATAAAATTTTATCACAAATGTCACTATTTAGCAATAAAAAAAGAAACTTACGTTTCTTATTTTATATCATTCATATTTTCAGCATCAACTTTCATAATGTAAATTACATTATTGTGGCTAATGTAGAAATAACAAAGTTCATGTTCAGTTACTTCATAGTACATAATTGGTACTTGTAAATTATCATGAATATCAAGTAATTCTGAAAATTTACTAATACTAATTATTTCTCTATCTTCAAATGATAGTAATGTCGATGATTCAGCAATTAACCTATCATATTCTTTTAAGATTTTAGCAATATATTTATCATATTCACTTTTTTTGACTTTTAACAGGTTAAGATTACGCATTCCTTTAACCATCATCATTAATGCTAAACCAATTAAAACTATTGCACCAATCAATGGAATAAAATCTTTAACTGATAGTTTACTCTTTTTAATGATATTACTAGTTTCATTTATCTTTTTATAATCCAAGCTAATATCAACAGCTCTTTCTGATAGTGGAATATCCAAACTCATAGTACTACTGCTATCTAAGGAGAAATCGCTATTGGCAGCATTCTTTTTACCAATCAACATATAAATTGTTAATTTGCTATCAGAGTCAACGCCATATTGATTTTTAAAGCCATTTGCTAGGGAATTATAATATGGATAATCAACACTTATCGTTTCTTTAATATTTTTTGTTCTAGCAGCTTTCATATCAACTGTTTTATTATCAAGTAAGACGTAAGTTTTCTCAAAATATGATTTTGTTCCAGTTGGATTACTGATTGATAATTTACCAACTATTTTATAATCAAAGACAAGATCTTCTTTATCTTCACTTTCAAAATTATAATCAAAATCAACTTCAATTTTATTAATCAAACTAGCTACATATAACATATCTTTGCCAAGATACTCATTTTCATAGAAATCATTTTTTTCTAGATATACACGATAGTCTAAATCACTTTTCTCACTATATTTAATTATTTTTTCATTTCCAAAATCAAGTGATTTTATTAAAAGTATTGTGCCAGCAATGATAAGAATTAAGAAAACAACTGCATCGAAAATCAAACGTTTCATAATTTTAGAACGCTTTGATTTAGTTATAGTAGTTGTTTTGCTTATATTTGTTTTCTTCATTTGGCACCTCCTTTTTATTCAAATATTATTTAAAAACTTTGCTTAACCATACGGTTGGCAATCCGATGTATGGTATTGCTATTTTTACATCTCCCAAAATTGTATCTGGATAAATAATATAGTTATCTTTGTCTTCATTGGCATCGCCTTTTGTGTAAAAGTAATAATCTTCACCAATAATAACGATATCACACAGCCTATGAACGACTACAACATTACCATATTTATATGCGATTATATCGCCAACTTCTAGTGTTTTATAGTCTTTATGCTGGTCGACAATGACAACGTCACCAACATTTATTTTAGGAAGCATACTACCAGTTGCTACGGCTATAGCATAATATCTAAAGTAGCCACTTACAAAGTATGCAAGCGTAAAGACTAATAATGCTAGAATTGGGATTTCAATGTATATTCTCTTTTTTACATAACTAATTGGAACATTTCTTTCTCTTTTTTTAAAGAATGAATATGTATTATACATTAAGATATATGGGAATAGGAATTGAATAAGTGACTGAATATATAAACCATTATTTGGTGCTATTGGCAAGAAGACATTATATAATGTTACTACCAATAACCAGAAGATATTTGGTTTATATCCCACTTTCTTAGCAATGTATGTACATACAATATTATTACTAATAACTGGTAATATCGTTAGGGCGATATACAAAAACTTACCATATGTTCCCTTTGAACTTACTGTGGCTATGCTAGGTGATAATTCAATTAGCATAAAAATTATAAGCACACCAGCCGTAAGTAATTTTGAATTTTCAGTCTTATTTAACATCTGGCATCTTAAGTATTCACGCATTATAATCATAGCAATATACGGAATAATAAATGTCTTAAAGCCAAAGAATGTTAAATAATTAGTTGTTCGATAGAATCCAATAAAGATACCCAAAATATAATATATAATGAATGAAATTAAGAGAATTATCAATATATTTGTAATAATATCTTTAATATATCTATGCCTGTCCTTTTCAAATCCAAAAAGGAATTTAAAAATTATTAGTAATACTATTAGGAAAAGATCCATGTAGTAATAATTGCCTAATATATTTAATATAAAACTATTTAGAGCAAGAATAATGATTAGTATAATGTCAAATATAATCAGCCTTTTATAACTCCTTTTCATTTCTTTCCTCCAAATAATCTTATGTAAATATATTAATGCAGTAATTATATTACTTTATTAATATATTTATTATTATAGTTATTCATATTAGCTAGCAGGTGCTGATGAATAATTATGTGTAATTGTTGGTATTGTAATTGTTGTATCTTGGTCTGTAGTTGCTCCAGAGTAAGCAATTACTACACTAACTGTAGCAGTTCCGCCGTTAGCACTAATAGTTGTTGCATGTGTTGTTGCAGATGCACCAGAATTGCCAACAGGAATTGTCATTGTATCGGTATGAGAACCATCATTAATACTTACAGTAACTGTTGTTGCAGCGCATACGTTAGTTTCATTTTGACTAGCGTTGTTTCCTGTTGAACTACAAGATAAACCAGTACTTGTAGATAATTCTGTTAAATATGCAATATAAGCTGAACTATTAGTTACCGTAGCTGTACAAGTAACTGAAGTAGCAGTATTTCCTAGAGGTACACTTATATTAGCCCAAGTATCAGCATCAGTGAATGTTCCAGCATTAACACCAGTTACAGCACCACCACCATCAGTAAGAACACATTTAGGACTTTCATTTGCAGTTTGGGTATAAGCCAATCCATTAGTGACATTATCAAATACTGAAGAAGCATCTGAAGCATTAGCTGTAGCACTAGCATTAGTAATTGTCAATGTGTCTGCGAATGCAGCGAAACCTACTGATAATGCGACAACAGCAATAGCTAAAGCGACAATAGCAATAATTTTTCCGCTTTTGTTTTCCATTGTCTCACCTCCTAACTTTGTTAAATGTCTTGGGAACTTCATCATATAAGCCATAATGTTTGTTCCCAAAACATTAGGCTAGGAAATAATCCTAACACACATTTTCAATATGTGTTACATACGTATGAATAGGCCTACTACTCCTACCATACATAAAAATGATATCATATTTTTAATAAAAAGTATATATTTTTTACAAAAAAAAATTATTTTTTTGTACACTTTTATGTTATAATCATCTTAGATAGGATGATATTATGAGTAGAATTAATACTTTTATTAATAATTTAAAAGAAATGCGTGAACAAGCAATATCACTACAAAATGAATTAAATATTAAAAGAGCAAATAATGACATTGACCAATTCTATGAAGATAGTCTTAAAGTTAGCAATATGAATGATGGTATGGTTGTAATTATTTTAAAAGACAAAGTAATTAAAGAAAAAGCGCCAAATGGACTAAGTCATCGTAAAGTTGCTCAAGATGTTTTTGACAGTTTACCATTAAGGCATATCGATTTATCAAAATCACCTGGTGATTTTGGTGATGATATAGCCAAAGAGTATGATTGTATTTTTATTAGATTAGTTTCGATTTTAAATGGTTCTTCAATTATCTATTGTCCAGAAGAATGTAATGAATTTCAGATTGCGGAATTAGAAAAATTTAATCAACTCTTAAGGACTTTTAATGCTAATAAAAAGGATATTTATAAAGCAGATGTGTTATTTAAAATTAATGACTATGAAGGTAACAGCATCGATGAATTAATTGAAATGTTAAAAGAAAAAAAGCAAATAAAAAAGAGTACTTAGTACTCTTTATTTTTATATGGTAGCGCCGGGGAGATTCGAACTCTCGACCCTGCGGGTATGAACCGCATGCTCTAGCCAACTGAGCTACAGCGCCATAAAATTGAAAGCAATAATAATATATCATAAATTAATGTTTTTGACAAGTATTTTTAATAAAAAAACCATATTATAAATATGGTTGTAATAATTCTATATTAATTTCTCCAAATCTTTTTAGTTCTTTGGCTAGTTTTATAATGCCTTTATCAGCATCATCTTTATATTTTTCAATTTGTTTGTCAATATCGATGTTACCCATTGTAAATCCTCTAATTAAAATATCTGCTATCTTAGCATCACTATTATCTTTCATAAATTCCATATCAAGAGCAATTGATGAAGATATATCGGCTACTAAACTGACACCTTTAGGTGTTACTTTATTCTTTTTTAATAAGGCTTTTGATTTTTTTAGAAAATTTTCATATCCTTTTAGTTCACCCTCCACTATTTTTTTAATTTTATTATCACTATTATTCAATAATCTAATTAATTTTGTTGTTGATTTAACTCCCATATCTGCATTTTTATAAATGTACATTAATAATTCATTATTTTCGTTCATTTTATCACCATTAGTATTATTTGCGCTATTTCTTTTTTTATACAAAAAAGAAGTTTTAAATATTAAAACTTCCATCTTTAAAGATTGTAATTTCTTGATTATTATAGGTTTTAGCGGTGATATTTAAATCCTTAGTTCCTATCATGATATCAACGTGATTTTTTGATTTGTTGTACCCCTCTTCTTCTAACTCTTTATCTAGTAAGTCATTACCTTTTTCTAAGCATTCTTTAAATCCTCTACCTAAGGCAATATGACAACTAGCATTTTCATCAAATAAAGTTTCATAAAATAAGATATTAGATAAGGCGATTTTACTATTTTTATCAACTAAGGCACATTCACCTAGCATGTTAGACTCATCATCAGTATCAATTATGTTTTTTAGTTCTTCTTTACCGGTTGTTGCATCGTAATTAATAACTTTTCCATCTTTAAATTCTAATTTGATGTTTTCAATTTTAACACCAGCATGAATTAATGGTAATGATGTATACACTACTCCATTGGTTTTGGTTTTATCAGGGGTAGTAAATACTTCTTCAGTTGGTATATTAACAATTGGTTCTCTACCATTAATTATGCTTGATCCACCACACCAAATAGCCCTTTTTGATAGACCTATAGTTAAATCAGTACCCAAACTATTTTGATAATGTAATTCTTTTATTTTTAGATTTGTTAGTTTTAAACACATTTCTTTATTATTTTGCATTTTTTTATCCCAAGCAGTTAATGGGTTATCTTCATTAATCAAACAAATATCAAATATTAGATTCCATAGGTCCTTTTTTGGGGTTTTCGCTTTGGGGAAATAATAGTTTACCCCAAGCATCAGTAGAAACAGATGCAATACACCAATCTATTTGGTTATTAGCTTGTTTTTCACGATATACTTCTCTGGTATGAATTGATTCGTTTGTAGCCACCTTTATCTTTTTTGAATCAATATCGTTCATAATACCTGGATGGTATGTTGTTAAAAATAAGAAGGCGGCATTCTTTTTAGCATATTCATTATGAATACTTTTATGCCAAAAATTACTTTTTTTAATTGATTCATTATTATAATATTTTAATTCCGTATGTTTAAGTTCTTCATCATACCAGTCAAAATAAATATCGTCTACACCTAAAGAACATGCTACTTCAGTTAATACTCTTACAAAATCAATAGCTTCAATCGGAGCATTAATTAGTAGTGGTTCATTCTCGTTAATACATAAACCCCTTTCTAAAAGTAAATGGGCATATTTATAATACTTCTCTTTCATTTTTACCTCTATTCATTATTTACTTTTTGTAAAAATTCTTCTTCATTCCAAATTGGAATATTTAAAGATACTGCTTTTGTGTATTTGCTCCCAGGATTATCGCCAACAATTACGGCATTTGTTTTAGCTGATACGCTACCAGACACTTTGCCGCCCAAGTTTTCAATAATAGTTGTAGCTTCTTCACGAGTTGTATTAATTAATGTGCCAGTTAAGACAAATGTTTTACCTACAAATTCTTCACTTTCGTGATAGTTATTATTGATATATTCCATATTAATATTATTCTCTTTTAGTGTGTTTATGAGATTAATATTATTCTCATCGCTAAAGTAATCAATGATACTTTTAGCTATAATGTCACCTATATCATTGATGTTTGATAATTCTTCGTAAGTGGCACTCATTAAGGAATCAATATTTTTATAGTTTCTAGCTAAGATTTTAGCTGTTTTAGCGCCAACATGTCTTATGCCTAATGCAAATAATAATCTTTCTAGGGAATTCTTTTTTGAATGTTCAATACTTGCAAGTAGTTTGATAATGCTTTTTTCGCCAAAACCTTCAAGACTCATAAGTTCATCTTTATATTTATCTAAGTGATAAAAATCAGCTGGTGTTTTAATATAACCCATATTATAAAAGTCTTCGACAATATTATCACCAAAGCCTTCAATATTCATAGCATCTCTACTTACATAATGAATTAAGTTCTCAATGTGTCTTGCTGGGCAATGATTGTTTGGGCAAAAGTAATTGGCATCTTTTTTGATTAACTGGGTGTTACACATTGGGCAACTATTAATCATTTTAAATGGTTCTAAGTCTTTAGTTCTTCTTTCTATTTTAACGTAAGCTACTTCAGGGATGACATCACCGGCTTTTCTTACAACGATTACATCACCTACCCGAATATCTTTTTCTTTACAATAATCTTCATTATGAAGTGTTGCTTTTGATATTAATGATCCATCAACATGAACTGGTGAAAAAATAGCATTTGGTGTAATCTTTCCAGTACGACCAACTGTAAACTTAATTTCTTTTAGGGTTGTTAAAACTTCTTCAGCTGGAAATTTATATGCAATTCCCCATCTTGGAACTCTAGTTGTATAACCTAGTTTTTCTTCATCTTTTAAGTTATCTACCTTAATAACGACACCATCAATGGCAAAAGGTAAACTTTTTCTTTTTGCATGAAGTGATTCAATTTTTTTAATCATCTCAGAAATTGTATTAGCAGTTGTATTTAATTTATCATTAGTTAAGAAACCTAATTCTTTTAAAAATAATAGCGATTCTGACTGTGTTTTTAATCCATAATCTTCGGGATTAGGAATAAAGTATGCCATAAAATCTAGATTTCTTTTAGCTGTAATTTTACTATCTAATTGTCTTACACTACCAGCAGCAGCATTTCTCGGATTAGCAAATGGAGATTCACCCGTTAGTTCTCTTTCTAAATTAGCTTTTTCGAAGGAATCCTTGCTCATATAGATTTCGCCACGGACCTCAATATCGATATCTTTAGTTAATCTTAGTGGCACTGTTTTAATGGTCTTAACATTTAAAGTGATATTTTCACCAGTTACTCCATCACCACGAGTAGCTGCTCTTACAAGAATACCATTTTTATAAATTAATGAACCGGATAAGCCATCCATTTTAGGTTCTAGAGTATATACTGGATTAGGAATAACTTTTCTGATACGTTCATCAAAGGCCATTATTTCTTCTTCATTAAAGATATCGTCAAAAGATAACATTGGTTTTTCATGGGTTACTTTTTCAAATTTATCGATAGCATTTCCACCAACTCTATTAGTTGGAGAATCAGCTTTTTTTAGTTCTGGATATTTTTTTTCAAGTGCCAACAATTCCATATAATAGTCATCATATTCTTGGTCAGTTATTGTTGGATTATCTAAAATATAGTATTCATAACTAGCTTTATTTATTATTTTTATTAATTCATCCATTCTTGCTTCAATCATTATTATCACCTATTAATATTATATCACAAAATAGATAGTTCAAATTAAAAAGCAACAATTAAATTGTCGCTTTTTATTATTAAACTAATTCTAAGATAACTTTAAGAGCGTTATCTCCTTTTCTTTCACTCATTTTAACGATTCTAGTGTATCCACCATTTCTTTCTTTATAACGTGGAGCTAATTCATTAAATACTTTTGAAACGGCTGCTTCATCATTATGTAAGAAAGCTAAGGCTAATCTACGAGATACAAGTGAACCATTTTTTCCATATGTAACCATTTTATCAAAGCATTTTCTTACTTCTTTTGCTCTTGTTTCAGTAGTAACAATTCTTTCATTTTCGATAAGTTGCTTTGTCATTGTAGCTAACATACTTCTTCTATGTTTATTATCTCTACCTAATTTTCTGTATGCCATAGTTTCATCCTCCTTTATTAGTCTTCGTTACGGAAATTTAAGCCCAAATCTTTAACTTTGTCCATAACTTCTTTTAAAGATTTTTTACCTAAATTTCT
>CAZLQU010000005.1:0-36454 GCA_964561805.1 uncultured Muribaculaceae bacterium | reverse complement strand
TGGGGAATCAATTGCTCGTATTGCAAATGTTTTAGGCGATGGAAAACCAATCATTCAAAGTCTAAAAGACTTACGTAGTGGAAGACGTAGTGAATGGCATCGTATTAATAAAGGCTTTATTGAACCTACCTTAAAAGATTGTGTTGCTGGAGATTTAGCTTTAGTTATGCCACATCGAATCATCTCAAATATCTTAGAAGGTCTAGAAATCTTAGATAGAATAATCCCTGGTGTTAATAACGATGATACATTATTATATGGACCAGAAATTAAATTTTTCTCAAATGAAATTGAAACTAACAACAATTTCAAATTAGAAAATGATAATATTTATTTCGTTGGTGACGGTGCTGGTAAAGCCGGTAATATTGTTACCGCGGCTGCTACCGGACTAGTTGCTGCTAGAGATATTATAGAAAGTGCCAAATAGCACTTTTTTTCTTGCATAAAATCACTTTTTTTGATATCATTTTATTAGAATAAAGAGGTATTGTTATGATTAAATACATATTACTTACATTATTAGGTTTTTATCTTTTAATTAAAGGCTCAGATTTATTCGTTGATGGCATTGCTTCAACAGCCAATAACTTAAAGATTCCCAAATTAATCATTTCCTTGTCGATTGTTGCCTTTGGAACAAGTACTCCTGAATTATTTATCTCATTCCGTAGTCTTTTAAGTGGCAATAACGATATCGTATTTGCTAATGTTATCGGATCAACAATTGTCAATTCGATGTTAGTCTTAGGCGTTGCTGCCACTATTAGACCAATGCGTATCAAAAGTGAAACTGTTAGAAAGCAATTACCAATTCATTTTGCTATCATCTTATTCTTTTCACTTTTATTATTAGATCGTACCTTTAATGGTAACATTAATGTAATAAGTAGAAATGATGCCCTAATATTATTTGCAGTATTTGTTTATTTCCTAATTTATATTATAAAATTTAATGCTAATCAAAATAAAGAAAGAATTATTGAAAAACCAAAATGGAGTTTACCAAAATCAATTATCATTAGTTTAATTAGCCTATCATTTATTGCTTTTGGAAGTAATCTAGCCGTTGATAATTGTGTCAATATTGCAAATTACTTACATGTCAGTCAAAAAGTAATTACGATGGTTATCTTAGTTATTGGTACCTCAATGCCAGAATTAATTATGGCTATTACCGCTGTTAAAAAAGGTGAATTTGATATTATTATCGGTAATATCATCGGTACTAATATCTTCAATATTGGTTTTGTCTTAACATTACCAATCATTATCTTTGGTGGTGTTACCACAACCGCCTTTAACTTCCCAGATATGTTCTTTATGACATTAGCAGGTCTTGCTCTATATTTATTTGCTAGCGATGATAGAAAGTTTGATAAATTAGAAGGCATCCTTATGTTAACCATATTTGTAATTTACTACAGTTATGTCTTATTTACATGATATATACAAACTACATATAACATATAAAAACATATGATTTTATATCATATGTTTTTATTCACTTCTAAGAGCTTCAACTGGATCTTTTTTAGAGGCAGCTCTAGCCGGTATTAAACCACCAATTAATGTTAGTATTATACTTAATATTACTAATAATAAAGCGCTATCAATAGCTAAGCATGCTCTAAGTGGAATATTACCTGTATAATGATGTAATATAGCATTAATAATTGGAATTAATGTATATGATATGCCAATGCCAAATAATCCTGACAAAAGGCCAATTATAAATGTTTCAGCATTAAAAATTGAAGAAATATTTCGCTTAGATGCCCCAATACTACGAAGAATCCCAATTTCTTTAGTTCTTTCATAAACCGAAATATAAGTAATTATCCCAATCATTATTGATGATACGACCAAAGATATTGACACAAAAGCTATCAAAACATAACTAACTGCATTAACAATTGTCTTTACTGAATTCATTAAAATACCTGTCGTATCAGAATAATTTATTTCCTTTTCTTCATAGCCTTCCCTTTTCATTTTTTTATTATAATTTTCAATAAAATCTAAGAAATGTTCCTTACCATCAAAACTATTAAAATAAAATGATATAAATGTGGGTTCATCCTTATCCTGATAACCCAAACTAATTAAATTACTCTTAGCATTTTTTTCTTCTCGATTTAACATAGCAGATACTACCCTCATTAATTCATCTTCTGTAAAATTAAGTGAGAAAGCACTACTAATGGCATCCTCATCGACATTAAAGCTTGATGCAATACTATTAGTAATATTCGCTACCAGTTCACCAACTTTACTAGCAATTTCTTTTTTCATAGCTGCTTCCGTCATTGCATGAGCCATTTTTTCACTAGCACCAGACAAAACTACTTTTTCTTTTATCGTTGGTAATATCATTCCTAAAATATTTTCATCTATTACTGCTACAGGATTGCTTTCATCTTCCGTTAATGATTGGTCCATTCCATAATATGCCCCAATATAAGCAGATAAAATGCTTTTTAATATACCCGTATACGTTGTTTTATATATTGATGCTGGTAAGACATAATCACTTTCTAATTTACTTAATGCATTATTTGCTTCACTGCTATCCAAATAGTCTCCCACAACTATATCGACATCATTTAAACTTACCTTATCATTGATACTTCCAAATAATCCATTTATCATCATATTTAATGTATTATTAAAATCATCTTTTGCTGGATTAATATCGGTTGTTACACTATTTACTATTTCATTCATATATCTAGTAGTATCTTCTTTTATTTTATTCTCGTCGATATCCATATTAAAGGCCTTAGCTAACTTATCTGAATCAATTGAAATAACATCTTCAAAGCCAAAACCAATAATATTATTCTTGCTATCAAACCTACTACCGGAAAAGACATCGACTGAAGAATCCGCTAATTGTTTTTTAACTAAATTAGTCTCTTTTGAATAATCAATAATATGATCAATTAACTTAGAAGTATAATTAACACCAGGCATCAAAGCAGTTGAAGTAGTACCTGGCTTAGCACTAACTATTCCAACTATTTTAAGATCCGTTGCCTGATCATATATATCCTTCATATAATCATCATCATTACTCATATCCACATAAACACTATAATTATTATTATATTTATAAACGTCACTTGGCATAACTAGTTTTAATTTTACATTCATTAAATCATCATAAGTAAACTCTAATGGTTCATTATTGATATTAACTGATTCACCGCTCATAATTTTAGTGACCATATCCGTAAGTTCACTATTATCCCTAAGTCCCAAGGAATAAACCAATAAATCAGATATTCCATTTGGTTCAGATAATACAATAATCATCTCATCATATTCTTTTGGCCATCTACCAGCAAGTACATCATATTGTGTATCCAAAGTAGCCGTATCATCGACCATTTGTGAAAATATTGAACCGAAAGATGAATATGAACTCCACATATTAGCATTATATATTGAACTAAATAAATTACTAGGATTTAATTTTGCTAACCTTCCTGTTGCATCGATAGTATAAATCATTGGATCGATACTATAAGAATATTTTATTGTTAAAATATCTTTATCGATTTTATGATAATTCTTATCCAAATAATTTTTAAAACTTTTTAAATCATTTGCCTTGATATTCGATAACATATTAGTAATATATTGCTGTTCTTTTACCTTATTTGTTCCATTACCTTCATGACTACCAGTTGTCATCGACAAAAGCATCCCAGTTACATCAGTTGATTCTTGCATAATAGTAAGCGGATATGATGTAAGTGTATCTTCTTGAATGGAATCAACATAATTTTGAAATCCTGTAGATACTGCTAAGATTAATGCAATACCAATAATTCCAATTGAACCAGCAAAAGCCACTAAAATTGTTCTTCCTTTTTTAGTCATTAGATTATTGAAAGATAATGATAATGCCGTCAAGAAAGACATAGCCGTTTTTTTAGTTTTTTCTTTATTAACATTCTTTTTTTCTTTAGTATTCTTATTGCCATCATATGGGTTACTATCACTAGTAATTTTTCCATCCTTAAGTTTAATAATCCTTGTCGAATATGTTTCTGCTAACTCTGGATTATGTGTAACCATAATAACTAATTTATGCTTAGCTATTTTCTTTAGTAACTCCATAATCTGAATACTGGTTTCAGAATCAAGTGCTCCGGTTGGTTCATCTGCTAGTAAAATATCCGGATCATTTACCAATGCTCTAGCTATTGCTACTCTTTGCATTTGACCACCTGATAATTGATTTGGTCGTTTATTAATATGATCAGAAAGCCCTACATCACATAATGCTTTTCTGGCTCTTTCTGTCGCTTCTTTCTTAGATATTCCAGATAGCGTTAATGCTAATTTTACATTTGATAAGATAGTTTGATGAGTAATCAAATTATAATTTTGAAACACAAAACCAATACGATGATTACGATAACTATCCCAATCACTATCCTTAAATTTCTTAGTACTAATCTCATTGATAATTAAATCACCACTCGTATAGTGATCTAATCCTCCAATAATATTTAAGAAAGTTGTCTTACCAGAACCACTAGGTCCTAGTATTGATGCAAATTCACATTCACGAAAATTGACACTTACTTCATCTAGTGCTTTTTGCGTAAATCCCGCTGTGTTATATATCTTTGTTATTTTCTTTATTTCAAGCATCTTATCGCCTCCTTAAATACGTATTATATTATATCATATTAACCAAGAAAAAAGACTAATATTTTAGTCTTTTTATCTTTTTCTAACTAGTTTTTTCCCTTCACTAGTTTCTACTTCTTGCATATATTCCTTAAGTTCGATTCTTGCTATCGTATTATAAAGTAGGAATCCCTCACCAGCACATTCTAGTTTAGGAATAATAATTCTTTCAATGTAACTGCCATACTTCATAAATGATCTACCACATAACATTAAATTAGGGAATTCTACATTGGTTAATCCTTCATTATCCTTCATAAAATCATCACCAACAATTATTAATTTTGGCATATCTAGATGATTAATAATTCTATTACCAGACATAAAAGAATTACCCACTTTAATGACACTCGGTAAAGTAATACTATCAATCATACAATTTTGTTTCATAAAACAATTGCCTATTTCTAGTAGTTTAGGTAAATTTACGACCTTCGCCATACTATGAAACATAAAACTATTCCCAACCGATAATAAACTAGGATAGTTAATTTGTTCCATTACACTATTATTATCTAAAAAATGATCCCCCACTCTTTCTAAATTAGGGCATTCCATTACACTAATTCTATTATTAGAAGACAAAAAACAATTGCCAATAATTTCTACCTTAGGTAATACTAACTTATCAAGATTACGATTTAAATCCATAAATCCATCGCCAATAACACGTAAATTAGGTAAATCTATATTCTTTAAATTATCTCCCATACGCATAAAATTGTCACCTAGCTTTGTAAGTTTAGGAAAACTAATACTAAACATATTGACATTAGTACGTAAGAAACTATCACCAATATGAGTAACTTCTGGCATTTCTATATTAATTAATGAGCCATTACAAAATAATAATTTATCACCACACCTAACAACTTTAGGCATTGATAACTCTCGTATATTATTAAGGTGCATTAATGCATAGTCAGCTACTTCAGTCGTATACCCATCATCTATTTTAACAATTTTATTAAACTTATTAACTACAAAAGTTACTGTTTCACCAGTATTCATAATTAGTACTATTTTCTTTTTCCCATTTTCCTCATTTAATACATTAATTTTCTGGATATTATTAAGTCCTTCAATATATTTATCACTATCGTCATATGCATAAATACTTTTTCTAACTAAATCGATTATATAGTAGTCCATTACAATATATTTTTCTTTTTCCAAGTATTTTTCAACTACTTCATAGTTATCGATTATAATATTATCTGGTCCATAATAAATACCATTAATTTCATAATTATATTTATAATATTTACCATCCGCTATTCTAACGTATTTAGATAATTCAAATACCTCATGACCACCCGTAAATGATAAATTATAATATCTTTCAAAGCTATCATTTAATCCCGGAATAATATTATCTAAATTATTCCCAAATGTCGCATCTGGATTATCAACTGCATGATTATATCGATTCTTAACTGACAAAGTATTTTTAGCTCCACGACGATATTGAATACTTATAACTGATGTTCCATATTCATCTTGTCTATCAGGATTAGGGAAATTTTCTCTTTTTATTTCTTGGACATTCTCTTTAACTGCAAAAAAGACAATTGATGTATCTAACCTACCACCAGCAAATGTACAAAGCTCTTCTCCTTTAGCATAATACTTTCTAAATCTTTGAATATCAGCTTCAGTTTGACATTCATATAATTTATATCCCGCCCTAGCCATTAATTCAAATGGTGATTTTATATCTTCAATTACTTTTTTTAGATCAACTGGATTATGATATTTATCATAAATAAAATCTTTAAATGTCGTAATTTGATTATCATTTACAATATCATCATATAAAAATTTACTATGCGGGAAAGTTGCTTCAAGAATTCGAAGTAATACTCCCTCATCTTCAAGAATCGTAGGGAATAATTCTCTACACAAGTGCATCATTTCTTCGCCATAGTATTTTTTAATTTTTACTAATTCTTTGCTCATGGCAAATCCCCCTTTAAAACTGCTACTTATAATATTATAAAATATTATAAAAGTCAAATAAAAAAGCACATAAGTGCTTTAGTCGTCTATATCAAATTCTGTCCAAACATAAAATGCATCCTCATAAACTACTGGTGTCTTTGGCGTAAATGAAACATCTTTTACCAAACGATAATGTCCTTTATCCAAATTACCATATTGACAAGACCAATTTTGTTTTAACTCAAGTGGAGTATCTGGAGTTACTATATAACCAATCATATTAAAGCCACAATTATTATCTGTATTATTTGCTAATGCATCAAATGATCCTGTTTTAGAATTATATTTTTCAATCCAGAATGATTCCCCATAAGTGATATCATAATCTGTTTTCTCTTCGATAATAACTGTTGCACTATTTTTAGTAAGCGTTCCTTCCTTGATATGCATATTGACAATATCGTTAAGATCGTAATCATCAATCCTATCACAAGTACCACCATTCTTTTTAACATAATCATTAATTACATTAAATATTTGATTGGCATCATTATATTTTCCTAAGTCAAGAATGTCATAAAAGTAACTATCTCCACCTTCACCAATTATTCTACGAGTATTTTCCTTATATATAATTGAATAACTATGTTCTTCTCCATATAATTTACAGTGAATAGTCTCTTCAATATCTCTACCAGCATCGATATTCTTAACATTTTTATATATGATTGACGCTATAATTAGTAGAATAAATAATACTGGTAATCCAATAAGAACTATTTTAATTATTTTAAGAATTAATCCAGCTAATTTTTCCGTATTAGATACTTTTTCTACTAACACATTTTTTATATCATTATCGAGTAATTCATCGACACTGACATTTAAATGTTTAGAAAGCAACTTTAATTGTTCTGGATTAGGAGCAGTTTCCCCTAATTCCCAATTAGAAATAGTTTGCCTTGTAACATTTACTTTTTCACCCAATTCTTCTTGTGAAAATCCTTTCTTTTTTCTTAATTCTAAAATTTTATCCCCTAGTTTCATAATTTCTCCTTTCACGTTTCATTATAGGTTAGTAACCCGCTAATTACTACCAAAAGTCTTTATAAATTTGTCAAAGAGTTTTAACAATTTAATTATATATAATTAATACTAATTAGTACTTACTAAATACCATGTATTATATGTTTCACCGCCAATTGACTCAGTTCCTGTGTCCGGCGTACTATTATCTTCAATATCTGTTGTACTACCACTTAACGGCGTACCTTTACTTTGGAGTATTCCATCATAGAAATTTAAAATATTCGTATTGTTGATTCCTTTTCCTTTACCTCTTATTACCGGTGAAATTGTTGAAATATTCCCATCTTTTACACCAACAGTCAGTGTTCCAATATTTGTTACTCCGATACCATTATTAGCAGTTGATACGATTGTTCCTCCAGTTATTATAATATTACTGTTAGCATTATCATTTTGTACTGTTCCACGTTGTTTACTACTTTCAACCTTAGCAGATGCACTTAAATATGCCGTGCCACTAATTCTCACGGTCCCACCACTATCATAAATAGCCTGGCGTTGACCAGTTGCAATAATACTTCCACCGCTCATATTTAAAGTGGCACCGGCTGAGTTGTTAATTGCTGCTGTACTACTAGCACTAGATGTAATCATACCGTCTGTCATCGTAAATGTCCCATTATTGGTAATAACCGCACTACTAGAAGTCGTTGAAATTGTTCCACTAATAAGTGTCAGTGTTCCATTATTCGTAATAACTACACCACTATCTGGATTTTTCAAAGTATAACTACCAAAATCGAAGACAATTATTTGATTACTAGCAATTGTTACCTTTTCATTTCTATTCTCAAGTAATTCAATCGTCTTTTCTGTATTAGCTGGCACTGCGGCTACCGCGGCTGCCAAAGTCAAATATTTTGTATCATCAATTTGTGCCGCATAATTAATGACAACTGGTGTCCATTCAGCATGGTATGTCTCATTGCCTGTAACTTGCGTACTAGCACTAACTAAATCATTATTAGCAGTATACCAGCCCTGGAAAGTATAATCATCTCTGGTAGGAACTGGTAATGGCCCCACAGTTGAACCGATAGCTACTCTTCTAGTTGTATCTAATAATACTCCATCACGTGGATCAAGTGTAATCGTATACGTAGATTCTTGACTCAAATATGCTGTATCATAAATATTATTGTTTATTGTTTGAGCACTATGTACAATATTATATCCCGTCTCTTTATCATCGATTTCACTCTCTCTTTGAATTGCCAAATCCTTACCTTTGAATATTCCATCATAATAATTAAATGTCGTACCTGATAGTATATTTGCCCCAATACTAGTACCAATAAATGTTGGCACTGATGTACTGACACTTCCATCTTTAACACCTATCGTTGCTACCGATTCATTAGTAAGGGCAATCCCTCCACCACCATCAGATTCGATTGTTCCACCTGTAATAGTTACGCTTCCATTAACAACATGAACAGTTCCTCTATAATTCGGTGGTTTATTAGGCGTTAAGTCTATCGCTGCCCTCGCTTTTAAATAAGATGATCCACTTATCATAGCACTAGCACCATCTCTAATATAGACTGCTTGTCTATTACCAGTAGCAACAATCGTTCCACCAGTCATTATAAATGTACTACCTTTTTCACAGTTAATTGCAGCCTGATTAGACTCACTCATAATCGTTCCATTAGTTATCTTAAATGTTGCTGTATTATTTACCGTACTACCAGTTTTTGTTTTTGTTCCAAATATTTCAACAACTGGGTCTCCACTTGTACCGGGCGTTATTTCCTTGTTATGGAGCACTAAATTAGGCATATCCAAAACAATATTATTACCAGCCCAAATTTTAATACGCTGATATGTATTCTTAAGTAATACAATTGTTGTTTCTGTATGATCCGTAGGCGCCGCATCGATAGCATCCTGTATTGTTTCATAATAAGTATTGCCAATTCTAGCTGTATATATCATTTCTTCAAAATCAAAAAGCATATCTAAATCATATATTGTATTATTACTATTATATCCATTTTCCTTATAGCCAATTGTCATATAGAATGTTGTAACTGAACCAAGTGTACATTTTGAATTATTATTACTATCACACAAAGTAGCCTCAAGTGTATAACCAACTAAAGAAGCTTCCATATTGCTAGGTATCCCTGTAATTTCTTGAATGCCCATTTCAACATTACCAAGGTTAGTTACTTGTACTTGAAAAGTAACTGTTGAATTAGCATTTGGTAAATTTACCCCAGCAACTGCATTTTCAAAACTATATTGATTATAACTAGTCGTTGCCCCATTATCTACGCTAAGCACTTTAAATCCAGTTAATCTAATAACCTTTTGAATCATAACTCTTGCTTCCATATTACTAACTAAAAAATTATCAGTATATGTAGAATAACCAATCGTTACAAGTATTATAATTAGGGCCATTAAAGAAGGAACATATTTCATTAGATTAATATGTTTTTTATAACGTTTTTTATATTTATCCATAAAATTGCTCCTTTCTAGGTAATAGTACCCTACTATAAATTATTATACCATAAATAAACCCATATAATCAAAAATACTAATTATTTCTAATTAGTATTTTTTCTATATATAAAACAATTAAATACATTAAATATGAAACAACAAGTAAAATAATAATTCCTGCAAATACTAAGTTTAAATTAAATACTTGGCTTCCATAATTAATTAAATAACCAATTCCTGCTTTTGATACCAAGAATTCTCCCATAATTACTCCCACTAGACTCATTCCAACATTTATTTTAAGGGCATTAATTATCACATTATAATTATATGGAATTACCAAATATCTAAGTATTTGTAATTTACTTGCATGAAAACTTTGCATTAATTTAATACGATTCTTATCAGTACCGATAAATCCCGAATAAACACTAGTAATTGTAATAATTAAAGAAATAAGTAAAGCCATAATAATAATTGATTTAACATTGGCGCCACTAAGAATAATGATAATAGGGCCAAGAGCTACTTTAGGTAAACTATTTAATACCGTTAAATAAGGATCCATTACCTTATATAAAAACTTACTATACCACAGTAACGTAGCTATAATTGTTCCTGTAATGGTAGCTAAACTAAAACTAATAATCGTCTCATATATCGTTACCCAAATATGGTTAAATAAATTATTACTTTGATATAAATAAATTATTGTCTTAACCACCTTACTAGGAGACGAATATATAAAAGAATTAATGATTCCTTTATCAGATAAATATTCCCATATGAATATTAAAAAAAGTAAAATTACGGTTTGTGTAATATATACTAAGATTTTATTTACCTGTTTTTTTCTTAAATATATCTTGTATTCTTTACTCATCATGCTTATCGATCTCTTTCCACACTACATCATAATAATAACTAAATTCTGGACATTTTCTATTATCTATTGGGCTTCCTTTATCTTTCATGATAATATCTACAGTCTTTTTTACCTTAGCTGGTCTTTCACTAAGCACAATTACCCTATCGGCAATACTACACGCCTCAGAAATATCGTGTGTTATCATAATTACCGTTTTCTTTTCTTTTTTTATAATTTTATAAACATCATCTGCAACCATTAATCTTGTACAATAATCCAAAGCGGAAAATGGCTCGTCAAGTAAAAGAATATCTGGTCTTAAAGCCAATGTCCTGATTAAAGCTACCCTCTGCTTCATTCCACCCGATAAACTACTAGGATAACTATTTATAAAATCACCTAATCCGTATGTTTTAAGCAAATTCTTAACATATTGAATGCTTTCATTATTAAGTAATCCTTTTGTCTTTAAACCCAATAAAGCATTATCTAAAATAGTTAACCATGGAAACAGACAATCCGTTTGTAACATATAACCAATCTTAATATCTTTATTAAAATTGATTATGCCCCCACTCTTATTATCAATTCCACCAATAATATTAAGTAGTGTACTTTTACCACAACCTGATGGACCTACGATGACTAAAAACTCACCATCATTAACATCCAAAGTTATATCATCTATAGCCAATATTTCTTGTTTATCATCAAAGTATTTCTTACATAAACCATCAATCTCAATAAGTTTATTCATACTTATCGAAGTATTTACTATATATTAATTTATCATATGGGGCGCGTTTATCCAATTCAGAAGCCGCTTCGATAATATCTTGAATATGCTCCCACTCAGCTTCATTAATTGTTATATTATGTTTCCAAGCTTCACCATTTTTATATCTATCGACAATCTTTTCCATATCAGCAAGTGTCGTATCAGGAAAATAATCTAACATTATCTTAGCAATTTCAGAAGTATCATGACTATAGACATATTTAAGTCCCTTATCCACTGCCCTCGTAAATTTTTCAATTACCTCTGGATTGGCTTCAATATAACTTTTTCTTGCATTATAAGCCGTATATGGAACACTACCACCCAACTCTCCAATATAAGCAACAACATGACCATATCCATGCTTTTCAACTGATGTTGCATTAGGTTCAAATAATGTTACAAAATCGCCATTACCACCTATAAAAGCTCCTTCCATCGCTGGAAAAGCTACCGATGTATCAATCTCTAAATCTTTTTTAGGATCGATGCCATTTTGCTTTAAAGCCCATTCAAAAGTCATCTCTGGCATTCCACCAATACGACCGCCAATTACCTTTTTACCCTTTAAATCATCCAAAGTAAAATTTTCATATTTTTCTCGTGATACCAAGAAAGATCCATCTTTTTGTGTAAGCCCAGCAAAAGTCATAACATAATCAGTTTCTCCACCATTATAAACATAAATTGTTGCTTCCGTACCTGAAAAGCCAATATCCGCATCTCCTGATAATACTGCAGCCATTACATTATCTGCTCCACTTGTAAGAACAAAAGTGACATCTAATCCTTCCTCAGTAAAATAACCTAGACCATGAGCCACATACTGTGGTGCATAAAAGACGCTGTGAGCAACCTCTGCCACCGTTATTTTTTCTAATTCCGTATCTTTATTATTTACCCTAAAAATAGCGAATATTGCCGCTACCAGCACTAAAAAAATTAAAATTAAACATATTTTTCTTCTCATTATAACCTCCATCACTCTATTATATTCTGCTATATCTAATCAAATAAGTAACAAGGCCCAAAGAAAAAAGCACTTACGTGCTTTTATTATTTATGTTTCTTTAAAGAATCTCTAATTTCACGAAGTAATAATACTTCTTCACTAGGGCCGGCTGGAGCTGCTTCTTCTTTCTTTTTAAACTTAGCCATTGCTTTAACAACTGCAAAAATGCAAAGTGAAATAATTAAGAAATCAATAATATTTTGAATAAATACTCCATAAGTAATTACAGCATCTCCGACTGTTGCTGTTAATCCCGTCAAATCAAGACCACCTAAAATGATTCCTACAAGTGGCATAATAATGTCATTAACTAATGATGTTACTATTTTTCCAAAAGCACCACCAATAATTACACCAACTGCCATATCGAAGATATTACCTTTGGAAATAAACTCCTTGAATTCTTTAAATGCATTTCCACCTTTTTTTATTTCTTTATTTTTCTTTTCCATATTTCCTCCTTGTGACTATATTATACCACAATTTAGTGTTTTTATTTATTTTTTTAACTACCACTACTAGTATAGTGTGCCATACATTTATTGAATGTCAACACTGCTAACGTAAGTAATACAAAACAAAATAATGGACTAATTAAATAAAGAATACTATCGCTTTGCCCTAAAATATACTTAATTGGAAAGTAATTGACGCAGGCAATAGGAATAATATAAGTAAAGAATATTAATACTTCCTTTTTAAAAATATCCATTGGGTATTGGCCAAATTCACGGCTACCATCTGTGAAAATATTCATTACTTCCAAACCTTCGATTGTCTTAAAGCATAAGCACGCTGAGAATATATATAATGCTCCGTATATCAGGGCGCTAAATATAAGTAATCCAATAAGTAAGATAATACTTATAATAGTAAAATGATATTCAATATGGGTAGTTGCAATTACAAATAATACTAATGCCCCAATCCATCTACTTAATTTAGCAAATTCAATATTACTACCAAATACTTGAATATAGATACTTCTTGGTTTTATTAACATTAAATCAAGTGATCCATATTTAATAATATTTGAAAACTTATCAAAGCCGCGCCAAAAGCATTCTGAAAAGCCAAATCCAAATTGTACAATTGAAACTGCTAACATTACTTCATAAACATCGAATCTATCTGAAAAGTTAAATTTATCAAGAAGAACAAAAACCATTGCTGCGCTAAGTCCTGTAGGGATTATTTGAGCAAAGAAATTAAGGATAAATGATGAACGATATTCAATTTGGCTTTTAAAATGCATCGCCATATATTTAAAAACTAACTTCATTTTATCCCCCCTGTACAAATACTTTCTTAAGAGCTTTTTTTACAATAAAGTTACCTATCAAAATCAAGATAACAATCCAAACTATCTGCAACCCAATAGAAAATATTCCTTCCATAATACCAATATTATTTGAATATAACCTAAATGGTAAATCACAAACCAATCTAAATGGTAAATAGTATGTTCCTTTTTGAATAATCATTGGTAGTAATGCTACCGGTACTAATTCACCAGCTAATAGTTCCATTACCGAATTAAGCATACTACTAATACCGGCCTCATTATATGAATAAAAACCTATCGTATGAACTAACATACTAATTCCCGCAACTACTAATACTCCTAAAAATAATGATATTATAAATAAGATAAAATTAGCAAATGTTGCCTGCAAAGGAAGACCATATGGTTTAGGAAGAAGTAATGCTACAATAATTACTGGCATTACTCTAAGCATTCCCGATGCTATTCTTTTAGCAACGCATTTGATATACCACCAATAATATAAATTATATGGTCTAATTATTTCATACGCCACATTACCACTCTTAATAGCGTCTCTAATTTCATTGTCCATTACTCTTACAGCTAAGAATGAATAAAATGCTTGATGAAGCCAGGTATATGCAATGACTTGCTCCAAATTCATACTGACATTATCAGCATTTTGATAAAGAGCAATATAGATAAATATCATCATTAGTCCCCAAAAGAACTGTGTAGTAAGGCCTGCTATAGCTGCACTACGATATTGTAAAAAAGTTTCAATTCTTAATTTAAAATAACTTAAATACAACCTCATATTTCAAAATCCTCATATAATTTGTAGATAATATCATCAATCGGACTAGATAATACATTGATATCTTTTATCTCACATACCCTACTATACTCTCTTGTCACATCTGATGCCGTTACTACTTTATTATCGATTTTAATTTTAATTACCCCGTTATCATTACTAATTATCTTGGTGTTTTTAATTTTTGGAATTTCTTTTAATTTGTCATAATAGATTTCAACTATCTTTTCATTTGAATATTTTTTCTTGATATCATTTATATCTCCATCATATAGCTTTCTACCATTGCCAATAACTATTACCCTATCAGCAAGTGACTCGATATCTGCCATATCATGTGTTGTCAAAATAACTGTTACTTTTCTTTCCTTATTAATTTTCTTAATAAAGTCTCTGACGATTACTTTACTGATTGCATCTAATCCAATTGTTGGCTCATCTAGGAATAAGATTTTTGGATTATGAAGTAATGATGCCACTAACTCGCACTTCATTCTTTCACCTAGACTAAGGCCTCTTACTGGCATTTTGACAATCTCTTGAAGATTTAATAATTTGATTAATTCATCTCGTGTTTTTTTGTATTCATCATCCGGTATTTTGTAAATCTCTTTCAGTAGATCAAACGATTCGATTGCTGGTATATCCCACCACAATTGACTTTTTTGGCCAAATACGACACCGATTTCTTTAACATATTTAACTCTGTCTTTTACTGGATCCATACCATTAATTATCATCGTACCACTATCAGGTTTAAGTATTCCAGATAACATTTTAATAGTGGTACTTTTACCAGCACCATTTGGTCCAATATAACCAACAATCTCACCTTTCCTAATTGTAAAACTTACATCTTGTACAGCCTTAATATAACGATACTCTCTTTTAAAGAATGCCTTAAGTGCATTTTTAAAACCACTATCACGTTTACTAACCTTATAAGTTTTACATAGGTTTTTGACATTGATTATGTCCATTTTAACTCCCTTCTAACACGCAAAAAAAGCCATTAAATTACAAATTATGCACTAAATGACTTGAAATAACAGGTTTTTCCTCCGTATTGACTTTATACTAACACATAAAAAAATAAATTTCAAGCATTAACTTGAAATTTATTTATTTTTTGCTAATCTGTATATCCAAGCACTATCATCATCAATCATCAAGAATATTGTTTCCTCATTCTTTTTGACTTCCTTATAACTAATTGGACTCTTTACTCTTCTATAGGCATCCATCAGTTCTGCAAAACTACTTACATATATTAAGTTATATGGATATTCACTATAAAACTTATCGACCTTTACCAAAATATCTCCATGTTCACTAATAATTCTTTGTAATTCATTACGATATTTTTCTTCATCCCTAGATTCTTTAATCATATTTCTAATTGTCTGTACCAAAAAGAATGTTCCCACTGATAATGAAAAAGCACCCAACAATAAGAAAACATAATTAATCTTTTCTCTTTTAGAAAAATTATGATAATTCTTCTTTCCATTATTTGAATTAATAATACTAATCTTAAATGTATCATAACTAAGCGGAATAATTACTTTCATTTCCTTATCATCTTTGATTATCTCTTTATTACCAAAGAATCCCAAATTCTCATCAATTATCATCTTTACTTCTAAATAGCCAGATATATTTGCATTATAATCCTCATTATATTTTTTTAATTCTGCTAAATATTTATCATAATCGATTACAACTTCATCAGTTATTTTGATTTCTTTCAAATTATTTTGATCTAATGGTACCGTTTTCTTTAATAATTCTTCATCTTTTTTAAATAAATTTTCATTTATATTATCTTTATATCCCACTAAAGAACCAGTAACCGTATAGGTATAATAACCACTTAAATCTTTATTGAACAAGCTTGCATAATCAAAATCAATTAGAATATTATCAACTAATTTGGTAATATACCTTTCATTCATACCTAAGTATTCACTATTATATATATCATTTTCATGTAAATATACCTTATAAGTAACATCACTATTTTCTTGATACGTTACTGCTACTTTTGTTCTTGCATTCATTCCACGATCTAAAAAAAGATAAGTAGATGCGATAAATAGTGTCATCAAAACAATATATAAAATGTTTCTTACTTTCATCGTATCACCTTCCTATCCTAAAATAATTTTATCATATAATTAGTCACTTGTAAATAAAGAAAAAACTATCATTTGATAGTTATTTCCAAACACCTTGAGGATATTCACCCTTATCGACTAAATCTTTAATTTCTCTAACAACTTTATCTTTATCTTCACGATAAGTAATTCCTTGCCATACGGCATCCGTTTCCAATACTTCCACACTTGCTTCACCATCCTCAATTTGCTCAAACACAAGTGTTGGAATTAAATATTCACATTTTTCAATATCTTCTTTATGGTTATCTAAAAATTTAGGAAAATCTCTTTCTAGTTTTGTAAATAATTGTGGTGTAAATCCAAACATATTCATTGACACTAAATCATCACCAGAAACTTCAAAGTCTTCGCCACCTTCAAGTGGTGTTGCCATTAACTTACCATCAATTTTTTCAATTTTACTTTCAATTAATTTTGTCAAATAACCATTCTCTGCTTGACATACGCCTCTTTTAACAGATCCATTTTCAGTAAGTGTATTTTTAACCTTATAACCAGCCATTGCATATTTGGTAGCATCATGATTTTCTTTTAAGAATTTAGCAATTACACGATAGGCATCCCTACCATAAAAATCATCCGAATTAATAATTGCAAAATTTTCATGTACCAAATCTTTAGCACAAAGAATTGCATGTCCAGTTCCCCAAGGTTTAACTCTTCCATCTGGTACTGTATATCCTTCTGGTAACTTGTCTAATTCTTGGAATGCATACTCAACATCAATATACTTTTCAACTCTAGCTCCAACCGTTTCTCTAAAAATATCATAATTCTCTTTTTTAATAATAAAGACAACCTTTGTAAATCCTTCTTGAATGGCATCATAAATTGAATAATCAATTATAAAATTACCATACTCATCGATTGGTTCAATTTGTTTTAAACCGCCAAATCTACTGCCCATTCCAGCAGCCATTATAACTAACGTCATAAATCCTCCTTTATTTACTTAAATATATCATATTATCACTAATTTGACAATATAATAAAGTGAATAAAGAACTTGTGATATAATAAATATAGAGGTGTATTATGAAAAAAATATTAGTCTTATTTGGTGGCAACTCATTTGAGCATTATATCTCTTGTCTGTCTGCCAAAACTATCTTAGAAAATATTGATAGAAAGAAATATCATGTTACCGCTGTTGGTATCACAAAAGAAAATACTTGGTATATCTATAATGATGATTTAGAACTATTAACTAAAGATTGGACCAAAGCAAAATTGACTAAAATAACTAACATCGTAGAGTATATAAAACAATTTGATAAAGTATTTCCTATCATGCATGGTAATCCCGAAGAAAATGGTAATCTTCAGGGCATGCTAAATATGTTTAACCAAAAATTTGTTGGCACTGATCTTCTTGGCTCAATAATTGGTTATGATAAAGTTCTAACTAAAATTATTTGTGAAAAATATGATATTCCTCAAGTACCATACATCGTAATAACAGATAATAAACCATTAAAGAAAATTAGTATTGATTATCCCGTTATCGTTAAACCTGCTAAATGTGGCTCATCAATTGGAATCAATATTGCCCACAATCTAAAAGAATTAAATATTCAAATTAAAGAAGCCCTAAAATATGATAATAAAGTAGTTATTGAAAAGTTCATTAAAGCAAGAGAATTAGAATGTGCCGTTTTAGAAGATAAAAAATTAAAAGTATCACCTGTTGGTGAAATAAAATCCGTAAATACTTTTTATGATTATGAAGCCAAATACATTAGCGATAGTGAATTATTAATTCCTGCCCCTATTTCCAAAGATTTAACTGAACATATTCAATCATTATCACTAAAAATATTTAAAATCCTCGAACTAAAAAATCTTTCAAGAATCGATTTTCTATATGACTACAATAATGATACCTTATACTTTAATGAAGTAAATACTATGCCTGGATTTACCACCATTAGTATGTATCCAATGCTCTTTAAAGAAATGGGAATTTCTATCAAAGAACTAATTACTAAATTAATTGAAAATTAAAAGTCACATTGTGACTTTTTTTATACCCCTAATTCCCATTTCTTACTCTTTAAAAATATTTTTCTAATAAAATCAACTGGTATAACTAACAAAGAAAACATAAACATCGTCAAGAATTCTGATATTGTTAATCCACTTGTCCTAAAAACACTACCTCCCCTATATATTAAATATATCTGCATTAAAAAGACAAAAGTAATTACCCAAATAAAAACTTTATTCTTGAGGATATTAGCTAGTATATTTAACCTATGAGTTCTTGCTGAAAAACTATTCAAAATACTAATAAAAATTATTAATCCAAAGAATGCCGTTAAAATACTGTCGCCAAATATATTATTAGTTAAGTGACTTTTCAAAAAGAAAATACATAAACCCGCTGAAAATATCCCCGTAACAAATATCTGATTAAACATATATTTATTAATAATATTTTCATTTTTCTTTTTAGGGGATTCCTCCATATATTCTGGAAGTGCTGGTTCATATGAAAAGGCAAATCCTGATAAAGTATCCATAATCATATTAATCCATAACATTTGAATTACCGTAATCGGTACTGGTATTCCAATGAAAGGTCCAATAATTGATACACATAAACTACAAAAATTAATCGTTAATTGACAAATAATAAACTTTCTAATACTTTTAAATATTGTTCTACCATATAAAATAGCATTCGTAATAGAATAAAAATTATCATCTAAAATTACTATATCAGCTGCCTCTTTAGCAACTTCTGTACCACTTCCCATAGCAAAACCGACATCGGCTTTCTTTAACGCTAAAGCATCATTTACGCCATCTCCTGTCATTCCGACAACCAAATCAAGTTCTTTTGCTATCCTTACCAATCTACTTTTATCTTGCGGCATCGCTCTTGCAATTACTTTAACTTTAGGAAGAATTTCTTTTATTTCTTCATCTGTCATCATATCCAACTTATCGTGCGTGATAACTATATCCAAACTATTATCTATAAGACCAATATCTTTTGCTACTGCCATTGCTGTTTCCCTATTATCACCCGTAATCATTACCGTTTGAATACCTGCTTTTTTAACTAAATCTACTCCCAAAATAACATTTTCTCTTATCTCATCCTTTAACAAAACAAAACCTATAAGTGTCATATTATTAGTAGTTTCACGATCTTCATTAATTGCTAATGCTAATATTCTTATTTTATTTGCTGATATATTATTTATCTGTTTAGTTAATGTACTTTTATCTAAAACTTTTTTATTACCATTTTTATCATAGTAACTATTACACATCCCGCTTACCACTTCATAAGCACCCTTTACTAAGTTAATCGTATGATTATTATACCTAATTTTCGTGTACATATACTTACTCTTTGATGAAAATAATTCTCTTTTAATTAACGTATAATCTAACTTATATTCTTTAACATACGCCAAAAGAGCTCTATCAGTAAGGTTGCCCCCAACTATCTTATTATTCTCCTTATCATAAATACTCTCATTATTAATTGCCATACTCATATTAAACATATCTCTTAATTGCTTATTCATCCTTATATACTCTAAATACTCTCCACTACCATCTAAAAAACCTACAACTTCTAATTTCCCCTTAGTAAGTGTCCCTGTCTTATCGGTAAATAAAATATTAATATTACCAGCCGTTTCTATGCCAATAAGTTTACGTACTAAAACATTGTTTTTAAGCATCCTTTTCATATTAGATGACAATACCAAAGTAATCATCATAGGCAGTCCTTCTGGCACCGATACGACAATAATACTTACACACAAAGTTAAAGCTTCCAAAACATAACCAATTAGCATTCTTCCATTACTAATAGTTTTAATAATTAAATTAATATCAAAATTATTACTAATAACAATCATATAAAACAAATATGATATAGCAACCATTCCTGAACAAATATATCCAACTCTACTAATACCCTGAGCTAATTTTGTAAGTCTAAGTTTTAATGGTGAATCTGTTTCTTCTTCTTGAAGTGAAGAGGCCATCTTCCCATAAAAAGTATTATCACCAACTAACCTTACTAACATTAAAGCCTCACCAGAATAAACTACTGTCCCCATATATACTTCTTTATCGCCATCTACTCCCTTATATACTTCTTGGGCTTCACCATTTATCATCGATTCATCAACTGAAATACTGCCGGATACGATAATTCCATCGGCTGGAATTTTATTACCAGTTCCCAAAACAACAATATCATCGACAACTATTTCATTTATTGGCACTTCGACAACTTGTCCATTTCGTTTAACTCTTGCATTTATTTTTGAAGATTCCTCTGTAAGTTTATTGAAAGCTCTCATTGAGCCATATTCCGATATACTTGATATCAAAGAGGCTACCATAATAGCAATGACAATTCCAATCGTTTCATACCAATCAAAATCTTTAATTAAAAAAACTGTTTTAATCCCTAAAGCAATTAATAGTATTTTAATTATCGGATCAGAAAAAGTTTCTAATAACAATTTAAAAAAAGTATCTTGTTTTTTCTTACTAAAAGTATTACTACCATATTTCATCCTATTATTAATTACTTCTTCATCATTAAGTCCCTTATAATTCATGGTATCCTCCCTAATAATAAATATTAGAAAGGCAAAAAAAAAGAACAATATCTAATAGACATTATTCTATTTTTTCTTTAGTAACAAATCACAAATCTTTTTAACAATAATTGATAAAGCTATTGTAATAGCAAACATAAACATATAAAAGATAAAATTATTATGAACAACATATACTTTTCTAACTTGTAATGCTAGTTTTTCAAATATTAAATAAATTTCCATCGAATATACACCAAAATATTCTAAAATACCTGTCGTATATTTATTACCAATTACCAAATGTAAATATGATATTATAAAAACTATTGCCATCGCCAGCAATCCATAAATATATCTAACAAAAATATAATATTTAAAATGCTGATTGAAAAGCACTAAATTAGTCACTATAAAAATTATTAAAAATATCCATAAACTCCATTTAGGTATTTCTTTCTTATTCAAAACTAATTTTCCTAAATAAACTCCAATAATAAAGATTGGCACTCTCGTTAACGCAATTTCAATTCTTTGATATAATCCATAATTTAAATTATATAAAATAATAGTTCCTAAAATAACCACTATTAATAATGATACTAATCCTTTCCAATCATATTTTGAAATGATTTTATGAAATAACGGATATAGCAAATACAAAACAATAATTAATGAAAAATACCAAAAATCACGATTCCCATTAATATAAAACGATATTAATAGCAAATTAGTAATAAATACCCCAATCTTTGTTTTTATATATAAATAATAAATTGTTGCCACAATTAAAAATGATGGTAGTATCCTTACTAATCTTTTTTTATAAAATTCACCCAAATTACTATTTTTAGAAAATGAAAAATATAAACCAACCGCCGATAATATTAAGAAAATATCAACTCCAATATTACCTGTTTTACGCAAATATAATAGTATTTCTCCAAACGTACTACTTCCAAATTTATATGAATAACAATGAAAAAAAGCAATTATTAAAGCGGAAAAGCCCATTAATACACTTCTTGCTAAACTTATATTATATAAACTCCATTTTTTATTCATAATTCCTCCACTTAAAATAGATAGATTATTAATCTATCTATTTTCATTTAAATAAGACCCAATACCCCTCGCAAAAAGTGTTGCGCATGTTTTTCTTGAAGGTTGTTTATACATATCTTCAAAAACATTAGCCTCTCCCAACAACTCTTTATCATATTCTTTTTCTTCAATCATATTAAAATAATTATTAAGAATCTCTTTAGCTTCATCTATTGTTTTGCCTATTAACATATCACTTAATATTGATGTGCTTGATATTGCTATAACACATGCTTCACCCTGAAACTTAATATCCTCTATTAAATTATCTTTTAATTTAACATAAATATTAATATTATCAATACAGCTTTGATTATTGCTATTAATCATTATATAATCATCAGTATTCTCAGGAATCATTCGATTTTTAGCATCTTCATAATTATCTAAAATTATTTCTCTTTTTATTTCACTATCCATTAAAGTATCTCCTTCCAAATATTCTTACTATTTCTAAGAACATTAATAAGTAGATCAATTTCATCTTTAGTATTATAAAAACTTAAACTAATTCTTACCGTATTAGCAACATCAAATACATTATTTGTAAGTTTTGCACAATGATTTCCTGCTCTTACACAAATATTATATTTATCTAAATAGATTGCTGTATCTTGACTAAATACCCCATCAATATTGAAGGCAATGATGGCTGCTTCATTATTTTTATTATATATCTTAATAAAATCCAACTCACTAAGTTTATCAACTAAATATTTTCTTAATTCCCTTTCATAATCCTGAATCTTATCAAGGCCAATCTTACTAACATATTTAATAGCCTCACTAAGACCAAGCACTCCTTCGATATTAGGTGTCCCTGCCTCTAACCTATCCGGTAAATCCTTTAATTCAACATAACCATCCTTATTAAAGATTGCATTCATTCCTCCACCATAACTAGTTGGTACTAAATCTTTTAATAAATCAAATTTACCATATAATACCCCAATACCTGTAGGTCCATATATTTTATGACCAGAAAATGCCATAAAATCAATATCCATATCAATAACATCAATTTTAGTATGAGCAATACTTTGAGCAGCATCAATCACCAATAATATATTATGATTATGACATATCTCACTGATCTCTTTAATATTTCTGACATCACCTATAACATTAGTAATATGTGCCAGTGATACTACTTTTGTCTTATCAGTAATTGCCTTTTTCAAATTATCCATAGTAATCTCATTGTTTTCATTTAGTGAAATATATTTAACTACTATTCCCATTTCTTTAGCTAACATAAACCAAGGTAAAACATTCGATGCATGTTCCGTTTCAGTAATTAATACCTCGTCCCCACTAACCAAATGATTTTTAAAGTAGCCAAAAACTATTTTATTAAGGGAATCTGTTGTTCCGCTCGTAAAAACTATTTCACTAGGATGCTTTGCTCCAATAAAATTAGCAATTACACTTCTTCCCTCTTCATACATATCTGATACTTTTAAACTATTTTTATAATCACCACGATGAATACTTGAAGTATATATGTTGTAATATTCATCTATCTTATTTCTTACACAGTCAGGTTTTAAAGTTGTTGCTCCATTATCAAAATAGACCATTTTACTATCATTTAAAATGGTAAAATCTTCTCTATTCATACCTCACCTCCAATACATATCTATAATATCCATTATTTTCTTTCTATTCTCAAAATCGATACTTAAAGTGCCAATAATATAACCTTTAATTAATAACTTTAAAGTATCATTATAATTAATACCCTTACTCATTAAATAAAATACTTGATCATCCTTAAATGAGCCTATTACCGATCCATGTTTAGCACTAACATCATCTAGATCAATAAACATATTAGGACTAATTTGAGCATCACACACTCCCATCGTTACTATTCTTGTATTTTGATCGAGTACCGATTTTATGGCATCTTTTTTAACATTACTATTAATTATAAAATTCAAAATACTATTCTTTAAAGCTATAGAACGATTAATAATATTACTATATGTCCTCTCACTTAAATGATTAATATTAATCGTATATCGTTCCTCTTCCTTACAAATATTTGCAAAATGATAATCAACCTTGGCATTTTCCCTTAATAAATCAATATCAATTGTTTCTAAAACGCTCTTATTATTATAAAACTTAACAATCTCCAAACTACCATTAACAAAATACTTATTATGATTATCTAATTTCTTATCATAACTTACTTCAATTAATTTAACATTTGCATTAATTATAAATTCTATTTGATATTTACCATTTTCAGTATATTCTAAAACATATTCTCCATCATTATCAATTGTAATCTTATTGCCAAGTATTTTTACATCTTTACCAGTTATTTCAATTTTTGCTAATAATATTTTATTCATGATTATCATCACCAAGCATAATATTTGACTTAGCTAAGTACTCATTATAACCATTCTTTTCAATCTCCTTGGCTAAACCATAATCACCCGTTGCCAATATCTTACCATTTGCTACAATATGAACATAATCAGGTTTAATATAGTCAAGTATTTTTGATAAATGCGTAATTATTAATATTGCTGTATTAGGATTATCCTTTTTATACTTAGCGATATTTGTAGCGGCTATCTTTAGGCTATCGACATCTAAGCCGGAATCTAATTCATCTAGAATTATAAATGATGGCTTTAATAGTTTAAGTTGCAATACTTCATTCTTTTTCTTTTCACCACCAGAAAATCCAACATTTAAAGATCTATGAATTAAATCTTTATCCATTTTAAGTTCTTCGGAAGCAGTTTCACATCTTTTAATAAAATCATATAAGCCTATTTTCTTACCTTCATGTGCCGAAATTGCCGTTCTTAAAAAATCCTGATTACTAACTCCATCAATTTCCATTGGATATTGCATAGCCAAAAATATTCCTAATTTACTACGTTCATCTACTGGTAATTTACTAATATCTTCATCATTAAAAAGAATACTTCCTTTAGTTATTTTATAGTTTCCATCTCCCATAATAACACGGGATAACGTAGACTTACCAACTCCATTTGGCCCCATAATAACATGGACACTACCATCATCTATATCTAAATTAAAATTATTAAGTACTTCTTTTTCACTAACTTTAACACTCAAGTTCTTAATTGATAGCATACTTCTTCACCCACCTAAATTATACACCAAAAGCCCATAAAATAAAAGATAATTCTCATTTTTAAGAATTATCTTACTACTAATTTACATACCATTTTTAAGTAGCATCACAACATCATTCATTTTAATATCATAATTATCATTCATATCACCAGCCAATAAATTATACATTTTTATATTAGGATTATCGCCAAGAATGTATCTAGTTAGTATGCTAGCATCGTTGATATCACTCGCTCCATCACTATTAACATCGCCAACATTTATAATAGTATAATTAATGTTATCTTCATTATCACTGACTATAAGATTATCACCTGTTTTTACAATGCTTCGATCATTTATTTCTTCATTATTATTATTAACAAGCGATAATGACGCATCAGAAAATGTATTATTAATAAAGGTAGAAATTGGCATATTTAAATCATTATTTTTAATAATTAATAAATTATCATTTTTTATTAATATATTAGATACTCTCACATTATTTTTAAAAGTATATAAATTATTTATCATATTGACATATTTAGTGGCAAGTTCTTCTCCAGATCCTTTCTTAAATGCTGAAGTATCAGCTTCATAACAACCATACTCATATGCATCTGAAGTAGGAATATAACCCAAATGCCCATCAGAATATCCCAAAATAAATGTCATATAACTTGTAGCATTTTGCTTAATATACTTACCATTTTTATTAAACATTTCATATGGAGCAACTACAAATGATATATCACCCATAGTTATTGTACGAACCTTTACATCGCTAGCACTTGCCTGTTTTTGATTATTGCTAACAACAGCATTAGCATGATATACACTCTCAATAGTTCCATCAGTAAAATTCTGTCCAATAAATGCAACAAGTAACCTAATATAACTTCTATCTTCCTTTTTGAATGTAATTCTATCACCTGAATCATTAAAATAATTCATATAATTAGGAAGAGTTCTTATCATATTTCTTAATTTACTGGCATCACATTGGCCATTAGTTTGTAAATCTTTAGGACACACAATATTATCTGGATATAATTCACCATTTATAATATTCTCAATAACAGAGAAACTAGCTTCCCATATTAATTTACAAAATTTTGCATTAACTAGAAGAGACGAATTATTATTGTATTCTGCATCGTTTACACTTTTAGTAGCTAATGTCATTATTTGATTTTTATCACTAATGATACCAACATTAGTTTTTCTTAAAGCGCTATAATTGTCTCTAACATATTTAGCAAGTTCTTTACCATATAAAATACTAGCCTCATTTTTCTCTTCAGATGTTGTCCTACTATAGTTATGTGTAAGTCCATTTATCCCTTCGCCATTATTTCCAGCCACTTGACTATTTGTATCAACTTGTAAATCACCAGCAGCTCCATTATAATAAGCAACATTACAATTACATGTTTTTTCTAATTCATTTCTAAAAGAACCAATTACATCAGATGAAATTGTCTTAAAATTAATGCCGCCAGTAATAAGCGGATGTACTTGCCAATTAACCATTAGAATATCTTTTTTTTCATCATTAAAAACAAATTTTATCATTTGTAACGTAGGATCGCCTTCCGTAACATGCCCAGTTAACTTCCCTGATGCTGACGAAAGATACCATTTTCCATCTAATTTATCATACCCATAAAGCCCATGATTTTCGCCATAATATATACTTCTTTCATTATCAGAAAAATAATTTAAGCTTGTTGTATAATGCCTATCAAAGTTTAAAACATTTTTATTATTATTAACTATATCAACTGAGCCAGCATAAACTGTTGCTAAAGATAAATTATTCAATGCTTCCCTAACAGCAGCACGTATACCAGGAGATAAAATACGCGTTTTATAATACGTTACTGCATCGGCTATATCTGGATATTCATCACCCATGCTAAAGGCTGTGTCGACACCTGAATGCGTATGTGTAGTGGATATTATAATACTATCAAGCGGAATCCCATATTCTCTATTAATATATGCTCTAACTCCAGCTGTTAAAGAGCCATCATGAGTAGCCTGATTTAAAAGAAGCAAATCACATGTAACAAAAACAATAGTATTCCCATTAAAATCTCTTATTGCTACCGCGGACGCAATCAACTCTTGGCCAGGAAATACTGGCATCTCTACACCATCATAAATAACTGGTTCCGCTAATCTATTTTGTGAACTTCCAGATCCAGCAATTGGAATATCTTCCATAAGTTGCCCATTTTTAATTGGAGTAATATCTGCTTTACCGAATCCGACATATATCTTATTACTTAAATCCGTATCAGCCAAAACAAAAGAAGGCATTAAAATAATAACAAATAATAAGATACCTAAATCTTTAATTACTTTTTTCATTTTTTGCCTCCTAATTGTATTAATTTACATACCATGTATTACTAATATTACATGAATCACTATGTGGTGTTGGATTAGGTTTATCGACTGTTGTTAAAATTGGCATCCTAAAAGCCGTACCAAATAACATACAATTTCCTGGTGTCAGCATCTTTATTTTATCCATAGTGGAATCACTTATTCCTGGAATAATATCATATACAAACTTGATATCTAAATGATTAAATATCTTAAATATTGCAAAGTTAGAACATTGGCTAACTGTTGTCTCACTAATTTCTGATGGTCTTTGACTTATTATACCAAGAAGTATACCATATTTTCTACCTTCTTTAGCTATACGATCGAAAATATTATATCCAAGAATTTGTGTATCAATATCATTTTGAACGTATCTATGAGCTTCCTCTAAAACAATATGGAATGGCATCGAAGCTCTATTTGGAAGAAGTGCTACATAGTCAAATAATATTTTTGAATATATCTTAACTAATACTTTAGCAAATCTATCATCAACATAATTAATATTAAAATTAATTACTTGGCATTTCATATTACCATTCTTATAAAGTAGATATTTAATGAAATCTTCTTTCTTCATATATCTATCGCAATTAAAGTAATTTACATAATCGCTATTAATTAAAGAATTTAGTCTTACCTTCAAAACATTCGCATAATCGAATATCTTATTGCTACTAAAGACGCCCTCACTAATTAATGCAAATTCTAATGCATTATAATAATCTTTTATTGAATACATATAAGTTCCATCAGGTAAGGTTAATTCAAAATCACTTTGACAAAATTGCTCTAAATAATTAATAACAATCTCGATATCAGCAAACTTACCACTTTCATCAATCATTAAACACTGCCTAATACTTCTTGTCCAGCCACCTTTAGTTAAATTGATTTCAAGATTGATCTCTTCAGTACTAAATTTAGTTAAAATAGTAATTAATTTATTTCTAACTTCATTATGACTGACACCAGAGAATATTACATCAAGTAAACTTCTCGCAATAATATCATTCTTTTGATTTTTTGTTTCTTCGCCATTATCGCAAAAATATGCCACTAATTTTAATGCCTTTTCAACAATTGGAATTTGTCTAGCATCATCAACATCTAAAAGCAAACATAAATCATCCACTGTTAAAAACCAAAAAGGAATAAACACTTTCTCATAATTATTTTCTCTTAAATTAGTTGTAAAAACTCTATAATTTAAATTATTATTAACTTGACTAATATTATTGAATGCTTGTTGATACTCACCATATGCATCAAACAAGAAAATATTTGTATTTAATGGTAACCTACGGGCATCATAAAACACGCCTTGTAATAGTCTTGATACAAAATAACTCTTACCAGAGCCACTATTACCAAATATTGCAAAATGACCAGAGAAAAATGAATTAGTATTTAAATATACAGGATAATTACGATAAGTATATGATGAACCAATCTTAATTAAATCCGCCGTTGGATTAACACCATAGATTAAATTAATTTCCTCATTGGTAGTCAATCTGCATTCACTACCAAAAGGTGGCATACTCAAGTTACCTGGAATAAATCCTCCATTAACTATTTCACCCACCAAACTAACTTCTGCCGTTGTTGCTGACATACTATCTATTTCGCCAATAAAACGATTGGCAAAAGTTACATTTTTACCGATTAAATTGTCAGTTTGATATACGTTAACACTTAAACTAACATAGATTAAATTATCCTTAATGCTAACAATCTTCCCTATCATATTCTTTTCTCCTAGTATAATCATACCACTAAATAGTCAATTAGACAAGAAAAAAACTAGCAGATGCTAGTTACAATCCAAATGGCGCCTGATGTAGGACTCGAACCTACGACCTATCGGTTAACAGCCGAGTGCTCTACCGACTGAGCTAATCAGGCATAATTTCGGATTGCTAATTCATTATATAATAAAAAAATTAAAATATCAACCCTTTTTATAAAGTTTTTCCATTTTTTTACTTATAAAATCTACATCTATAGTATATTCATAACTATTAATTTTATGTAAAAAGAAAAAAGTCTACGATCTATAGACTCTTGTTCCCACTTTTTTACCATTAATAATATCTTCTAGTGCACCCTCATCATTAATATTAGTAACGATAATATCAATATTATTATCCCTACACATTTCCATTGCTTTTAAATCCATAATTCCAAGTTCTTTTTCTAATACTTCATCAAATGTAACTTCATCATATTTAACAGCATCCGAGTATTCATCTGGATCCTTATCATATACTCCATCGACATTCGTAAGTTTAATAATCGCATCAGCATTTATATCTTTAGCTCTACCGGCTGCTGCCGTATCAGTTGAACATCCTGGTTTTCCAGTTCCACCGCCAAAAACTACTATCTTTCTTTCACCAATTGCTTTTTTAGCTTCTTCACTATCAAGTTTATTAACATATGGGCTAGCTACATCTAACCCACTCTGTAAGTATGCCTTGGCACCTAGGCGTGTAAAACCATCATATAATGCCAATGCATTCATAACTGTACCTAACATTCCCATATAGTCAGCAACTTCTCTATCGATTATTTTTGATGTTCTACCACCACGCATAAAGTTACCGCCACCACAAACGATACCGATACCAATTCCTAAATCACTTATTCTTTTTATTCTTCCACAAATATAAGTAATGTACTCGTCGTCAATGCCTCTTCTTTCACTGTTTCCACCAGCAAGCGATTCACCTGATAATTTAATTAAAACTGTTTTCATCTTTCTTCCTTTCACAAAAAGATATAGCTAAACTATATCTTTAAATATTTTCTTACAGCTCTATAACTTCCAAACATACCAACAAGTAAGCCAATAATTAATAGTAAGCCTGATCCATATAAAATGAATGGATAAGGTTCAACTAACTTACCTAATGATGAAGAGAATAATTCCCCCCCTAAGAAGTCATATAATGATTTATAACCATAGCACATTAATATAATTGGAATAATTGAACCAATTAAACCAATAAATGAGCCCTCAATAATAAATGGGATTTTGATTGCTATATTAGATGCACCAACTAATCTCATAATTTCAATTTCAGTTTTTCTTGAAAATATTGCTAATTTAATTGTATTAGCAATTAAGAAAGCTGTTACAAGTACTAAAGCAATTACTCCACCAATACATACTTTTTCAATTACTCCAAAAATTGTAATTACTGATTCAATGTATTCTTTACCATAATTAACTGATGAAATATAATCAAACTTTTTAATTTTTTCAGCCGTTTCACCTATTAAATCAATATCTTTTACTTTTACTTCATAACTATCAAGTAAAGGATTCGTTTCATCTGTCCAATTATCGACAATCAAAGCAAATCTTGGATCCATTTCCTTAGTTTCTTTTGCATATTCAATTTTAGACTTATACGTAACTGACGCTATATTATCTAAGTTTTCAATATTTTTCTTAATCTGTTCTACTTGTTCCTCAGTAGTATCACTATTAAGGAAAACCACAATTGAAATATTGCTGCTTACATGTCTTGTCATTTGTTCAACATTATATGATAGCACAATTGAAATAGCTACGACAATCAAAGTAATCGTGATACATGAAATAGAGGCTAATGATAATGAAAAGTTTCTAATGACACTCTTACCGGCATCACGAAAATACCTATTTATACTTCTAAAGAACCTCATAATACTTACCTCTTTCATAATCTTTTACGATTTTGCCTTCGTGTATTACAACGACTCTCTTTTTCATCGCATTAACAATATCTCTATTATGGGTTGTCATAATAATCGTTGTTCCCATTTTATTAATATCATCTAATACCTTCATAATTCCCATACTAGTATCTGGATCCAAATTACCAGTAGGTTCATCACAGATTAAAAGTTTTGGATTGTTGACAATGGCTCTAGCAATTACCACTCTTTGTTGCTCTCCACCAGCTAGTTGATCAGGATACATTCTTGCTTTCCCCTTTAAACCAACTAAATCTAATACTTCCATTACTCTATTGTATATTTTCTTTTTGTCATAATTAAATACTTCCATCGCAAAAGCTACATTTTCATAAACTGTAAGTTTTGGCAATAACTTAAAATCTTGGAAAACAATTCCCAATTTACGACGTAAAATATAAACCTTTCTATTTTTTAATTTGGCTACATTAATACCACCAATCATGATTGAACCTTTATCAGGTTTCTCTTCACGATAAAGCATTTTAATTAATGTCGACTTACCAGAGCCACTAGCACCAATAACAAAGACAAATTCACCTTTAGCGATTGTCAAATCGACATCATAAAGAGCCACGGTTCCAGTTTTATATGTTTTTTGTACATCGGTAATTCTTATTAAATCCATACTTCACCTACCTACTTCTTTCATTATATCAAATAATCATTAATGATTAAATATATTCATCTAAATTTACATATTTTTACATTTTTTTCTAACGCTTGATTCGTATGTATCGACAATTAAGAAGAAAGCTTTATCATCAATTTCTTTGACGATTTCTTTAAGTTTTACATATTCAATTGTTGGTACCACACACATTAACATCTTCTTTTTCTTGTTAGAATATCCCCCTCTAGCATTAACTAAAGTAATATCGTAATTAAGTTTATCATTTACATATTCCTGTACTTCTAGCGGCTTATCAGTAACGATATAAAATACTTTATTATCAGATATTCCAATTGTTACTCTATCCACAATATAAGATGAAACTAGTAATGATATTATCGCATAGATTGCCTTCTCAATCCCAAAGTAAAAACCACCTAAACTAATAAGAATAACGTTAATAATCGTATTAGCTGTCCCAATAGTCATATGCAAATATTTACTCATAACATCATATAAAGCATAAAAGCCACCAGGACTATAACCACTATTTCGAATTAATCCATTGGCATAACCAGTTAGTCCACCGCCAATAATCATAACTAAAAATATTGAAGTATCTTCAAGATCAATTAAATTCGTTAAAAACAAAGTTAGTTTAACAAAAGTTGGATATATAAAAGTTATAGCTAACATTTTAATGGCATATTCCCAGCCAATGAAGATAAGTCCAATAATTAAACATATCAAATTCAAAACAAACAAAATCAAAGAAATATCAACTGTCATAAAATCACTAAGCAAAATTGATAATCCGGTTGATCCACCCGCAACAACATTATACCTTTGAAAAAATAAATTAAATGCAAATGCTGATAGCAAAACACCATATAAGAATAATCCAAGATTTTTCCAAAAATTTTTCTTATGAAGGTCATCCAAAAAACCATTAATATCAAAATTATTCATCTTTCCGTCTCCTAGCACTTACTTCATAAGAGTCACATACTAAGTAGAAAATATTTTTATCAATTTCTTTGAGACCTTCCTTGATTAAGAAATACATTTTTGTTGGAGCTACTGCTAATATTAAAGTTTGCTTATCGTTAGAGTATCCTCCATGTGCATCAATAATTGTACTACCTACACCTTTTAATGATGTTAAGAAATCTCTAACAATATCATCTTTATTCTTATCGACAACAATATAAAATGCTTTACTATTAGATATTCCTAAAAGAATCTTATCCGTAAATATTGAAATTAAGTAAGCTACGACAATCGCATACATTACTGTTTTCCAATTAAAGACTACTTTTCCTAAAGCAATAATTGAAATATTGATAAACATCATCGCATGTCCCATTGATATCTTAGAGTATTTAACAACTAAATTACCAATTATATCTGTTCCTCCTGTACCATAACCGCTCTTATAAATTAACCCATAACCAACTCCGGCCATAACACCACCAAGTACAGCAATAACAATCATTTCAAGATTACCCAAATCTATCATATTAGTAACATATGTTGTTAAACTAACAAAAACGGGGTACACTAAAGAACCAACGATTTGTCCCTTGGTATCTTGTCCACCCAAAAAGAAGTAACTAATAATTAGTAATACAATATTAGCTATCATAATAAATGTTGATGGTGGCACTCCAAATTCTGCTAAAACAATGGAAACACCACTTACACCAAAGCAAACAATATTATATCTAAGGAAAAATAAGTTAAATGAAAATGCCACGATTAAACATCCGCTAAGTAACATCACATATCTTGAAAAAAGATTTTTCTTATATACTTTCTCAATAATATCATTAATTCTTTTTTCCCTTATTTTCTTAAATAGAAGCATAATTACCTCCTTATATTCTTTTCTAATATCTCCCAAATTTCCCCATCTAAAATACTATCAACCTGACTAGTTTCATATCCACTATCATTGTCTTTAACAAGTGTATATGGACACATTACATAACTACGTTTACCACTACCAAAACCAATCGTCATCATATCCCCTTGAATACTCTTAATCTCCTTATTTTGTTTTTCTAATTCTAAACTATATAATTTATTTTTAAGAACTTCCATTGCAATTTCACGATTTCTTATCTGACTACGTTCATTTTGACATGTTACCACAATTCCCGTGGGAATATGCGTAATTCTAACAGCCGAGTCGGTTGTATTTACTCCTTGTCCTCCAGGACCACTACTACGATATATATCTACCCTGATATCACTATCATTAACTTGAATATCTATATTATTATCAAATTTAGGTGTCACTAACACCGAAGCAAACGATGTATGTCTTCTCTTATTTGCATCAAATGGACTAATTCTAACTAATCTATGTACACCGATTTCACCTTTTAAGTAACCATAAGCATTTTTACCACTAATTTCTATCATTACTGACTTAATGCCTACTTCCTCACCTAACTGTTTATCGATTTCAATATATTTATAACCATTTTTAGATAAATATCGCGTATACATCCTGTATAACATATTGGCCCAATCACATGCTTCAGTACCACCAGCTCCAGAATGAATTTCTAAAAAGCAATCATTTTTATCAAATTCACCTGATAAATATGTATCTATTCTAAGCCTATCGACATCATTTTTTATATCATCATATTCACTACAGATAACTGCTAACATGTCATTATCAATTTCTTCATCTAATAGTTCAATATTTCCATCTATTTTGTTTTTAACATTAATAACATCATCAATCAAATTAACCAAATAATTATGTTCTTTTAAATCACTATCTTTATTGGAACTATTCCAAAAATTGACATCATTAATAATACTATCAAGTTCATCTCTTCTTTTAATCTTATTATCTAAGTCAAAGAGACCTCCATATATCATTTATATCATTTTTAATTTCATCATATCTAATTAATATTTCTCTCTTATCTAGCATACAAAACACCATCCTAAATTAATTATAAAACAAATTATCAAAAATGAAAAGAAAAACAATCACTTTTTGTCTTTCTTCATATACTTATCAATTGTTTCAAGTAATATTTCTTTCTTTAATGGTTTTAAGATATAACCACTGAATCCTAATTTTAGATATTCTTCATTGTATTCATAACTATTATCCTTTGTAAGTAGAATTACTGGTATATCAAAGTTCCTTATTTCTTTTATTTTTTCCATTAATTCTAAACCACTAATTTGTGATAAATCTTCATCTAATAAGATTAAATCATATTTGCCTATCTTTATCTTATCAATGCATTCTTTACCATTCGTAGCCATATCTAAATTGATCTTTGTTCCCTTTAATAATTTCTCGATTATCTTGAGTCCTGCTTCAGAGTCATCTACCGATAAGATAGATAGATTATCAAAGTTACTTTCATATTTAGATACCTCAGTTTCTTCAATTTCACCTATCTTTTGGTCAAGAATTATCTTTACTTTAGTACCTATACCATAATCCGAAGAAATTAGCATTGTACCATTCATCATGGTAATTAATTTATTAGCTTTAGATAATGATTTATTACCTATTTTTATCTTATTAATATCTTCACTCTTGATACCTTTACCAGAGTCTTCGATAGTAAATATCAACCTACATATATCATTTTTAATAATGGTATTAACACTAAACTCAACGAATCCTTTTTCAGTATATTTAGTACCATTACTTAAGACAGTATTTAATACTTCTTTTAAATTAATTGAATCTCCATATAATTCTTCCGGTATGTCATGATCGATATTAGTTCTAAATTTTAATTCTTTATTCTT
>CAZLQU010000004.1:0-37003 GCA_964561805.1 uncultured Muribaculaceae bacterium | reverse complement strand
TTATCATGCTATTGACCAAGATTTATTGAAATTGGATATTTTAGGTCATTCTGATCCAACACAACTTCGTATGTTACAAGATTTAACTAAAACTGACATTTTAAAAGTTCCAATGGATGATAAAGAAACAATGGCCATATTTACTGGTACTAAAGTATTGGGTGTTACTCCAGAAGAAATTATGTGTAATACCGGAACCTTGGGTATTCCTGAATTTGGTACACCATTTACAATTGGCATGGTCGAAGATACAAAACCAACAACATTTGCTGAATTAGTAAAAATATCTGGTTTATCACATGGTACTGATGTTTGGCTTGGAAATGCTCAAGAATTAATTAGAAATAATATTGTTCCATTTAAAGAAGTAATCGGTTGTCGTGATGATATTATGGTATATTTAATGTACCATGGTGTTGAACCAATCAAGGCCTTCAAGATAATGGAGTTTGTTCGTAAGGGTAAAGCTAGTAAAGATCCAGAAGGATGGAAAGAACATGTCAAAACTATGGAAGCAGCTGGAATTGAAGAATGGTTCATTAATTCCTGCGCTAAAATTAAGTACATGTTCCCTAAAGCTCATGCTGCAGCATATGTTATAAGTGCCTTTAGAATTGCTTGGTATAAAGTCCATATGCCAGCTTATTACTATGCATCATGGTTTTCAACTAAAGCCACTGATTTTGATGTTGATGCGATGATTAGTGGCTATGATGCCATTAAAAATAAATTAAATGAAATTAATGAAAAAGGTTATGATGCTACCAATAAAGAAGCAGGTATTGCTGAATGCTTACGTCTAGCACTTGAAGCTACTGCTAGAGGAATAAAAGTAGCCAACGTCGATTTATATAAGAGTAAAGCTCTTACATTTGGTGTCTTGGATGATAAAACAATCATTCCGTCATTCGCTTCAATAGATGGATTAGGGGATGTCGTTGCTAAAAATATTGAAACTGAAGCTGCTAAACATCCATTTATTTCAATTGAAGATTTCCAAAACAGATGCAAAGTGTCAACGACCTTAGTTGATAAAATGAAAGCAATGGGTTTATTTAATGATATGCCTGAAACTAGTCAATTAAGTTTATTTTAAATATGTAAAATAATCAAAAATACTTGCAAAAATACATAATGTTTGATACTATTAATATAGTAGAGGAGGAAATTAAATGGAAGATAATAGAAGAGGAAATGGAATATTTCTAGGTATCGTCGGAGTTGCGACTTTGATTGTTGCTATCATCGGAGCCTCATTCGCATACTTTAGTGCTCAAGCAGCTAGTGCCGAAGGAGCTGTTAATTTAACTGCATATGAATTTAATGCTGGATTAAGTTTACGTGAAATTTATCCTACTGATGCAAAGTTAATTCCCGTTAATCCATCAACAGTAATTGAAAATGCAACTGCACCAAATAACACTAATTTAGCATATGCTCTAAATGTTGCTAAAAAATGTACTGATGATGCTGGTTATCGTATTTGTGCATTATATGAAATAACGGTTACAAATGGTGGTGCTACTAGTTTGACACTTGAAGGAAAAATTATTACTAACACAAACACTGCCGCTGAAAGAACAGGAGCATCTGCATTTAGCCACCTAGCTTATAGACCAGTTACAAAATCTGGTGAATTATATACAATAGGTGGAACTGCAACAACTATTAATCCTGCAGTAGATGGTGTAACAGCAATCGATACAATTACTGTAAATGCTAATTCATCAACAACGACTTATGCTTTAATTTATTTAAATGATGATGGCGATCAATCAGCTGAAATGGGTGCTACTTATACAGGTCAAATTGTTTATACATCAACAGCTGGTAATGGTAACCAATTAACTGGTACATTTACTGTATCATAAAATGTAAAAATAGCGAGAAATCGCTTTTTTTATTATTGCAAAACATAAAAAGTATGCTATAATATATTTAGTTTTCGGCTTACAGGTGACAAGTAAGCATATAACGAAACTGACAATTTATTAATTCAAACAAGCGCACGAAAGTGAAATAAGGTGGCACCGCGGATTATTCCGTCCTTATGTATTTCCTTTTCGTGCTTTTCTTTTTAAGGAGGATAAAATGAAAGAAAATATTTACAGAAGTGTCTATTGTGGCAAAGTTGATACTAGCTATGTTGGTAAAGAAATAAGATTAGCAGGTTGGGTTAATTCAATTAGAAATCTTGGCGGTTTATTATTCATAACCCTAAGAGATGAAACAGGCATTGTTCAGTTAATTAGTGAGAGTGCTGAAGAGTATCTACATCTGAATAAAGAAACAACAATTACTGTTACTGGAGTTGTTCAAAAAAGAACACCGGATATGATTAATAAAAACATGGCTACCGGTGAAATTGAAGTTAAAATTACTTTTCTTGAAGTTTTAGGCGAGTGTGAAAATGTTTTACCATTTGAAATCGCTAGAAGTAAAGAATCTCTAGAGGATACCCGTTTAAAATACCGTTATCTAGATTTAAGAAATCCAGAAGTCCATGAAAATATTCTTTTCAGAAGCAAAGTTATTGATTTCATTAGAACAACAATGAAAAGCTTAGATTTTACCGAAATTCAAACACCAATTATTACAGCAACTTCACCTGAAGGAGCTAGAGACTTTATTGTTCCGTCACGTAAGTTTAAAGGTAAATTCTATGCATTACCACAAGCACCACAAATATTTAAACAATTACTAATGGTATCAGGATTTAATAGATATTTCCAAATTGCCCCATGTTTCCGTGATGAAGACCCAAGAAGTGATAGATTATATGGCGAATTCTATCAATTAGACTTTGAAATGTCTTTTGCAACCGAAGAAGATGTCTACGAAGTTGGTGAAAAAGTATTCTATGACGTCTTTAAAAAGTTTGGAAATAAAGAAGTAAGTGAAAGGCCATTTAGAAGAATATCATATACTGATGCTATGTTAAAATATGGTAGTGATAAACCAGACTTAAGAAATCCATTAATCATTACTGATTTAACAAATGTTTTATCAAAAATTGATTTTGCTCCATTTAAAGATACTATCATTAGAGGTATTAAAGTAGATGCTATTGATAAGTCAAATTCTTGGTATAAATCTATGGAAGAATATGTAAAAAGTATTGGTGGTATCTTAGGATATATTAAAGTAAATGAAGATATGACATTTAAGTCCACTTTAGATAAATTTATGACAGATGAAAATCGTCAAGAATTAAAAGAAACACTAGATTTACATCCAGGTAATGTTGTATTTATTATTGCCGATAAAACTAAATGTCCTAAATTAATGGGACAACTTAGAAACAAATTAGGTATAGAACTAGATTTAATTGATAAAAACAGATATGAATTCTGTATTATTAATGATTTTCCATTTTATGAAGAAGATGAAGAAAATGGTGGTGTAACATTCTGCCATAATCCATTCTCAATGCCTCAAGGAGGACTTGAAGCCCTAAATACCAAAGAACCATTAGAAATAAAAGCCTATCAGTATGACTTCGTATGTAATGGTTTTGAAATGGCTTCTGGTGGCGTTCGTAATCATAGCCGTGAAATTCTAAAGAAGGCTTTTGCAATTGCTGGTTATGATGAAAAAGTAGTAGCTGCTAAATTTCCATCACTATATGAAGCATTTAGATATGGCGCACCTCCACATGCAGGAATGGCTCCTGGTATTGATAGGATCCTAATGCTATTAAAAGATGAAGAGAATATCCGTGAAATGGTTGCTTTCCCACTTGGAGCTAATGGTGCAGATCAAATGATGGGTTGCCCAGGGGAAGTATTTGAAAAGCAATTAAGAGAAACCCACATTAAAATTAGAGACTAGTAAGGAGCGAGGGTTATGGTTGAAGATAATCAAATAGGCGAATTTGCCGTTATATTTAATCGCCGTAAAAAAGAAGACGAATTAATCGAGGAATTTATTCCCGTAAGAGTTGTTGAAGGAAGTTTTTATCTAACCGAAGAAAGCTTTGTCGACGTTAATCAAAATGTATATTCACATATTGCTGGCTATACTGAATATGGTAATGTATATGGTATTAGAACTAATGCTATCGACATTATGCGTGCCAATGAGAAATTTACCATTGTTGGCATCAAAAAAGGCATTTTAGATAAAGCTTTAAAATATGAATACTATAAAAGCATTGATGAAGATGATGAATCTTTTGGCGTTGTCATGATGCGTGATAAAGAAACTGGTGAAGTAGGAGTCTTTCGCGATAAAGATAGTGATAAATATTATGAAATAACGTTAGATAATCAAATTAAAAAAGAAGTATCAGCATCAAAAGAAACTGAGACTACTAAAGAAGATGTTGAAAGAGAACAAACTGCTACTTATACTCCAGAAGAGATTATTAATGAAATTAAAAAGACAATTAAAGGCCAAGATGAAGCTATTGAAAAAATCGTTACTTTACTTTGGGTTAAATATAACTTTCCAATGGTAGGTAAGACCAATATGCTAGTCATTGGACCAAGTGGTGTTGGTAAAACCGCTATCTTTAGAAAAATTAAAGAAGTATTAGGTATTCCAGTATCAATATATTCTGTCACCGGTACATCACAAGCCGGTTATAAAGGACATGATATTGAAGAAATGCTTTCTCAATTGTTTTATAATAGTGGATGCGATATTGAAAAAACCGAGAATGGTATCATCATTATTGATGAATTTGATAAATTATCAAGCAATCGTGATACTGGAGAAATTGGGACCATTGCCATTCAAAATGAATTATTAAAATTAATCGAAGGTTGCGAAAGAAATATTCAATTAGATGTTATGAATAGTGTTACCATTGACACTTCAAATATTATTTTTGTCGGTTGTGGAGCATTTTCTGATTTGTTAGATACCAAAAAAGATGTAAGACCAAGTATTGGTTTTAACAACTATCCTGAAGAAAAAACGGCCAACGACATTAATGTCGATACTGAAATGATTATCAATAAAGGTGGTATTATCAGAGAACTTGCTGGTCGTATGCCAGTTATCATTAAATTAAATGAATTAAGTAGAGAAAACTTAAAAGATATTCTTTTAAACTCTGATGAAAGTAAATTACGTGTCGTAGTTGAGTCAATTGCTGCCCTAGGAATTACTATTGATAATTTAGATATTATCGTTAATGGTTTAGTTGACGAAGCCATCAAAGCAAAAATCGGTGCTCGTGGCTTGACTAAATCAGTTATGAACATTTTCTTAAAGATTTTCGAAGACTTAGGTAATAATCCTGATAAATATGAAAGAATTATTTTAGGCGAAAATATTTTAGAGGATAATGCAGACTATAAATTGGTTCCTAAAAAAGTTAAAAAATTAACTAAAACAGCTGAAATTTAATCAGCTGTTTTCTTATTAGACACTTATTTTACATAATAATTAACCAGTTGTTATTCAAGTTGACTGCTCGTTTTAAATTATGTTATACTTAAAATGAAGGTGATTATATGAAATTAAAGATTGGGGTAATTTTTGGTGGACAAAGTCTTGAACATGAATTATCAATTATAACAGCACTTCAAGCAATGGACAATATCGATACCGATAAATATGATATTGTACCAATCTATATTACTAAAGATTTAGTGTGGTATTCTTCTGGATGCTTGCGCTATATTGATAGTTTTAACAATTTTAATTTAATTGAAAAATATGCCACCAAAGTAAACTTAATAAATAAAAATGGTAGGTTTATTCTACAGACAACAGGCCTTATTAAAAGAGAGCTAACGGAATTACACTTAGTTATTCCAATGGTTCACGGAAGAGGTACAGAAGACGGTACAATTGCCGGATTCCTTCAAACTGTAGGTATTCCATATGTTTCAAATAATATTTATTCATCTGTTATCTGTCAAGATAAAGTGTTTACTAAACAATTACTTGAACATAATGATTTACCAACTATTAAATATGTTTGGTTCTTTGATAATGAATACAAAAAGAACAAAGAAGAATTATTTAAAAAAATTGATAAATTAGATTACCCATTAATTGTTAAACCAGCTACTTTAGGTAGTAGTATTGGCATTCAAATTGTAAAAAGAAAAGAAGAATTAGATACAATTATCAATGAAGTTTTAAAATATGACCGTAAAATTGTTATTGAAGAACAACTTGAAGATGTTTTAGAATATAACGTTTCTATTTTAAAAACTAATGATAAAGTATTTACATCTGCCATTGAAGAAATTACTACTAATCTAGATTTTCGTGACTATATTGATAAATGCAACTTAGATAATTATCGTAATGGTAATATTGTAAGAACTGTTCCTGCTAAAATACCTGATAAAATGACAGATGAAATAATTGATTTAGCTAAAAGGACAATCGATTTATTAAATAATACAGGATTATCTACCGTTGATTTCCTATATGATAAAAGAAAAAAGAAATTATATATTGATGAAATCAATAGTATTCCAACTTGCTTTTCTCATCATTTATGGGAAGAAGCTCATATTTCATATAAAGAATTATTTAACATTATGATCAATGATACCATTGAAAACATTAATCGTGATACTGGCATGGTTAAAGAAATGGATATGAGTGTTTTACATGGCTTAAAAAATAGCGACATAAAGGAATATAAATAATATGTATGGTTATATAAAAGGTTATATTAAAGATATTGAAAGTAACTATATTGTCGTAGATAATCACGATATTGGCTATCAAATATATGTTCCCAATCCTTATTCATATAAACTAGATGAATTATATAAAGTTTATACCTATAGTTATATTAGAGAAGATGAATATTCATTATATGGTTTTAATACCAAAGAAGAATTAAATCTTTTTCTAAAATTAATTTCTGTAAAAGGATTAGGGCCTAAAATGGCACTTCCCATGCTAGCTACTGGCTCTATTAGTGGTATCGTAGATGCCATTGATAGAGAAAATATTTTATACCTAAAGAAATTTCCTAAAATAGGGGATAAAGTAGCAAGACAAATAATCCTTGATCTAAAAGGTAAATTAGCATCTGATAAAGAAAATAAAGACGATTCTAGTGAAGAATTAGTTGAGGCATTAATAGCCCTTGGCTATAAAAAGACCGATATTGTTAAAATTATCAAGAATGTTGATAACACACTTACAATTGAAAATCAAATAAAAGAAGCTTTAAAACTATTATTAAAATAAGAAGGAGTGATAATATGCGTATTGGTGTCGATATTGATGATACAATCACGGATAGTTGGGAATGTTTAATTCCACATTATGCTAAAATGTTTGATATCGATGAAAATATCTTACATCAATCACGCCCATATTATAACTCTATCAAAGATAAAATATCATTAGATGAATATTACAAAGTAATGCTCCCAGTATATGATAAGGTTATTCCTAATGTTCATCTAAAAAAAGATGTTAAAGAAGTAATTGATAAATTGTATGATCTTGGACATACGGTTATCTTTATTACATCTAGAGGTGCTGATCATACAAATGCATATGAAGTAAGTAAAGAATTCTTAGATAAATACCAAATAAAATATGAAAAAATAGTAACTGGCTGTAAAGATAAAGCAGAGGCATGCCAAAAAGAAAAAATTGATTTATTCATTGATGATAGTGTTAAACACTGCCGTTCGGTTAATAAATTAGGCATTGATACCTTACTATTTGAAACTTATTATAATAAAGATTATTCTGAATTAAAACACATTAAATCATGGAATGATATATATGAATACATAAAAGGTAGGTGACAAGATGAGTAAAAATGAACTTTTAACAAGTGAACTTTTAGAAGAAGATAAAGTTGATAGTATTCGTCCGGATACTTTAGATGAATATGTTGGTCAAACCGAAGTCAAAGAAAATATTAGAGTTTTTATTAAATCGGCTTTGATGAGAGGCGAAAGTTTAGACCATGTCCTTTTATATGGCCCTCCTGGTTTAGGTAAAACAACCTTGGCATATATCATTGCCAATGAGCTAGGAACAAATATTAAAACGGCCTCTGGCCCTTCAATTGAAAAGAGTGGGGATTTAGCCGCAGTACTTTCAACATTAGAACCAAATGATGTCTTATTTATTGATGAAATACATCGTATTCCAAGGTATATTGAAGAAATACTTTATCCTGCTATGGAAGACTTTTATTTAGATATTGTCATTGGCGGTAGTGAAGGTAATAGTAGAAGTATCAAAATAGATCTTCCACCATTTACTTTAATTGGTGCAACCACAAGAGCTGGGGATTTATCAAGCCCTCTTAGAGATCGCTTTGGCATTGTTGCTAAACTAAACTATTATAACGAAGATGAATTATATCAAATAGTTAAAAGAACATCTAAAGTATTAGATACTGAAATTACTGATGAAGCTGCTAGAGAATTAGCAAAAAGGAGTAGAGGTACTCCAAGAATAGCTAATAGATTATTTAAAAGAGTAAGAGACTTTGCACTAGTTAATGGTGAAGGTATTATTACTAATGAAATATTAGATGATGCCTTAAATAGATTAAAAGTTGATAAATTAGGACTCGATGAAACAGACTATAACTTACTTCTATCAATCATTGAAAAATTTAATGGTGGTCCTGTTGGTATTGATGCTATTGCGTCATCTATTGGAGAAGAAGTATCGACAATCGAAGACGTTTATGAACCATATCTTCTTCAAAATGGATATTTAAAAAGAACTACTCGTGGTAGAGTAGTAACCGATAAAGCCTATGAACATTTGGGTATTAAAAAAGATTCATAAAAATGAATCTTTTTTTATTAAAATTTACGATATAAACCGATAGCCTTTCCTAAAATGGTTACATCATCCAAAATAATTGGCTCCATGTAATCATTTTCAGGTTGTAATCTAATATGGCCATCCTCCTTATAAAATGTTTTTAAAGTAACTTCGTTATTATCGTTCATAGCTACGACCATTTCACCATTTTTAGCATCTTCGGTTCTTTCAACAATGACAACATCATCTGAAAAAATACCTTTATTAATCATACTCTCGCCATCTACTTTTAAAGTAAATACTTCTTTTTTCTTTGGTATTAAGTATGAAGGAAGTGCAAACACTTCATTTGGCATCTCAATTGCCTCTATTGGTGAACCAGCAGTCACTTTTCCAAGTAATGGAACATTGACAACCTCTTCACCATGATCTTCATATTCATTTGGAACTAAAAGTTCCATTGCTCTATTTCCTTCTTTACTTCTTTTAATATACCCTTTATCAACTAAATGATTAATATGTACATGTACCGTAGCTGGACTAGATAAATTAATTGCACTACATATTTGTCTAATTGAAGGTGGGTATTTATTTTGTGCATGGAATTGCTTAATAAAATCTAAAACTTCTTTTTGTTTTTTTGTTAAACCTTCCGTTTTTCGTCTCATAATAACTCCTTTCACTAGTATCTTAGCATAAAATGAGTAGAATGTCAAACATTTGTTTATAATTTTTATAAAAAATACGAACAAAGTTATTGCATAATAGACAATTTACACCAAAATGTAAAATTAATACATTTGTTTGCAAAAATATCAAAAATATATTGACACGAACAAATATATGTAATAAAATGAGATCAAGAAAGGGATGATAAAATGAATTTTTTAGAAAAGAACAAGGGAGCTATTTTATTCTATGTTGTTATCTTAATCTCAACGCTACTAATTATTGGCGATGTTAAGAATGATAATTTACGTGAAGAGAGTAAATATGTAATGGTTAATCTTCCTAAATAAAAATACATATCAGTATTTAATACCTTGATATGTATTTCTTTTTTTCATTTCTTTATCAATATCATTTAATAGCTGACATTTATCACATAACCACTTAGGTTCTATGAGCAAATCTTTATCTGGATCTGAAGTAATTCTGTTGATGATGATTTTTGGATCTAACACTTCCAACTGTTTAATTACAATATCGATGTATTCTAATTTACTAAGAATATGAAATTTTTCTTTCTCATATAGCTTAGCCATTTCTGTATCTTTAATAATATTTAACATATGGATCTTTATTCCTTGGATATCTAAGTCATTTAAATGTTTAACAGTATCGATCATCATTTTTTCATTTTCATATGGGAGTCCATTAATAATATGTACTACGACATTGATATGTTTTTTTCTCAACTTCTTAACCATCTTATCAAATTCTTCTAAAGTATGACATCTATTAATTAGTTTTGAAGTTTTTTCATGAATCGTTTGAAGACCAAGTTCAACAGTCAAAAAAGTATGCTTACTAAGTTCTTCTAGATAATCTAAACACTCATTACTTATCGCATCACATCTAGTAGCAATATTTAGACCAATTATATCAGGACAAGCCAATACTTCTTCATATTTCTTTTTAAGGATATCTACTGGGGCATAAGTATTAGTCCTTGCTTGAAAGTAACCAATATATTTACAGGGAATATGTTTTTTGTTGACTACATCTTTCATCATGGCTACTTGCTCTGTCAAGGATTTTGATTTATCTCCACCAAATTCGCCACTTCCTGTTTTAGAGCAATATATACATCCTCCATACCCTTTGGTACCATCCAAGTTAGGACAAGTAAAACCACCATTTAAACTTAACTTGAATACTTTTATTCCAAATTTCTTTTTATAAAAATAATTTAAGGTATGATATCTTTTATTATCTAACGTATATTTAAACATACTTCTCACCTAGAAGTATTTTAACATAGATTACTTGTTTTTTAAATATCTTTCATTTTTTTAATTGTCATGATATAATACCACTGATTGGAAGTGATATTATGACTTTTGCCATACATACTTTTGGATGCAAAGTTAATATTTATGAATCTGAATATGTTACTAATCTTTTATTAGACTATGGATATAAAATGGTTGATTTTAACAATGAAGCTGACATCTATATTATTAATACTTGCACCGTTACCAATGAAGCTGATAAAAAAGATCGTAAATTAATTCATACAACAAGAAATAACCATCCAAGTAAAATTTTAATTGTTATGGGATGCTATTCCCAATTAAATCCAGACACAATTGATGCTGATATTGTAATTGGTAATAAATATAAATCAGAAATAATAGATTTAATTAAGGAGTTTAAAGAGGATCATAAAAAGATTATAAAAGTTGATAATATTACTAAAATTAATTTTGAAGATATGTATATTAATAAATTCTTAACTCACACAAGAGCTTTTGTTAAAATTCAAGATGGTTGCAATGCTTTTTGCGCATATTGTACTATTCCTTACGCTAGAGGTGGTATAAGAAGTAAAGATTTTGAAAAAGTAATTGATGAAGTAACTAATTTAGTAAATAATGGTTATAAAGAAATTGTCTTAACTGGCATTCATACTGGTAGATATGGAATTGATAAACATACTAATCTAGAAACGCTCTTAAAAGCACTAGTAAGTATTCCTAATATTTTTAGAATTCGTCTATCAAGTATTGAAATTAATGAAATAACAGATGGTATTATTGATTTGATAAAAAATAATGATGTTATGGCTAAACACCTACATATTCCACTTCAATCAGGTAGTGATACTATCTTAAAAAGTATGAATCGCTTATATGACAAAGAAATGTTTATAAAGAAAGTGGAACATATTAGAAAAGAAATCCCTGATATAAGTATTACGACTGATTTAATCTTGGGATTTCCAGGTGAAACAGATGAATTATTTCAAGAAACTATGGATACTTTAAAAAGAATAAAATTTACTAAAATTCATACTTTTCCATATTCAAAAAGAAGTGGTACCAAAGCTGCTTCAATGCCTAACCATATAGATGGCAATACCAAGAAATGTCGAGTAAAAGAAGTTATAACTTTATCAGATAAATTTGAACACGATTTTTATAAACAAAAAATAGGTAATACTTATGATGGTATTATTGAAACTAGAAAAGATAATAAAAAAATAGTTATAACTTCAAATTATATACCAGTTGAAGTTATAACAAATAAAAATAATAATGAAATAGTTAAAGTAAAAATAACTGAAGTAAATAATAGCGTTAAAGGTGATATCATTTAATATCACTTTTTATTATACAAAATTGATATAATATGATAAAATTAATATAGATAATAAAAAGAGGTGATGATATGTTATTTAATAATAATAGTATTGATGATAATAGATTTAATTTTAAATATCCATTAATCATTGCTGCAGTCATCATTTTTTTAATTATGATTATCTTTTTTATAACTAGAACTGGTAATAAAAATATCTCTTTAGAGGATAAATTATATTATATTGAATTGAAAGGTGATAATAAAGTAACCGTATATTTAGGCGAAAAATACATTGAACCCGGCTATAAAGGAACTGATGAATCAGGTAAAGATGTTACTAGTAATATCATTGTTGTAAATGAAGTTGATAGTAATAACTTAGGGACATACAAAATAGAATATACGTTAGGTAATATTACTAAAGAAAGAATTGTCAGTGTCGTAGAAAAGCCAGTCGGAGCTACATATATTCACTTAAATGGTGATGTTACCATCTTTTTGTATGTTGGTGAAGAATATATTGAAAAAGGATATGAAGTAATTGACTCAGTTGATGGAGCTAAATTAAATAAAAATGTAAAAATAAACAGCAACGTTGATACATCAAAAGAAGGAATATATAAAGTAATATATTCAGTCATTAACTCGAGCGGTGTTACTACGACAAGCGAAAGAAAAGTTATTGTCACTAGCCATGATTTAAGTATAATTCCTAGTACTACCGATAGTACCAATAAAAATGTAATAATTAATATTTATATAAAAGACGAATTGTTTGATTACCTAGTTTTACCAAATAATAAAAAAGTAACTGATAGAGTGGCAAATTATGAAGTAGACAAGAATGGTACCTATAAATTTACAATGTATAATAAAAAAGGTGAAACTACGGAAAAAAGTATAGAAATTACAAATATTGATAAAGAAAACCCACAAGGTAGTTGTTCTGGATATTATCAAAATGGCGTATCATATATTAATATCAATGCTAATGATAATGTTGGCATCAGTAGATATATTATTAATGGTACAAGTTATATTGAAAATAGTATTAAAATAAATAAAGAATTAAGTAGCGTTAACATTACCATTTATGATAAAGCTGGAAACAGTAAAGATATATCATGTAATTTAACAAGTAAGAATTATAATAATACAACGACTACTACAACAAGAACAACTGGAATAACTACAACGACTAAAACAACTGTTGCCACAACTAAACAGAGTTTAAATATTTCTTCATCATTTAATGATTATAATGCTGCTGGCTATTCATTATATATACCAGAAAATGCCACTGTTGATATGCCATTATTTGTAATGGTATCTCCATCATCAAAAGGACACTATGATATTAAAAAAGTATTCAATAATTGGCACCTAGAAAAAATACCAGCCTTTATCATGATTGCACATAATATGACTAATTATACTCAAATAAGAAATAATATTGATAATGTCGTAGCTAAATATAAAATTGATAAGTCGCGCATTTCTGTATCAGGATTCAGTTCAAGTGGTACCTATGTTTATTATTTGCTTGCTAAGAATAAAGATTTATTTTCAGGTCTTGTTGTTGTAAGTTCTGGTATGACATGCAATTATGATGTTATTAAAAATAATCGTAGTTACTTTGAAACATTACCAACTATCGGCTTTGGTGAAACTGGAGGCCAATATGATGCTAATGGTAGAAAATGTTCTGGCTATACTAATTGGAGCCCATCAGGACATATGAAACCACTCTTTAGTTGCTTAGGAATATCAGATAAATTTACTGATTTAGGAAAGATTTGCCATAGTCAAGTAACTAGTTATGTCTTTAATATTGACAACAATAAAGATAATAAATCAGATGTTATTGAGTGGGCAATTAGTCAAACTAAAAAATAATCGTAGCAAAATTCTAAAAAATGTGTTAATATATTACTGAAAGAAAGGGATATTTATGGATGATATTTTATTAAATGCAGAAGAAAAAATGGAAGCTACTATCAACTCATTAGAAAACAAATTTACAAATGTTAGAGCAGGTAGAGCTAATCCAAGTATGTTAGATGGTATTATGGTTGAATATTATGGTGTGCCAACGCCATTAAAACAATTAGCTAATATTTCAGTACCAGAAGCTAGACAATTAATGGTTAAACCATTTGATAAGTCTATTTTAGGTGGTATTGAAAAAGCTATTTTTGAAGCAAATCTAGGTGTTACACCAAATAATAATGGAGAATGTATTTTCATTGTCATTCCACCATTAACCGAAGAAAGACGTAAAGAACTTGTAAAACAAGTTAAGTCTTTAGCTGAAGAAGCTAAAATTGCTCTAAGAAATATTCGTCAAGATGCCAATACAGCAATAAAAAATTTAAAATTACCTGAAGATGAAGAAAAAAATGGCGAAGAAGAAGTACAAGAATTAATTAACAAATATAATAAAATGGTTGATGAAAAATTAAAAGAAAAAGAAAATGATTTAATGACAATATAAAATTTAAATGGGGGATTTTTATGCATAAAAAACCAATATATATACCAACCGAAGAAGATATATTAAAAATGCAACAAATAAAAATGGCAAATGATATCAATAAAGTAGATATCTATGGTTATTTAGTTGCTAAAGTAATTGAAAAATTAATTATTGATCATAATTTTCTAAGATATAGTGATATTCCAGTAGTGGATATTCCAGAAGTAGTTCATGGAGTATGCTATATATATCCAAAAGAAATATATCATTCAGAGATGGCGAAATATGATGCTGATTTATGCCATAGTATTTTGAATCAAAAAAATAGCGAAGGACTTAGAAAGTTAGATTGTTTAAGTATGTTTGCGCCAAGCGTTCAATTTAATCGTGCAACAATAAGTAGAACCCTTGATACTTTGGATACCAAATTAAATGATGATCCTAAATATCGCTTTACTTATGAACCAAATGGTTTATTAGATGCCGTTTTTGGTGTCGATTATGTTGAATTCTTATCACAACCATATCATAATATGAAGAAATTAATTGGTATAGATCCCATTTATGCTTTAAAATTAAATCAAAGAAAACTGATGCCTGATATCATCTGTCCAGATGAAAGAATAATTAATTATCGTCTTGGTACATTATTGGAAGATGGTATTCGTAAATATAAAGAAAGATATGATTTAGGGGAATATATTGGTTATGATTATGAAGGGGAAGATATGACTAACCCTCAAAATGAACAAGTTAAAAAATTAATTAAATATCTACATAATAAATAAACAATGATTTGGAAATAGTAATACTTATAAATTAATTTATAGCGAGTTAGTGATGGTGAAAGACTAACAGTTAATAAAGTATGAATTCACCCAATGAGTTTAAACGGGTAGCTACGTTACAGTATAGAGTGTATAACGAAAGTTATAAATAAAGGTGGTACCGCGAAAATTCGTCCTTTAATTTATAACTTTTTTCTATTTTAAGGAGGAAATATGAATAAAGAACAATTAGATGAAATTTATGAACAAGGCTTAAGTAAAATAGCAAATGCTAAAACAATCGAAGAACTAACGGAGGTTAGAAAAGAATTAACAGGCAAAAAAAGTCCACTATCAGAAATTCTAAAAGGTATGGGTGCCCTTAGCCCTGAAATGCGTAAAGAAGTTGGCTTAAAAACAACAGAGATTAGAAATGCTTTTAACGAAAAATTAGATGCCAAAGAAGAAGAATTAATAAATTCAAAAAGTGTATTGGACGAACCATTAGACTTAACCTTACCAGGAACCAAAGTATCTGAAGGTAGCCTTCATCCATTAACGCAAATGTGCTATGACTTAAATGATGCCTTTTTATCACTTGGCTTTGAAGTCTTCTCAGAAGATGATATTAGCAGTGAAAAATTTGCTTTTGATAATCTAAATTTTGCGGCTGATCATCCTGCTAGACAAATGATGGATACCTATTGGATTGAAGGTACCGAAAACAAAAGCGCCAACGAAAGACTTTGCTTAAGGCCACACTTAACAGGTGCTTCAGTAAGATACTTACTAAAACATGGTGCACCCGCTAGATTTGTCTATCCAGGTAGAGTATATCGTAACGAAGATGTCGATTCTGGCCATGAGAGAGCTTTTAATCAATACGAAGCTTTAATAGTCGACAAAAATATTTCATTCTCATCTGGCATGGTTATGATTAAAACCATTCTTGAAAAAGTATTTGGAAGAGAAGTAAAAGTTCGTATGCGTGAAGGATTCTTCCCATTCGTAGAACCCGGTTACGAAATTGATATGGAATGCTTGGTATGTGGTGGTAAAGGATGTAAAGTATGTAAACATAATGGATGGTTAGAAATTATGCCTGGTGGTGTAATTCATCCAAACGTACTAAAATCAGCTGGACTTGACCCAGAAGAGTGGACCGGATTTTATATTAATATTGGCTTAGAAAGGTTAGTAATGATGCGTTATGGTGTCGATGATATAAGACACTTCCATAGTGCTGATTTGCGCTTCTTGAAGCAATTTAAATAGGAGGTTATTATGAGAGTATCATTAAATTGGATAAAAAAATACATTGATCTACCTAAAGAAGTGGATGCTAAAAAAATTGCCTATGATTTAACCCTTCGTACTGTTGAAGTTGAATCAGTAGAAAATACCATAGACAAGTTTCATGATATTGTTGTCGGTAAAATTTTGGAAGTAAAACCACATCCTAATGCTGACAAACTAAGAATATGTATAACAGATATTGGTGAAAGTAAACCTGTTCAAATTGTTTGTGGTGGTTCTAACTTATATGTTGGTGAATATGTAGTTGTCTCAAAACCAGGTGCCGAAGTTGTTTGGCATGGTGAAGGAGAACCAATAAAAATAACCGAATCTAAAGTTCGTGGTGAATCATCATATGGAATGATTTGCGGAGCTACAGAAGTATTCTTAGATAAACTATTCCCTCCAAAAGATATGTATGAAATTGTTGATTTAAAACAATATGCTTGTAAACCAGGCGATAGTGTCGCTGAAGTTACATATTTAGCAGATACTATTCTTGAAATTGACAATAAATCACTTACTAATAGACCTGATTTATGGGGCCATTATGGTATTGCTAGAGAATTATCAGCTATCTATAATATTCCATTAAAGAAAATAGAAAAAGCAACTCCAGTTACAAAGTTACCAAAGTATGATATTGAAATTGAGGAACCTGAAAAATGTCGTCGTTATGTAGGTGTTGAAATCGAAAATGTTTGCAATATACCATCACCTCATTGGATGCAAGCCCTACTAATTAATTGTGGAATGCGCCCAATCAATGCCTTAGTTGATATTACTAATTATATTATGATGGCTGTTGGTCAACCAATGCATGCTTTTGATAGTACTCATGTTGAAGGTCATAAAATAATTGTTAGAAATGCTAAAAAAGGTGAAAAACTATTACTATTAGATGATAGTGATATCGAATTAACTCCTGATGACTTAGTAATTTGCGATACTAAAGGGCCACTAGCTCTTGCTGGTATTCGTGGTGGTAAAAAAGATTCTATTTTACCAGAAACAAATAGTATCTTACTTGAAATTGCTAATTTCTCCGCTAGTACCATTAGAAAAAGTGGTAAAAGATTTGATGAAAAAACTGATTCATCAATCAGATATGAAAAGAATATTGATACTGAAAGAGTAGATGAAGCCCTAAGTATGGCCAAAGATCTATTCTTAGAATTATTTCCAAATTGTAATGTTATTGCCTATGGTGATAATTACCCAGTTAAAACAGAAAGAGCTAAAATTGATGTCTCCGAAGAATTTTTAAATGTTAGATTAGGTAAGAAATTACCACAAAAAACAATCGAAGATGTTTTAACTAGATTAGGTTATGATGTTACCTATAAAGACGGAATATATCATACAATAGCTCCAGTATGGCGTTCAACTGGCGATGTAAGTTTAAAAGATGATGTTATGGGTGATATTGCTAGACTCCTAGATTATCAAAGTTTTGAACCGAAACCACTTACAGTTAGTTTTAATCATGCTGTAAGACAAAATAAAGTATTATTAGAAAGAAGATTAAAAGAGTATTTAGCATATCGTTGTGGCTTTAATGAAATATATACTTATCCTTGGATTGATATTAAGTATATCAACGCTGCTAAAATAGATGTTTCAAATGCTGTAAGATTGGCAACTCCACCAGCCCCAGAACTAGCAAATCTAAGAATGTCACTAGTTCCAGGTATGCTAGAAGCTATTGCTAAAAACTTAAGATACAATGAAACCTTTAGATTATTTGAAATGGCTCAAGTCTTTGAAAAAGGGGAGTATCATGAATCAACTAATGATGAAACTTTACCAATTCATAAAAATTATTTAATTGGTGCCAGTGTCGATAAAAATCCTAAAAAGATTTTCTATGAAATAAAAGGCGTCATTGAATCAATGGCAAAGTATTGTCACATGGATGATTTAAAACTAGAAGTATTAGAAAAGCCATCTTGGGCAGATAATAGTGCTTATCTAAATATCACCTTAAATAATGAAATAATTGGTGCTTTAGGATTAGCGTCATTAAGTACTATGAATGAATCAAAGATTAAACGTACCAACGTAGCCATCTTTGAAATAAACGTTGATAAATTAAATCCATTGCCAGCTAGAACTAATAAATTTATAAATTTACCACAAGTACCACTAGTTGAAAAAGACCTATCAATTTTAGTTAATGATGATGTTACTTGGGAAAATATTAGTATGTTTATTAAGAAAAAAGTTCACACTCTAGAATTTGTTGAAGAATATCGCGGTAATCAAGTACCTGAAGGTAAAAAATCTATTACCTTACGTGTTAAATTAGGCGATGGTATTAATACCTTAACAACCGATGAAATTAATGAAAAAATGAATAGTATCATTAAAACCCTAAATAGTCAATGCGGTGCTATCATCCGTGAAGAATAAAAATAAAAATTAGTTAATTACTTAACTAATTTTTTTATTTCGTTTGGTAACGCACATTCTATATGAATTAACTTCTTACTAACTGGATGAATAAATTCTAAAATATTAGCATGTAAACATAATCTTTTAATAGGATTAGTCTTACACTTATATTTCTTATCACCAACAATAGGGTATCCCCGTTCACTTAAATGCACTCTAATTTGATTTCTTCTTCCAGTATCAATAAATACTTGTAATAGACTATAATTATTACTATTTTTTAAAACAGCATAATGGGTAATTGCTTCCTTGCCATCATTGTTTTTAGCAGAATACACAAATTGTTGTTTATTCTCTTTTAAGTATGTATGAATAGTTCCAGAACCAGTTATCGTTCCATCACAAAGTGCTAAATATCCTCTTTTTTTAACTATTGTATTCCAATCATTCTGCATCTTATCCCTAATTTTTTCATCTTTACAAAACATAAGAATACCAGATGTATCTTGATCCAATCTATGAACTACAAAAATATATTTATGACTATTTTTTTTAACATAGTCTGATACCATTCTATAAGCAGTAATTTCTTTTTCCTTATTATTGGCAATAGATAATAATCCACAAGGCTTATCAATGACTATTAAATAATCATCCTCATATAAAATATCTAAATCAAAAACATTATTTTTATTTTTTACATAACTTATTTCTACCTTATCATTATTATGAATTAAAGTACTACTATTAGTAATAATTTTACCATTAACTTTAACCATTCCATTCTTAATATAATTTTTAATGGTTTTATTTGATAAATCTTTTTTAAATTCACTAACGCTCTTAAGTAAAGAACATTCACCATAATTGATATAATCCTGTTTTTTATCCATTTATATCACCAAAATAATTGTACTAAATTTTTCTAGTTAAGTAAATATATGCTATAATACTAATTAGGTGGTTTACATGTTTAATAAAATAATCGAAGATATATGCCAAGAATTAAATATAAAATACGCATATCTTTCTAAAGATTGGGTTATGATGCTAGAAAAAGATCATAAAGTAAGGTATTTTGTTGGTCATAAATGTGATTTAAATGGTCATGGAATAGGGGGCGTCATGGATGATAAATATGCTTTTTATGATACCCTAAAACACAAAAATATTCCAGTTTGTGAATATCAGATCTTTTATCGCGAAGATAATCTATTTGATTATGCTAAAGGTTGCCATACTAAAGAAGATTTAATAAATATTTTTAATAAATATAATAGAGACATTATTATTAAACCCAATTTAGGAAGCATTGGCATGGGAGTATATCATATCACTGATGAAAAACGATTGCTATCAAAGACTAAACTACTTCTAAAAGAAAATTTTTCTATCAGTATTTGCCCATATTATTATGCCAAAAATGAATATCGTGTAATTGTTTTAGATAATGAAGTAAAATTAGTTTTTAAAAAAATTAATCCTAAAGTAATTGGCGACGGAAAAACAACATTAAAAGAATTGTTAGTTAAGTTTAACCCATACTATTTCACCGATAAAGAAATAAAACATCTTATTCCTAAAAAGGGTGAAGAATATGTATATGATTTTAGATTCAACTTATCTTGTGGCAGTATTGCCTCAACCAATATTGATGAAAGTATTAAAGAAAAAGTAACTAAACTAGCATTAGATGTATCAAAAAAGACTAATATGACCTTCGCTAGTATCGATATTTTTGAAACGATTGATAATAAATTTTTAGTTCTTGAAGCTAATAGCGGAGTAACTATCAATAAAGCTATTAATTTTATTCCAAATGGTTATGAAATAGCTAAAAGTATCTATAAAGAAGCAATTAATAAGATGTTTAGTGAATAACTTGTAAGGAACATAAAACTATGTTATTAAGTATATATAAATCAACATAAAAAAGAAAACGTTCGCTATTTGGTAACATTCTAAATGTAAAGCATTGTCAAACGATGCTTTTTTTGTTATAATTCTATTAGAATAGAAAGAGGTGTCATATGGCAAGTATTACTAATAAAGAACTAAACTTATTAGATGCATATTTTAGAGCTAGTAATTATTTGTCCGTAGGGCAGTTATATTTACTTAGTAATCCATTATTAAAAAGAAAATTAACACTAGATGATATTAAACATAAATTAGTGGGTCACTGGGGAACTGTTCCTGGACAAAACTTTATATATACGCATCTAAATAGAATTATTAAAAAATATGACCTCAATATGATTTATATTTCTGGACCAGGACATGGAGGAAATGCCCTTATTTCAAATACCTATCTAGAGGGAACTTATAGTGAAATATATCCTAATATTACATATGATGAAAAAGGACTACAAAAATTATTTAAACAATTTAGTTTCCCAGGCGGTGTATCTAGCCATGTAGCCCCAGAAACTCCAGGATCCATAAATGAAGGCGGCGAACTAGGTTATAGCTTATCACATGCTTATGGTGCTGTTATGGATAATCCTAGTTTAATTGCTGCTTGCGTTGTTGGCGATGGTGAAGCTGAAACTGGGCCATTAGCAACATCTTGGCACGGCAATAAATTTATAAATCCTAAAACTGATGGCGTTGTCTTACCAATTTTACATTTAAATGGCTATAAAATTGCTAATCCAACGATCATGGGAAGAATGAATAATAGTGAATTAGAATCATTATTTACTGGTTATGGCTATAAACCATACTTTGTCGAAGGCACTGAACCAATGGAAATGCATAAAAAAATGGCTATGACCTTAGATAGAGTAGTAAAAGATATTAGAGATATCAAAAAAGGTAATAGTGTCAAAAGACCTATCTGGCCAATGATCATCCTAAGAACACCAAAAGGATGGACTGGACCAAATATTGTCGAAGGTAAACAAATTGAAGGAACCTTTAGAGCCCATCAAATACCGCTAGTAGTTGATGCTGATCACAAAAAGAATCTCTTAACTTTAGAAAAATGGCTAAAGAGTTATCGCCCAGAAGAATTATTTGACAAAGATGGTAAACTAAAAAAAGAAATTAGAGATACTCTCCCTAGAGGAAACCGTCGTATGGGAGCTAACCCTCACGCTAATGGTGGAATTCTTCTTCATGATTTAGTTACTCCGGATTTTACGAAGTATCAAGTAAAAGTACCATATCCTGGTAGCGTCTTAAAAAGTGATATGACCGAAGTAGGAAAGTATCTTCGTGATGTTATTTCATCAAATAAAAAGAATTTCCGTATCTTTGGACCAGATGAAGCATTATCCAATCGTTTGGGAGCAATTTTTGAAAAAACTAACAGACGCTGGATCGATAAAAAAATAAAAACCGATGACTTTTTATCAACTGATGGTAGAGTAATCGATAGTATTCTTTCTGAACATATGTGTGAAGGTATGCTAGAAGGGTACTTATTAACCGGAAGACATGGTTTGTTCAACAGTTACGAAGCTTTTATTAGAATTGTTGATTCAATGACTAGTCAACATGCTAAATGGTTAAAAGTATGCGCTGACCTTGCTTGGCGTAGACCAATAGCAAGCCTAAATTATATATTATCTTCAAACGTATGGCAGCAAGATCATAATGGCTATACTCATCAAGATCCAGGGTTCTTAAATCATATTGCCACCAAGAAAGCCGAAATCTCTAGAATGTATTTGCCACCCGATGCTAATTGCTTATTATCGTGCATGGATCATTGCTTAAAAAGCAAAAATTATATAAATGTAATAATTGCCTCAAAACATCTTAGCCCTCAGTGGCTAACGATGGATGAAGCCATTACACATTGCACCAAAGGCGTAGGTATTTGGGAATTTGCATCAAACGATGAAGGCAAGGAACCTGATATTGTTATGGCATCATGTGGTGATGCTCCAACTCTAGAAACTTTGGCAGCAATCTCAATTTTAAGAGAAAACTTTCCTGAAATAAAAATAAGAATGGTTAATGTCGTAGACTTGATGAAACTCCAATCTAGTGATAGACATCCTCATGGCTTAACTGATGAAGAGTATGATTCATTATTTACCAAAGACAAACCAATCATCTTTAATTTCCATGGTTACCCAGATTTAATACATCAATTAACTTATAAAAGAGAAAACACCAACTTACATGTTCATGGATATATTGAAGAAGGAACAATTACAACACCATTCGATATGAAAGTTCAAAATAAAATTGACAGATACCATTTAGTTATTGATGCCTTAAAATATTTGCCACAACTAGGTAATCGAACTGCATCGTTAATTCAACAATGTAGAAATAAATTGATTGAACATAAAGTATACATTATGGAAAACGGTATTGATGTGGAAGAAATAAGAAACTGGCATTGGAAATAGAAAAAGTGGAAAAAATAACACTTTTTCTTTTTCTTTAAAAAACTACTATTAAAATAATAAAAAATATGATAAAATAATTATGTATACTATGTAAGGAGTGATAGCATGAATAATAAAGTTTTATTACCAGTAATAATTTTTATTGGCTTATTTATTGCTGTCATAGTTACTTTAATTCTTTTAAATGTTAGAAAGAAAAAGAAATTTAAAAGAACAATCGAGGAATTAGACCTTGAAAAAAACAGTTTAATTGGGGTACCTATTTTAAGCGAATTATCAAAAGTAAGGGAATTAGTTAAAACCGATGATTTAAAAGAAAAACTTGCTTATTGGGATGAAACCATTAATGAAATAAAAGATAAAAAAATAGATGCCTTAACTGATTTAATTACCGAAGCTGATTTTCTTGTTGAAAGAAAAGATTATAAAAATGCGCTAAAGAAAATTGCTAATATTGAAATAAATTTAGAGTCGGTTAAAAAGAAAACAGAGACTTTACTTGAAGAAATAAAAGTAATTACTAATTCAGAAGAAAGAAACCGTTCACTAATTACTAAATTAAAAGCAATTTATCGTGAATGTGAAAGCAAATATGAACGTAGAAAAAAAGATTATGCAGAATTAGGAACAAGTATTGAAAATAAATTAACAAGTATCGACAAAGGCTTTAAAAAATTTGAAACTTACATGGATCGTAACGATTATATTTCAGTTGAAAGATTGGTAGTTGACTTAGAAAATGAGATTAATACTCTAAGAAATTATCTTGAAAAAGTTCCCGATTTAATACTAATGGCCAAAATGATGATTCCTAATAAAGTTGAAGAAACTAAAACAGCATATTCACGTATGCAAAGAGATGGTTATCCATTAGATTATTTAAATATTGAATATAACATTAAAGAAATCAATGACAAAGTAGCAAGTATTATTAATAATCTTAAAGAGTTTAAAATGGATAATGCCGATATTGAACTTAAAACAATTTTAGAGTATTTTAATACGATCTTTAATAGTTTTGACCGTGAAAAAGAAGCTAAAGATATCTTTAGAGAAAATATCAAAAAGTTAAAGAAAAAATTGGAAGGCATTAATAAAGTTGTCTATGACATCTATATTCAAATGGATGATATTAAAAATACTTATGATCTATCTGAATCTGAAATCAATAAGTTTGGAATGATTAATAAAGATTTAGAAAAAATTAATGAAGATTATAAAGTTCTTTTTGAACACGGGAAGGGAAGGACTTTCGCATATTCCAAATTAACTGAAGAATTAGATGGTTTAAATAATCGCTTGACAAGATTACAAGATGATTTAGATTTTCATCTAAAATCAATCACTAGTATGAAAGATGATGAATCACGTGCCAAAGAACAATTAGAAATGATTCAAAACCTTTTAGTGGGTGCTAAGAATAAATTAAAAGATTATAAAATACCAGTTATTCCTAATAATTACTTTATCGAATTAGAGGAAGCTGGCGAAGCAATTCGTGAAATAATTAAAGAATTAGCTAAAAAACCAATCGTTATCAAAGTATTAAACGTGAGAGTTGATACCGCAAGAGATTTGGTATTTAAAATTTATAATAAAACTAACGATATTGTAAAGAGTGTAAACACTTGTGAAGAATTAATTGTTTATGGTAATCGTTACCGAACTACAAATAAAGAAATTGACGAAGCATTAAATACAGCGGAAGACTTATTTCGAAAAGGAAAATATAAACAATCAATTGACACTTCGGTTAAAGCATTGCTTACAGTTGACAACAAATTTTTAAATAAATTTGGAATTGAAAAATAATTGCAAATATTACTGTTTCATGATATTATATAAGTAGAATAAAGAGGAGATGATTTTATGAATATCAAAGATTTTTTACTAGATAATTATATCTATATCATAATAGTTATTGTTTTAATTATTATAACTATTATCGGCTTTTTAGCTGATAAAAAGAAAAATGGGGTTAAAAAAGCAGAAAGTAATAATACCCCAGCATATGATCCAAATGCTGGTGGACAAATAAATTATCAACCAAATGGTGGAATGGCAACTCAACCAGTTAATGCAATGCCAGTAAATAATATGGCACCACAAAACCCACAACCAGTTCCACCAATTCAAAGTAACGTAGGAGTGGCACCACAACCAATTAATAACGTTCAACCAACAACAATTAATACACCACAACCAGTTGAACCAATTAATGCTGTTCAGAATAATCCAGAACCAATGGCTCAAGCACCAATGCCTGAACCAGCACCTATGTCAATGCAACAACCATTAACACCTACAATGGAAGCAGCACCACAACCAGTTGAACCTGTTACTTATGGTCAACCACAACAAATAATAAGCAATCCAACTCCTATTGAAACAAATGTGAATAATCAAAATGTTATGGCTAGTCAGCCTATAGATAATGGTATGAATTATAACCAGCCACAACCAACACCAATGAATACTCAAGTACAACAAGCTGGACCAGTTCCAATGCCTAATCCTGTAGAAAATACAGTACCTAATCCAATAACACCACCACAACCAGTAAATCCTACACCTGTTGGCTTTGTTTTTGGACCACAAAATAATAACAACAATAACATGTAAGGAGGGGCATTATGGATAATATGGAAAATGTTCCTAATATGAACCAACCTGATTTAAATAATATGAATACTATTCCCAATAATCCTCCTATACCTAATAATGGTATGATTATGAATAATAATCCAGTACCAGTAGAGCCGGTAGCACCGAATATTTCCGCTAATGAACAACCGGCAATTAATAATCAAGTTGTTTTAGGGACGGTAAGCAATGTTACTTATAACGATACCGTTGGCAATGTTTTTAATAATCAAGAACCAACACCAAATATGGAAGCAACACAAAATACATTTATACCAGAACAACCAGCAAATGCTACACAAAATACATTCATTCCTAATCCTCAATTAGAAAAAATGCAAAGCACAGTTATTCCAGAACAAAATATGGCAAACGGAATGAATGAGGAACCATCTCCTTATTTGAATGATATGAATGTTAATGATCCATATAACAATTTAGCAAATCCAACAGCACCATCATATGTAAATGATCCACAAGTTGCTGATAACGTAGCAATTGCTACAGGGCAAAAAAAAGCTACTGTTCCAATCAGTAAAGAATTGAAAACAGTAATCATTATTGTTGTTGTCCTATTAGCATTTATTGTTATTATGCCAAATATAATGGATTTGTTCAATAAAATTAGATTTCGTTAACCGATAATTTAATTATTAAATCGTAATTATCATCATTAGCCATAATATTTTTATGAACTTGATGGCACTTAGAACACCTATAAATTATTTTATAAGTGTTTTTATATTTTTCAATGCCAATTGGTTTCATTAATCCCTTACAAGAATTCATTCTATCTCCCGGCATGATATCAACATGTTTAGAATATAAACAATTAGGACAATGGTCCCTAGCAGTATAGTTTAATAAATCTACTTCACATCCACAATTTTCACATTTAAAACTTTCATCTAACATCGTAAACTTTTTCATAATTCACATAAAATAATTATATAATAAAAATCGTTTTATTACAAATATAACCTTGTAAAAACAACCATATTTGTTATATAATTAGGTAAAGGCGTGATATTATGGAATATAATAGTCAATTAGAATTATATTTAGCATTAATCCCAGTTTTTAAAGTTAAACATCGTTTACTGAATTCGGCTAACTATAATGACATAACTGATGAAGATATATGGACTTATTTAACTATCAACAAATGGCGTAGTACTCATAACTTAACAATATCTGAAATGGTTAATGATATTATCACGTTAGATATTACTAATATAAAAGGAGCAAAATAATGAAAAAAAGAAACTTTATCATTGGAACTATTCTAGTTCTATTAATAACTTTTATTTGTTGTTATTTTATTAAACCACTAATTAATAAAATTAATTTTGGTTTAGACTTACAAGGTGGCTTTGAAGTCCTATATGAAGTAGAGCCATTAAATAGTGAAGATGAACTAACTGGAGATATGTTATATTCAACATATCAAGCCATATTGAAAAGAATAGATGTCTTAGGGGTATCAGAGCCAGAAATAACTATTGAAGGCGATAATCGTATTAGAATTAAATTAGCAGGCATAACTAATGCAAATGATGCCAGAAACACTATTTCCTCAACTGCAGTTTTATCATTTAGAGATCACAATGATAATCTACTTTTAACGAGTGATGTCTTAGGCGGACAAGCGAGAGTAGGTCAAGATGAATATAATCGTCCTGCTGTTAGTTTAAAGATTAAAGATACTGATGCTTTCTATGAAGCTACAAAGAAAGTAAAAAATATGACTCCTAACGTAATGGTCATTTGGTTAGATTATGATGAAAATAGTGACTCTTATGCCAATGAACAAAAAAAGGCTGAACTAGCAGCATCTAGAGGAGAAAAAGCCGGATGTGGAACTAGTAATTCTCATTGCTTATCAGCAGCTAGGGTAGAAAAAGCCTTCGCTAGTGATGTTATTATTCAAGGTAACTTTGAAAAAGATGAAGTAAAATCCCTTGTTGAACTTATCAATTCTGGCGCATTACCAACAAAACTAAATGAAATATCATCAAGAACAGTTGAAGCTGCTTTTGGAGTAAACTCACTAGAAAAAACTTTAACTGCTGGCGTAATTGGTATCATCTGTGTCATTATCTTAATGATTGCTGTATACCGTTTTTCTGGTGCTATTGCTTCATTTGGTTTAGTTTTATATACTTTTATGTCATTTGGTATTTTCTATCTAATTGATGGTGTCCTAACGCTTCCAGGTATTGCTGCTATGTTATTAGGTATCGGTATGGCTGTCGATGCCAATGTTATCTGTTTTGAAAGAGTAAAAGAAAACTTACTAATTGGTAAAAGTTTGTCTGAATCATATGACTTGGGTAATAAAAGTAGTTTTACCAGTATTATTGACGCTAATGTCACAACCATTATCGCAGCTATTATTATGTTTATCTTAGGTGAAAGTTCTGTCAAAGGATTTGCTACCATGTTAATTATTACGATTATTACAACCGTAATTGTTATGGTATATCTAACTAAATTAATCTTGAAATTCTTTGTTAAAACCCATTTATTTGATGATAGATTAGGCCTATTTATTGGTATTAACAAGAATAAAATAAAGAAAGATAAAAATATCCGTATCCCATTTGAAAAACTAAACATTGTTAAACATAAAATGAAATTTGCTGGATTAGCCCTAATTTTATTGCTAGTGGGAGCAATCATCTTCATAACAACTGGTGCTAATTATGGCGTCGACTTTAGTGGCGGTACTAGTATTACTATTAATAGTCCAACCAATACAACACTAGATGACGTAAGTAATATTTTAACTGAGAAGAATTATCATATTGAAAAGACTCATAAAAGTGATCGAGAATTAACAATTAGTATTAGTGAAGTTCTAGAAAAAGAATCAATTACAAGCCTAACAAGCACGCTAAAAGATGAGTATAACTTAGATAGTGATATTTATGTTGTTAGCAAGGTGGTTAAACAAGAATTAGTCAAGAATGCCATCAAATCACTATTAATCGCAAGTATTGGTATTATTATCTATATTGCCATTCGTTTTAGATTTAACTATGCTATTAGTGGTATTGTTGCGTTAATACATGATGTCTTATTTACATTCTTATTCTTTAGTGTCTTTAAGATTCAAATTGATTCGATTTTCGTTGCTGCAATATTAACCATTATTGGTTACAGTATCAACGATACAATTGTTACATTTGATATTATTCGTGAAACATATAAAAGTAAATATAAAAATAGTATAACTAATCCAGATGAAATTGATGAATTAGTTAATACTAGTATTCGTCGTACCTTAACAAGAACAATTCTTACAACCATTACGACAATTATCCCAGTTATTATTCTCTTATTCTTCGGTTCAAGAGAAATAATTACCTTCAATATTGCCTTATTAGTGGGCTTTATTGCAGGTACATATTCATCAATCTTTATTTCTAATATGCTATGGGCTTTCCTAGAAAAGAAAAGAATTACAAAGCCTAAAAAAATTGATGATGATGATGAAATAGAGGAATTAAAAGTAAGAGGAATTAACTGTTAAGAAAAAGAAAGTGGGTGAATATCATGAGTGTTAAAACTGAAGCCGTCAGTATTGAAGATTTACTTAATAAAGTAAAAGAATATGATGATAATCCTGAAGATTTAAAACTAATAAGAAATGCCTATGAGTATGCTTATAAAAAACATTTCTCACAAAAACGTATTACAGGTGATGATTATATTACTCATCCACTTAATGTTGCATGGATTTTAACAGATGTTAATGCTGATGCTGAAGCGGTCGCTGCAGCATTACTACATGATACCATCGAAGACTCTGATAGCACCTACGAAGAAATTAAAGATTTATTTGGCGAAAACGTTGCCAAAATAGTTGACGGTGTCACTAAAATTAATCGTCTAAAATTTACGTCAGATTCTGAGCAAATGGCCGCTAACCAAAGAAAAATCTTGGTAGGGCTTTCCTCTGATGTTAGAGTCTTAATCGTAAAATTAGCCGATAGACTTCATAACATGCGTACCTTGTATGTTTTATCTGAAGCTAAACAAAAGCGTAAAGCTAAAGAAACCTTAGAAATATTAACACCAGTTGCTCACCGTCTTGGTATGTATAAATTAAAATCAGAATTAGAAGATCTTTCCTTAAGATATTTAAATCCTGATGCCTATTATGACATTGTTGAAAAACTAAATCTAAAGAAAACTGAACGTGATGAAGCAGTAGGTAAAATGTTAGATGAAGTAAGCAATCTTTTAACAGAACATAATATCACACATGAAATAAAAGGACGTAGTAAAAGTATCTATAGTATCTACAATAAAATGAATAAAGGTAAGAAATTTGAAGATATCTACGATATTTTAGCATTACGTGTATTTGTTAATACGGAACAAGAATGCTACCTTGCCTTAGGTTTAATCCATTCTAAATATAAACCTGTTCCCAAAAGATTCAAAGACTATATTGCCATGCCTAAAACTAACCTTTATCAATCTCTTCATACAACTGTTTTTGGCATTGATGGCGAGTTATTTGAAATCCAAATAAGAACATATGAAATGGATAGAATTGCTGAATATGGTATTGCTTCCCATTGGTCATATAAAGAAAATAAAAAAGTTAATAATAAAGATCAAATGGAACAAAAATTAGAAATTTTCAGAAGTATTATTGAACTTAACGAAGATGCTAGTACTCCAGAAGAGTTTATCAGTAATGTCAAAAAAGATATTCTTTTCAATGATTCTATTTATGTCTATACTCCTAAAGGAGATGTTATCGAGCTTCCTAATGGTGCCACTTGTGTTGATTTCGCATATCGTGTCCATAGTGAAGTAGGGGACAAAATGATTGGTGCTATTGTCAACGACAGTATTGTCCCATTTGATTATGTCTTAAAAACAGGTGATATCATCAAAGTAAATACCAGTAAATTATCAAAAGGGCCTAATAAAGATTGGCTAAACTTTGTTGTCACTAGCCATGCTAAAAATAAGATTAAAGCCTTCTACACCAAAAGAGAAAAAGATGAAAATCTTTCTAAAGGGGCTGAAATCTTTGAAAAAGCCTTACGCCGAAGAGATTTGCCAATAAATGAAACATTAGATAAATATTTAGATACAATTCTAGATAATCTAAAATTAAAAGACTTAGATGATTTATACATTGCCTTAGGTTCTGGTAAATATGCTATCTCTAATGTAATGCACTTAATTACCAAAAAAGAAAATGTTGCTGATAAAATTCTTAAAAAGAGTACTGGTAGAATTAAAAAATCAACCATAAAAAATGATGTCTTAGTAGAGGGTATGAATGAAATAAAAGTAACCCTAAGCGGTTGCTGTAAACCAATCCCTGGCGATAATATCATTGGTTATATTACTAAAGGGTCAGGTATTACAGTTCACCGCAGTAATTGTAAAAATATCTTAGATTTAGATGAAAGATTAATCAATGTCAAATGGAATGAAGATATCACTAAAAAATTCCCAACAGATTTATTAATCTATACAAATACGGATGATAATTTACTAAATATTATTACGACTGCCACAGCTAATAATATCTTAATAGATTCAGTGACAACCATAACAAAAAGCGAATTTAAAATATATTTTGTAACTATTATGGTTGAAAATAAAGAAGCTCTAGATAAATTTACAATTAATTTAAATAATTTAGGCTTTGTAAATAAAGTAGAAAGACAGGTAAACTAATGAAAGTAGTTGTTCAAAGATGTGATGATGCCAAAGTCACAGTGGATAATAAAACCGTAGGGGAAATTGGTAAAGGAATGATGATTCTTGTTGGCTTTACTGATACCGATACCGATAAAGAAATTGATTATATGGTTGATAAAGTAATAAACTTAAGAATTTTTGATGATGATAATGGTGTCATGAACAAAAGCCTATTAGATATAAATGGTTCCATTCTCTCAATTAGTCAATTCACCTTATACGGAGATGCTAGTAAAGGAAGAAGACCAAGTTATGTTAAAGCCTTATCGGGAGATAAAGCAACAATCCTTTATGATGAATTTAATAAAAAATTAAAAGAAAAGAATGTCAATGTCGCTACCGGTATCTTCGGAGCTGAAATGAAAGTAACATTCACAAACGATGGACCAGTAACTATTCTTTTAGAAAAATAAAGTTATCATATGATAACTTTTTTTGTTAACTATATGTTTTCTTTATGCCTAAATTATCACCAATCGTGAACTAATTTTCTTCCAAAAAAGTAAAATGCTCTTATTCTCGGGAATATTATTTAAGATAATGAAGTATATTACAAAGTCAAAGATTATTCAAAAGAAAGACATAAGGTTATTACATATTTTGAAATTGGTAAATTATTAACTGAAGCAGGTAAAAAATACAATCGAAGAACATTATTTAGAATGAAACAATTCTATAATTCATTTAATGATGAAAAAGTGTCGCCACTGGCGACACAATTGACATGGAGCCATTATACAGAGCTATTATCAATAAAAGACGGCAATAAACTAACATATTATATAAATATCACCAAAGATAATAATCTATCTAAAAGAGAATTAAGAAAAAAATACGTAATAACGAATATGAAAGATTACCTACCAAAACTAAAAATAAGCTAATATTTAATGATAAGATTAAAGCAGAAGATTTAGTACCCAATCCGATGAAAGGATTATTTCTAGAACTTACAAATTAGTATAGCGCGAATTCGAAAAATAATGTCAAGTAGAAGTAGACTTATTATTTTAAGTTTACTTTTTTTTAACTATTTGCTACACTTATATAAAGGATAGTGATATCATGAAAAAGTCTACAAAACTAGATAAAACATTACTAATTGTCATGTTTGTTTTCATGATATTTGGTCTTATCATGGTTTTAAGTGCTTCCTCAATGGCATCATATATGAGGTACCATAATAGTATTTACTTCTATTTGATAAGACAGACCCTATTTATGCTAATAGGGATGATTGGTTTCTTGGTAGCCATCTATTTTCCCACAAAATTATTTAAGAATACCTCCCCAGTAATGATTGTCATTTTAATTATTTCATTATTTGGTTTAATGGCATATGGAGCTGTTTATAATTCTAGTCAAAGCTGGTATGACCTTAAAATAATAACTGTCCAGCCTAGTGAAATAGGTAAAATTATTGTTATTTTATATCTTGCATACTACTACAACAAACATAAAAATGAATTAGATAACCAATGGACTCTTTTAAAACCAATTATTATTTCCCTTATAATTATTGTTTCAGTTGCCATGCAACCGGACTTTGGAACAGCCTTTGTTATCTTCGGTATTGTGCTTTTAATCTTTTATGCCTTACCTTTAAAAAGAGAAACCAAAGGACCTATCAATAAAATATTTATTGGTGGTATTGTCTTAGTGGCACTAATACTAATCTTGACAGGAGGCTCATTTCTAAGAGATTATCAATTAAAAAGATTCCAGTTTATGAATCCCTGTGAAAGATATGAAGATAAGACAGGATATCAATTATGTAACAGTATTATTGCCTTAAAGAATGGTGGCTTAACCGGTAAAGGAATTGGTGAAAGCACCCAAAAGTATTTATATTTACCAGAAGCTCACACTGATTTCATCTTCCCAATCATTGTCGAAGAGTGGGGACTAATTGTTGGATTAATAATAATATTTGGATATATGTTTATTTTATATAGAGTATTAAAAATAGCTAGAAAAGCTACTGACTTAGGTAATTCAATTATTGCTTATGGTGTATTTGCCTATTTACTATTCCATATTTCAATAAACTTAATCGGAGTTTTGAATATAGGTCCATTAACTGGAGTTCCATTACCATTCTTATCTTATGGAGGTAGTTATACAATAACCTTATTATTTTCAATGGGTCTTGTTCAAAGAGTTCACTATGAAACATATAAAAAGAGTAAAACTAAATAAAGTATAAACAACAATATAATTCATATATTTAAATAGGTGAAAATATGAAGAAAGTATTGTTGTTTTTATTGTGCTTATATCTTTTTATCCCATATGTCCAGGCTTCTACATCTAGTGCTTATGAATATGTCTTAATGGATATGGATTCAGGTAGAGTACTCGCTAGCAAAAATAAAGATAGTCCTAGATTAATCGCTAGTATTACCAAAATAATGACGGCTATTTTAGCAATTGAAAATAATGATATTAATGATACTGTTAAAGTTGATTCTTCAATTAGCAAAAGTTATGGATCAGGTATTTATATATCTATAGGTGAAGAAATAAAACTAATTGATTTAATATACGGACTAATGCTAAGAAGTGGTAATGATGCTGCTATAGCTATTGCCACGTATACTTCAGGGACTGAAGAAGAATTTGTCAAATTAATGAATAAAAAAGCCAAAGAATTAGGCATGAAAAATACTGTTTTTTATAATGCTAGTGGCTTAGATACTGATAAAATAGGTAATAAATCAACTGCTTATGATATGGCCTTACTTACTAGATATACTATGCAAAATGATACGTATAAAGAAATTGTCAAAACAAAAAAACATGTAGTTAAAACTAATTTAAAAACTTACGTCTGGCATAATAAAAATAAATTATTATCTGAAAATTATGTTACCGGAGGGAAAACAGGGTATACTAAAAGAGCTAAAAGAACGTTGGTGTCAACTGCTACTAAAGACAATATGAATTTAGTGGTTGTCACTATTAACGATTCAGATGATTGGAATACCCATAAATCATTGTATCAATATGCTTTTAATAATTATCAAAGTATTAAAGTCTTAAATAAAAAACGCTTTCAAGTATTAAAAGATAATTATTATGACAAACTATATATAAAAAATGATGTCTACTTAACTTTAAAAAAGAATGAATCTAGAAAATTAATATCCCATATAAAATTAGAAAAAAAGAAAAATTATAAAACTGGTGATAAAGTAGGTACAAACTATATTTATCTAGATAATACCTTAGTTCATAAAGAAGATATCTATGCCAAAAGAGTAAAACCTAAAAAGAAGTGGTTTCGTGATTAATTATCTTTTCGCTTTTTTCTTTATAATAGGTATTATTTATAGTTTAATTACTGGTAACTTAGATATCTCTAATTATCTCTTGGATTCATCTAAAAAAGGTATCGAATTAATATTATCAATTATTCCTATAATGTGTCTATGGTTAGGAATTATGAATATTGCTAAAAAAAGCGGACTTTTAGATAAATTAGCAAAAGTTTTAACTCCAATACTTAAAGTAATTTTCCCCGAAATACCTAAAGATAGTCAATGTTTTAGTTACATTGGGACAAATATTATTATGAATATGCTAGGCCTTGGTAATGCTGCTACACCATTCGGTTTAAAGACTATTAAAGAAATGCAAAAATTAAATAAAAATAAAGATATTGCTTCAAGAAGTATGATTACTTTTTTAGTTATGAATACTGCATCCGTTACCATAATTCCTACGACAATTATTTCTCTAAGAATGATGTATGGAAGTATTAACCCTGAAGCCATTATTCCATATATTATGATTACCTCTTCTTTATCCTGTTTATTTGGCCTATTAATTGATAGATTATTTTATGTGGTGAAGTCATGATAATATTCTCTAAATTAATAATCCCAATAATAACACTAATAGTTATTATTTATGGTCTATATAAAAAGGTAGATATCTATGATGAATTTATAAATGGTGTTAAAGAAGGATTAAACCTATCCTTAGAAATATTTCCTAGCATCTTTGCCATGATTATATCGGTCACAGTCCTAGTTAAAAGTAATATTATCATGGATCTAACTAAACTAATTAATTTAAAATTTATTCCTAAAGAAATTTTACCGGTAGCAATCCTAAGACCAATATCATCATCCTCATCCTTAATGCTTTTAAATAGTGTGATGTCTCGTTATGGGGTAGATAGCTTAGTTGCTAAAATAGCGTCAGTTATTTCAGGTAGTACAGACACTACCATCTACATTATTGGCATGTATTATTCAAGTGTTAAAATTAAAAAGATAAAGCATTCTTTAATTATTGGTCTTTTGGCAGACATGGCATGCGTAATCATAAGTATTATCGTTGTCACAAAATTATAAAAATAAAAGCAACCTTAAAGGTCACTTTTATTTAGGCTAGACTCTTTCATGTTATTATCTGAGCAATTACTAATACTATTATTAGTTTTAGTCTTGTTCATATTATCATTACATGATTTAGTCTTATGGGACTTATTTTTAGCCACTTTTATCACCCAATATTATTCTTAACTAATTTTAATTATTTATGTATAAATGACTAGTAATTTTAACTTTTTTTTGATAAAATACATATGAGGAAGTGAAGACATGCTAAAAATATTTAAAAATATGTTTGATAATGAAACAAAAGAATTAAAAAGATTTACTGCTATCGCTGAAAAGATAGATGCCCTAGACGCTGAATACAGTAAAATGTCTGATAAAAAATTAGCGGCTAAAACCGATGAATTCAAGAAAAGACTTGCAAATGGTGAGACGCTTGAAGATATCTTGGTCGAAGCTTTTGCTACGATAAGGGAAGTAGCTTATCGTCAAATTGGCGAAAAAGCATACTTTGTTCAGTTATTAGGTGGCTTAGCTATTCATTATGGTAATATAGCGGAAATGAAAACTGGTGAAGGTAAAACTTTGACAACTATTTTTCCAGCATATGTCAATGCCTTGACAGGTGAAGGAGTTCATGTTGTTACCGTCAATGAATACCTAACCCAAAGAAATGCTGAATGGATGGGTCCAATCTTTAACTTTTTAGGTTTATCAGTTGGCGTCAATTTAAGAAGCTTATCACCACAAGAAAAACAAGCAGTCTATAATTCAGATATTACATATACAACAAACAATGAAGTAGGATTTGACTATCTAAGAGATAATATGGTTGTAAGAAAAGAAGACAGAGTATTGAGTCCATTAAATTACTGTATCATCGATGAGGTCGATTCCATTTTAATTGATGAAGCGAGAACACCATTAATTATTTCTGGTGGAGTAATG
>CAZLQU010000003.1:33387-41219 GCA_964561805.1 uncultured Muribaculaceae bacterium | reverse complement strand
ACTGGACTTGTTAACCTAGACTTCGCGGATGTTAAAGCTGTCATGAAAGATCGTGGCAATGCCCTTATCGGTATTGGTGTAGGTTCAGGTGAAAATAGAGCAGTTGAAGCTGCAAAGCAAGCGGTATCATCACCACTACTAGAAACTTCAATAAACGGTGCAACCGATGCCATTATCAATGTAACTGGAGGTTCATCACTTACACTATTTGAAGTTGAAGAAGCCGCTGAAGTTATTAGAACAGCTGCTAACACTGATATCAATACAATCTTCGGTGCTGTAATTAATGAAAACTTAACTGATGAAGTTATCGTAACTGTTATTGCAACCGGATTTGAAGAACCTGGAGAACCATTATATCATAGCTTCAATTCAACAAATAAAGAAGAAATGTATAAAGAAGAGGAAAACTATGATGATAACGATTTAGATATTCCTCCATTCATTAGAGATAGACAAGATTACTAATAAAGTTTAATATAATAATTAAGGAATTGCTAAGCAATTCTTTTTTTCTTGACAATGAATAGAATTAAGTAGATAATATAATTAGAAAGGATGGGTAATTATGAGAAAATATATTGCCGAATTTATGGCAACTTTAACACTTGTATTATTTGGTTGTGGTATTGCTGTAGTTTCTGGTGGCAACCTTGTAGCTACCGCTTTAGCTTTTGGTTTAGCTATCGTAGCGTCAGCTTATGCGATTGGTAACATTTCTGGATGTCATGTTAATCCAGCTGTATCACTAGCAATGTACATATCTAAAAAAATGACATTAAAGGAGTTTGGTTGTTATGTCTTAGCCCAAGTACTTGGTGCTTTAGCGGGAACAGGTATTTTGTATTTAATTCTTACAAATACTGATCTAGGTACTTTAGCACTAGGCGCTAATGGCTTTGAAAGTTTATCAGCCACGAACATTACATTACTAGGTGCTATTGTTACCGAAATAGTATTAACATTCTTCTTTATTTATACTATCTTAGGTGTAACAAGTGATAAAACAAATGGTCATGCCACGGGTATTGTAATTGGCTTAACTTTAACTTTTGTTCATTTATTAGGTATCCCATTAACAGGTACATCAGTAAACCCTGCTAGAAGCTTAGCTCCCGCTATTTTCTTAGGCGGCGAAGCCCTAAAACAAGTTTGGGTATTCATTGTTTCACCATTTGTTGGTGCGGCATTAGCAGCTTTTGTATTCAAGCACTTAAATAAAGAAAAATAATTAAAGGGCATTTGATTTATCAAATGCTTTTTCTATTTATATTTTACTTTATTATGATAGTTTGCACAATTAAATAAAGAGGTGGCCATATGCTAAGTATGAATAATCATGACGACATTAGTAAGATGAAAGAGTACTACCGAACTAGTGATATGCTTAATTTAATTTTATATTTCCCAGAAGTTAGTCCCATAATTGATTTAACAATTGTTATGGATATCGATGATTACTATCAGAATAAAACATACCTTGATACCTTAGAATTAAATCGTATCGACTCACTAAAAACAAGAGGCCTAATCACAGGAATAGAAAATTCTGGATTCAATGACGAAAATAAAATAATAAATCTATTAAAAGAAATAAAAAAAGTTGATCCCTTAGGTGTTTTAGTACTATTTAATACCAATATCAAATCAAGCAAGCGTTACTTGCGTTATGCTGGTATCAGTATTGGCATCGATCTTGGCAAAAGTGTTTACATCGATGCCGTTGGTAAGGGCTTTGATGGTCGTGAAGTATCAAAAAGTATCTGTACACATGAACGCTATTATATTCCGTGGTATAAATTACGAGAATGTACAATTGATAATTTTCACAAATTTTGTACTTACTTGACAGATCAAGATACCTATCTAAAGACAAGAAATGAAAGAATTAACTTCCTAACATCCGTTGGTATACCTTATGAAGAGATAGATCATGTAATTCCAACAAAATATACTAAAATCCCAGATTTTATATGGCTTGACGTCATCAAAAACATTTTAAAAAAATTAGAAAAACGTGAAGAAATCCTAAAAAATAATGGTTTTGATTCATTTGCTATCTCTGGCCATACTGAAGGACGTAAATTTACACCTTGGCAGATGTTTGACAAGGAAAGATATACTAAAAAGCTTAAAAAATAATTAACTATTTGATATGTCACTTTTTACTTTTGACATACCAAATAAGTTGTTTTAGTTTACTAAAAGCATTTACAATCATATGATATATAGGAAATGTCAAATAAAATGGCATTTCTTTTTTATGTCTAAATATGTCGAAATCGTTTTAAGAATCTAAATTATATACATAATATTTAATGGTAAAAAATGTTTTCCTATTATTTTCCTATTATATATAGAAAAAGACTAGAAAAAGACTTGACAAAAATAATTTTTGATTTATAATAATTAGCCAAATCGAAGGGGGTATTATGTCTAAAAAGAGAATAACTAAGCATTTCTTAGCATTAGTCACTTTATTATGCGTAATGACTTTTGGTTTGTTTTTATATAATAAGACATTCAAAACTGACGTTCTTATTAGTTACGTCATGGTTGAAGATGAACCAAATATAGTTGCAGAACAAACTGAAAAAATAAATGTCGTTGAAGAGTTAAGAAATACTTATCACAATGATGATATCAAAGGAAAACTGATAATTCCCGGTACTGGTATTAATGAACCAATATTAAAATCAACTAATAATAGTTACTACTTAAATCATAATGCTTATGGAGAGTATCAAGCTGAAGGTAGTATCTATGAAGATTATCGTACCAAACTAGGGGGTAAAAAAGTTTTAATCTTTGGACACAGTTCACCAGGATGGAATGTTCCATTCAATGAACTGGAAAGATACTATGACGAAGATTTTTATAAAAGTCATCGGTATATCAAAATAATAGGTGAGGATAAGACATATAATTATGAAATATTCTCAGTGTACGTTGAAACATCAGATTATAGTTATATGAATTTAAAACTCGATAAAGAAACATATAATACCTATTTAAGAAATTATCAAGATAGATCATTTTATGATACAAAAGTAAATGTTGAAGATAATGACAACATCTTGATCTTACAAACATGTAGCAACAAAGCGGAATACGCTAATTATAAAAAGAAATATTTATTAGTAATAGCTAAAGAGATTAGGGAGGTTAAATAATGACAAGAATTAAATCTAAAAAAGCAAAAAAACTAAACAAAATATTTATAAGCGTTCTATTTGCAATTTTATCGATTGTCGGAGGGCTATACGGCATCGGTAATTATATGCAAGCTAGAGCAGCAGGTGCGCCTAGCGTACAAAAGAAAGTAGTTCCAAATGGTGATGGAACATATACTATCTCACTAGATGTAAAAGGAGATGCCGAAAAGAATTATAATAAGGCCAATGTAATTGTTATCCTTGACTCATCTGGTAGTATGAGAGAAGCCACAACTAGTGAAGGATATTATCCATCTAATACTAATGGCGACAATATGTACGGTTACGTAGATGGTAACTATGTTAAATTAACACGTCATGGAGGATGGTTTAGTCAAACATATTATACGTATGTAGATAGTAATGGCACTACGCAAACATATACTGGTACACGTTACCTATATAGTGATGCCGAAAATCGCATGGCAGCCGCTAAAGGAGCTGTAACCGATCTTGCTAGAGCGTTACTAGCAAATAATACCGAAAGTGGTAATGGTAGCGATCTTATTGAAATAGCCCTAATTGATTTTGATACGAGTGCTACAATTGTTCAACAACCAACAACTAGCATCGATACATTTGTTAGTAGTCTAGCTGGTGTTGAGCAAGGCGGTGGTACTAACTGGGAAGCAGCACTTCAAAAAGCAGCAAGTATTGATTTTGAAGACCCAGCTAATGAAAAAAATACCACATATGTCATTTTTGTATCTGATGGTAACCCAACATTCCATATTACTGATGATGGATATGGCGATTATTATGGTACTGATGGTGGAACTAGAATATATGGTACTGGCCAAGAAGACAATATCAATGTTACGAATTGTTACAATTCTGCAAAAGATGATGCCAGAGCATTGGTTAATCCAAAGAAATATGAATTCTATACTATCGGTGTATATGGCAATGTTGATCGTATGGAAGATTTAACAAAATACGCTCTAAATACAACAGATGAAGTTGAAGATAAAAATTATTTTAAAGCCGAAGATACATTTAAATTACAAGAAGCTTTAAATAAGATTTTACAAAAAATTGAATTAGCTGGATTCGGAGATATTACAGTTAATGATGGAACAACTAAGAATGTATCAGTATCATCAGGTACTGAACAAGGTGGATTAATCGATGTTGATACTAATTCATTTAAATATTATCTTTCATTCCCTATAACTGTTAATGGTAATACCATAACTAGTGGGGCTGAAAGAATCAAAAGTATTGAAAAAAATAGTGATGGTACTTATAAAATAACTAATGATAAAAATCAAGTATTTAATAATGTTGTTAGAGTACCAGAATTAGATGATAACGGCAATGAAATTGCTACGGTCTTTAAAATGGCTTGGACGAGTGGTGAAAATAATCCATTCTATGACAGAACTGCTCCAGCTGCTGAATTAGATAGTAATAATGCAGTTGTTTGGAATCTTGATGATTTAGGCGTTTTGTTTGATGAAGTTACCTATCGTGTAACCTTTGAAGTATGGCCTAGCCAAGCAGCTTTAGACTTAATTGCTGACTTAAAGAATGGAAAAATTACTTATCGTGCTTCAACCGATGATCAAGGTCGTCCAATTGATCCTAAAGTTTGGACATATCTAGATCGTAACTATGGTATTAAGACAAATACTAATGAAGCATATGTTGAATATACGGATACAAGAGTTGAAAATGACACACCACATAAAGTTAATTTCCAAACTCAAGATCCTATCGCAACAGCATCTACGAAGATTCTAACAGTTACTAAAGAATGGGAAAACATTCTAGATAGCCGTGACAGTACGGATATTAGTTTGAAAGTAAAAAGAGGTAGTGAAGTTAGATATGATATTGAATTACCATTAAAAGATGAAAATGGTAATCGTATCTTAGATGAAGATGATAATCCTATTTGGTCTAATAGTGTTTATGCTTCAGTAGGTATTATGACTGATACAGCTGAAGGTGTATTTATTAAAGCACCTGGTCATGATTATTCATTTGCTGAAGAGCAAGAAATTGCTTATTATTGGGAATTAAATGCTCCTACTGTTCACCCAATGTGGATTAATGGTGAAGTAGATAGCGAAGGAAACGCAGTAACAACTATGCTTGTTAAACAAGATACGAAACCAGAAGGTATGGCTGACGATGCTGTTAAAGCTACTATTAATGGTAAGACATACTATAAAATTGGGGATAATTATTATGTCGTTGACAATCAATTGGCTGAATTAACTGCTACTAATAATCGTCGTAGTTACTTACAAATTACGAAAAATGTAGATGGTAAAGATGCCCCAGTTGACTCACTATTTACTTATAATATAAAAGTAACTGATAGTGAAGGAAAAGCTGTATGGTTTTCAATTTATGATCCTACTACTAAAGAATATATAATGAATAATCCTGGAAGTGAAACTGAACCAGCTGTTAATTATATTAGTGGTACTGGAGTAGGACCTGAAGTAAAACTATTAATCGAAAAACCAGAATATGCTGAAAACTTTAGAAAAATTAATCACGCTAATGGCTCTGATGTTATTACATATGAATATTGTGATCATTCAAATACTAGCAATGATTGCAGTGAAAATGGTAAAGATTGGGAAGCACATACAGTTAAATATGTAAGTGGTAACTCAAATGATACTTACAGATATTACACAGGATTCTATACAGCTCCAAGTGCTACAGATTTAACAATTTTACTTCAAAAGGGATGGAGTTTAAGATTTATTAACCTTCCAACCCAAACAACTTATGAAGTAACTGAAAGTGCTATGCCAGAACACTTTAGTTTCGTATCTGTAACTGGTGATGGAACAGTTGATGAAACTAATAAAAAGAAAATTACTGGTGAAATTGCTGAAACAAATAGCGGTTATAAAATAACATATACTAATAAATATGAACTTACAAATGTCAAAGTAACCAAAGATTGGCAAGATAATGAAAATCAAGATGGCAAAAGAGTACCTGTAACATTTAGTTTATATAAAGGTAGTACAAAAATAGAAAATATGAGTATTACTGTTGATGGAACACCTGATGAAGAAACTGAAACAAATAAAAATAAACGTGAAACAGAGGCTTGGGTTGCAACATTTAAAAACCTTGATCGTTTCGATGAAAATGGTGAAGAAATCGCATATACTGTCGATGAAGATAGTGTCCCTGCAGATTATGAAAAGGTTGGCATTACTGGTGACATTAATAATGGTTTTGTGATCAGTAATAAACATGTCCCTGAAAAATATGATGAAGGTTTTGATGTTACAAAGACATGGGTTGATTTTAATAATAAAAATGAAATACGTCCAGAAACTATCAAAATTAAACTAGTTGGTACTATACCAAATGGTAATGATACTAAAAAAGTATATGAGAAAGAAGTTACTATCGGAGCTGATACTGAAGGCGTAACTACATCTAAAGATAATGATAATAATGATGTATGGACATATACTTTCTTAAAAGATGATGGTACTAACTTAGATAAATATGCTGAAGGTGAGCCAATCACTTATACTCTAAGTGAAACACCTGTTGTTGGTTATGAAGAACCTTCAATTGAAAATTATGCAATCACAAATACCCTAGATTCAATCGATATTCCAGTAACAAAAGAATGGGTAGATGATAGTGATCGTGATGGTATTAGACCTGATGAAATTAAATTAACATTAAAAGCTAATAATGAAGAATTACTAACGGTAACTATTCCAAGACAATTAGATGAAAATCAAAAAGAATTAGATTCTTGGACATATACATTTGAAAATCTAAATAGATTAGATGCCAATGGTAATAAAATTACTTATGAAGTCGTAGAACTTAATGAAAATGTTCCTGATGATTACACAAGTAGCGAAGGCTGCGACGACGACGGCAACAAAATTATCTATAATACTCATGAAATTGAAACTGATGATATAACAGTTACAAAGGTATGGGAAGATGATTCTGACCGTGATGGTGTAAGACCAGAAAAGATTACTCTTATCTTAAAAGCTGATGGCGAACAAGTTAAAACTATCGAATTAAATGCTAAAGATGGCAATAGTCAATCATATACATTCCCTAACATGCCAGTAAATCATGATGGTGGAACACCTATCGTGTATACCGCTGATGAAGCAAGTGTACCAACAGGTTATACTAAAGATAATAATTCAAATGATTTAACTGTAACTAATACTCACAGTATTACTACAAGTGACATTGAAATTACCAAGATTTGGGATGACTTTAGTGATGCTAATGGTATCAGACCAGATAGTATTAGTGTTACTTTAACTGGTAAAGATGGTAATACACCAGTCTATACAGCTAATGCTACTGTTAATAAACAATTAGATGAAGAGGGAAAAGAATTAGATACTTGGACATATAAATTTCCTAATGTTCCAACGTATGCAAATGGTGGAAATACTATTACTTATACACTTTCTGAAACCCCAGTAAAAGGATATAATGAACCAAGTGTTAGTGGTATGACGATTACTAATACTCTAGATTCAATTGATATTCCTGTAACAAAAGAATGGGTAGATGATAGTGATCGTGATGGTGTCAGACCTGATGAAATTAAATTAACATTAAAAGCTAATAATGAAGAATTACTAACGG
>CAZLQU010000003.1:0-33287 GCA_964561805.1 uncultured Muribaculaceae bacterium | reverse complement strand
ATACATTCCCTAACATGCCAGTAAATCATGATGGTGGAACACCTATCGTGTATACTGCAGATGAAGCAAGTGTACCAGAAGGTTACACTAAAGATGATAATCCAGATGATTTAACGGTAACTAATACTTATGAAATTGAAACAGATGGTATAACTATTACTAAAGTTTGGGAAGATGATTCTAACCGCGATGGTGTAAGACCAGAAAAGATTACTCTTATCTTAAAAGCAGATGGTGAACCAGTTAAAGAAATTGAATTAAATGCTAAAGATGGTAATAGTCAATCACATACATTCCCTAACATGCCAGTAAATCATGATGGTGGAACACCTATCGTGTATACTGCAGATGAAGCAAGTGTACCAGAAGGTTACACTAAAGATGATAATCCAGATGATTTAACGGTAACTAATACTCATGGTATTGCAACTAAAAATATTACTGTTAGAAAAGTATGGGATGATAAAGGTAACAGTGATGGACAACGTCCAGAAGCTGGTGCTACCATCCGTCTACTTGATGGTACAACACCAATCGAAGGTAAAGTTGTAACACTTAAGCCAAGAGAAAGTGGTGTTCTTGTATCGGAAGACGGTAACACATTATCTTATACATTTATAAATGTACCAGTTTATAAAGATGGTGGTACTGAAATTCAATATGGTATTAAGGAAGACCAAGTTGGTAGTGGTTATAAGAAACCATTATATTCGACAACTGATAATGGTAATACCTTAATTGTAACTAATCCATATGAAACTGAAACAGTAGATATTACTGTAACTAAAGTATGGGAAGATGATTCTGACCGTGATGGCGATCGTCCACAAACAGTAACATTACTAGTACTAGATGGTAAAACAGAAGTTGATAGACATACAATTAATGCTAAAAACGGTGACAAAATGAGCTGGACATTCGAAGGACTACCAAAATACAAGAATGGTGGTACTGAAATTGCTTACACTGTTGATGAATTAGATGTTGCTGATTATGAAAAAGATATTGATAATAAAAACTATATAATTACTAATAGTAAAGATTATCAAAAGATTGATATTCCATTTACTAAAGAATGGGTTGACAATGATGATCAAGACGGCTTACGTCCAACTTGTGAAGAAGGCGGAATTACTGTTAACTTATTAGATGGTAAGACTGTCGTTGCAAGTCAAAAAGTATGCGGTGAAGGTGACACTTGGTCTGGATCATTCACTGGAATGCCTAAATTCAAGAATCATGGTGAACCTATTACCTATACACTTGAAGAAGTAGACGTTGATGGTTATACTTCATCAGTAAATGGTAATAAGATTACTAATAAACATACACCAGAATTAACTAGTGTAAATGGCTCTAAGGTATGGGCTGATGCTGGAAATATCGAAGGCTTTAGACCAACTGAAGATGGTGTAACTGTAAGATTATATGCTGATGGCACTGAAATAGATAGTCAAGTAGTAAAAGGTGAAGGCGATGAATGGACATATTCATTCTCAGATTTACCAAAATATAGAGATCATGGCACTGAAATAGTTTATACGGTATCAGAAGATCCTGTAGATAATTATGAAGAACCAGATTATGTCTCAGCTACTGGCGACGAAAACAAAAAATATGTAATCGTTAATACACACAATCCAAATAATGTTTCTATTACCGCAAAGAAAGTATGGAAAGATACTTCAGAAAATGGAGAAACTAATATTTATGGACACCCAGACTCTGTAAAGATCATCCTAACTGGTAGCGTAGGTGAAGACACAGTTGTTAATGAAACGTGGACATTATCTGCTCTAGAAGTGGATGATGATGGTAACTGGACACATACATTTACTGATTTACCAGAGTACCGCAAAGGTATGCTAGTAACTTATATGGTAGATGAAGTGCCAAGTGTTAAAGATTATCATAAAGATGTAACTCCAGAAACAAAGGATGGAATAACTACATTCACCGTTACAAACACTTATAAGATCGAAGATTACACTGTAATCAGTGGTTCTAAGACTTGGGATGACGATGATGACCGTGATGGTTTAAGACCTGATAGTATCACTATTAAAGTAACTGACCAATTTGATAATGTCGTAGCTACACAAGAAGTTACCAAGGATGCTAATTGGGAATATGAAATTAAGTTACCTAAATATGGATACTCAGAAACCGAAAAAGATTTCGTTGAATTAACATATACCGTAAATGAAGTAGATGTTGATGGCTATGAAAGTGAAGTATCAGGCTACAATGTAACGAATACGCATGAAATAGCTACCGTATCATATCATATCACTAAAGTATGGACAGATAATACTAATAATGATGGTCTAAGACCAGAGAGTATTACGGTACGTATAATTGATGAAGATACAAAAGATGAATATGATAAAGCAGAAATGAGTGCTGCAAATAACTGGTATTATGCATTCGATAATCTACCAAAATATAAAAATGGTGGCGAAGAAATCAAATACAAAATCATCGAAGATCCTGTAGCTGGTTATACATATACCGTAAATCCAACTGAAGATAATAACGGAGTTGATTACATTCTAGAAAATACTCATGAAGATTCTCTAATTGATATTATAATTAAGAAGATTTGGGATGATTATGATGATGTATCACAAGTTAGACCAGAAGAAATTACTGTTGATTTGTATGCTGACGAAGAAAAGATCAGGACCATTGTTATTAAAGCAACTGATGGATGGGAAGCAACAATCGAAGGCTTAAATGAATTTAATGGCGGCGTTGCTATTGAATACAGTATTGAAGAACGCGAAGTTCCTGAATACGAAATCCTAAGTATTACTAAAGATGGAAATGAATTTACAATTACAAATCATCATGAATTAGGTAAAGGTAATGGACCTGAAGAAGAACCTCCACAAACAGGAGTTATAAGTAAGAAGAATCGTGCTTCATTCCTAGTACTATTCAATATGTTAAGTTTTGCGTTCGTACTAAGAAGAACAAGAGAATTCTAATAAAAAAGAGTTAGTAATAACTCTTTTTTTCTATGTTTCATATAATATAGTGGTGATAAAATGAAACCAATTATTGGTATACTTTTACGTCCTAGTATATCAGAAAGTAATTTAAAAATTAAATATCTATATGATGATATTAGTAGTGCCATATATAAAAGCAAAGGTATTCCCATAGGCATAGACAATAAATATATAGATGAATATTTAAATATATGTAATGGTTTTATTATTCCTGGTGGTGATGACATTATAAAAGATGATCTAATAGCTATTAAAAAAATAATTGATAAAGATATTCCATTACTAGGAATATGCTTAGGAATGCAAGAAATTGCCACCATTTATAATGGAAAGATTATTAATATCGATAAGCATAAAAATAATAATATGCATGAAATAACTATTAAAAACAATAGCTTATTACATAAAATACTTGGATGTGAAAAGACAATTGTAAACTCACGCCATAAATCAGCCGTTATTTTGCCCAATCTAACCATCAGCGCGTTATCTTTTGATAATATAACGGAAGCTATTGAAGATGAGAATAAAAAATTTGTATTAGGAGTAGAGTGGCATCCAGAGAATATGTATGATAAAGATTTAAACTCACGTAAGGTATTTGACTATTTCATTAAAATATGCAATGATAATAACTAGGATGTGATAATATGCGTATAGGCTTATTCGATTCAGGAGTAGGGGGCTTAACAGTTTTAAAAACACTTTTAAATAAGTATCCCAATAATGAATATATCTATTATGGTGATACCCTAAATATTCCGTATGGTGATAAATCAAAAGAAGAATTATTAAATTTAGCAAGAGAGAATATTAATTTCTTGTTAAGTAAAAATGTTGATATGATTATTGTTGCCTGCGGAACTGTATCATCAAATTGCCTCGATATATTAAAAAAAGAAAACACAATACCAATTTATAGTATCTTAGAGCCAACAGTAAAATATCTAAACAATAGTAAATATAAAAACATCCTAGTAATAGCTACTCATGCAACAATTAATTCTCATATCTTCAAAAATAATGTTAAGAAAAATATTTACGAATTAGAGACACCAAAATTGGTTCCAGTAATTGAACATTGTGAATATCAAGATCTAGATGACATATTACATGACTATCTAGATAAATATAATGGCAAAATAGATGCCCTAGTTTTAGGATGCACCCACTATCCAATTATTAAAGATAGAATTAAAAAAGTGTTAGATGTAGATATATTAGATATGAGTGAATTTGTAACCATCGAAAATAGTAATAATAGCAATTTAGAAATCTATTTTAGTAAAATAGATGAAATTATTATAAATAATACTTGTAAGATCTTAAATAATAAAAATATTGATATAAAGCAAAAATAAACGTATACTTTAATTAATAGATTGGCATAATGACAATGTCAATCTTTTTAAATAAGTAAACAAAATACTAACTTTACTTGATACTTAAAAGTAAATATAATATAATTAAATAGAGGTGTAATATGGATAATATTAAAATACCAACTCATGTTGGAATTATCCTAGATGGTAATGGCAGATGGGCTAAAGCAAGAGGTCTAAAAAGAACTGCCGGCCATTTAGCTGGTTATAAAAATCTCTTAAAATTAAGTAAATATATCTTGGATAAAGGAACTAAGTATTTAAGCGTATTTGCTTTTTCAACTGAAAACTTTCTCCGCCCAGCTGAAGAAGTAAATTACCTAATGGATTTATTTATAAAAGGATTTAATGAAGATAGAGGATATTTCAAAAAAGAAAATATCAAAGTAGTATTTTCTGGAAGAAAAGATAAATTAAGTAGTAAAGTGCTTACAGCCATGGCTAAGATGGAAGAAGAAACCAAAAATAATACCTTAGGTACCTTAAATATTTGTCTTAATTATGGTGGAAGAGCAGAAATAGTCGATGCTGTAAATAAAATAATTAAAAATGGGGAAAAAGAAATAACCGAAGAATCATTTAAAAACTACCTTTATAATGATTTACCTGATATTGACTTTATGATTAGAACAAGTGGTGAACTAAGAATAAGTAATTTTATGTTATGGCAAATATCATATGCTGAATTGTATTTTCCAAAATGTTATTTTCCTGATTTTAATGAAATAGAATATGATAAAGCATTAATTGAATTTACTAAAAGAGATCGTAGATTTGGTGGATTAAGCAATGAACAAAGTTAAAATTAAAGAGGATATTATTTGTAGTAGTAATATAAATAAAGATATTACTATTGCTCATGTATCAGATATACATTTTAGTGTATCTACCAAAGAAAAAGAATTAGCAAAATTAAAAATTGCCATTAATGAAATAAAGCCTGATTATGTAATGATTACTGGCGACTTAATTGATACCGTCGAAGTAACAAGAAACTATAATAAAATTAAAGAACTAGTGTCATTTTTGACAGAAATAGCCAAAGAAAGAAAAGTATTAATATCAATTGGTAACCACGATGTCTTGTGTGCTAGAGACTATGCATTCTTTAAAAAAATAAATGATTTATATAATATCTATGTCTTAGATAATAAAAGTTATGAAGATGCCAATATCTATGTTGCCGGATTTACCTTACCAATGGAATACTATTATAATATCAATAAAAATGAAAATGAAGAAGTATTAATAAACTATTTAGACTTAAGAATTGATCTTACCAAAAACTTACCAAATAAAAAGCCTAAAATAGCTTTAATTCATTCACCAATTAAACTTACTGAAAACGAAGTAATAAAAAGATTATCAAGCTATGATTTAATATTATCAGGTCATACTCATAATGGAATGGTTCCAGAATTTCTAGATTTCTTATTTAAAGATAATATTGGTTTTATTGCTCCTAATAAATGCTTATTTCCAACAATAGCCAAAGGAAAAATTATTAAAAATATTGGCAAACATGAATTAACAATTATCATTAATGGAGGATATACTAAAATACCTAAAAAATCAGGAAAAGTATTAAGTAATCTAAACTTTTTATACAATAAAAGTTTAAATAAAATATTAGTTAGGAAGAAAAGAGGAATTAAATATGAAAATTAAAGATGTAAAAGGAAGAGAAATATTAGATTCAAGAGGAAATCCAACAGTCGAAGTAGATGTAATCTTAGAAAATGGCATCATCGGTAGAGCAGCCGTCCCTTCTGGAGCCTCTACTGGTGAAAGAGAAGCTTTAGAACTTCGCGATGGCGATAAAGCAAGATACCTTGGCAAAGGAACATTGAAAGCCGTACAAAATGTAAATGGTCCTCTAAGAGATCTAGTAATTGGCATGGATGCTGAAAATCAAAAAGAATTAGATTGTGCAATGATTAAATTAGATGGTACTGAAACAAAATCTAAATTTGGTGCCAATGCCATTTTAGGTATATCTATGGCCGCTATGAAAGCAAGTGCGATTAATAAAGGATTGCCACTATATAGTTATATTGGTAACGGTAAAACTCTACCTAGACCAATGATGAATGTCATTAATGGTGGCGCTCATGCCGATAACAAATTAGATTTTCAAGAATTTATGATTATTCCTGAAAGAGACACTATTCACGAAAGAATAAGAGTAGGAGCAGAAGTATTTCATAACCTAAAGAAAGTATTAAATGAAAAAGGTCTTGCGACCGGTGTCGGCGATGAAGGCGGTTTTGCCCCAGATTTAAAATCTAACAGTGAAGGCTTTGAACTAATAGTTGAAGCCATTAAAAGAGCCGGATACATTCCCGGTAAAGATGTAAATTTAGGTATTGATGTAGCTGCCTCAGAATTTTATAAAGATGGCAAATATGAATTAGTTGGTGAAGGTAGAACACTAACAACTGATGAATTAATAGCCTATTATGAAGAATTAATAAATAGGTATCCAATTATCTCAATCGAAGATCCCGTTGATGAAAATGATTGGGAAGGATTTAGGAAAATAACTGAAAAATTAGGAGATCGTATCCAATTAGTAGGAGATGACCTATTTGTAACTAACAAAAAATGCCTCCAAAAAGGTATTGATATGCATGCTGGAAATGCCATTCTTTTAAAAGTTAATCAAATAGGCACAATTACAGAAACATTAGAAACAATTGAACTTGCAAGAAAAAATGGTTATAAAACAGTAATTTCTCATCGAAGTGGTGAAACTGAAGACACAACAATTGCTGATTTAGCCGTTGGTCTTGATTTAGGTCAAATAAAAACCGGTTCAATGTCACGTACCGATCGTATTTGTAAATATAATGAACTTATGAGAATCGAAGAAGAATTGACAAAATAATTCTTCTTTTTGTTTTATAATATCGCTATGAAAATAAAAATATTTGACGAAGCTCATGAAAAAGATTTGGAAGATGACATTAGTAAATTTATCGAAGAAAAGAAACCAAATATCATAGATATTAAGTTTTCTGTAGCATGTTCAATCTATGCCGAAGAACAAATTTATTGCTTCACAGCCCTCATAATGTATAAGTAATTTTGACAAAAACAAACAAATGTGTTATAATACAAGCCTTGAAAGAGGGGATAGTATGGCATATTATTTTACTGTAAGTAAAAAGAAAGGGGAATATACTCCACTTAATATTACAAAATCAAAATATTTTACCAAACTCTCAAGATACAAAGGATTAGGTTTATCACTACAAGAAATTGATATGTTTACCATGATGTTTGATGATGAGGCTGAATTACGTAATGCCCTATACAATGAAGATATTCTTGATATTAAATATATTGGCAATCCATTATCAGCTAGAATTTTAAGAAATGGTACCTACCATAAAGTAATGTATGACTTTTTATATCAAAAAGATATCGAATATATTGCAAATCCTAAAAAAGTATTAGATCGTATATTGCATAAGTTTATTGATAAGGATTATCGTTTCATGAAACAATTTGCTAAAAATTACGTTGAATTTCATGATTGTGCCACAACAGCTGCCGAAGTAGCAATGTATGCCAATAATTCAATAACATATGGAAATATGGATAAACATTTACTAGATCGTGATGAAAATGGTGATTTGCCACTATTACGTATAGCCAAATTATTAATTTATGAATATTATCAATTACCTAGTGGTAAAACAATATATAAAGATGAGATTAAATATCGTAATTTACATTCCATTGTTGCTTTTATCAATAATTATGATAAAAAGTATAATTTAGAAGTAAATGAAAATAATAATCAATTAAATATGTTTGAAAGTATGGAAACAAAACCAAAAGTACTAAAAAAAGTAAAAAGGGATAAAATCGAAGGACAAATAAGTTTATTCGACTAGAAAAAAGCAGTAGTAACTACTGCTTTTCTAGTTTATCCATAATTTCTTTAAGCATTAATTCATTTTTATTTTCCTTAGGTATATATAGTTTAATATTTTTAATCTTATCAGGCAAGTATTGTTGCTTAACATAATCATTTTTATAATTATGTGGATATAAATAACCCGTATATGGGCTCTTTAAATATGAAGGAATATCGCCATAATCAACTTTACTTGCAACATCAATTGCTTTATCAATAGCCATAATGGCACTATTTGATTTAGGTGATAAAGCTAACTCAATAACAATAGCTGAAAGGGGAATTCTTGCTTCTGGTAAACCTAACATTAAAGCACTTTCAATAGCGGCATTAACCTTAGGGCCCATACTAGGATTAGCTAAACCAATATCCTCATATGTTATAACCGCAAGTCGTCTACATGCAGAATCCAAATCACCACCTTCAAGTAATTTAGCTAAATAGAAAATTGCTGCTTGCACATCGCTTCCACGAATTGATTTTTGCAAAGCACTAAGCATGTCGTAGTAGCCATCCCCATTTTTATCATGAAAAATATTAGGTCTATTAGTTATTGCTATGAAATTATCTTCCGTTAAATGTTTATCATTATTAGCATAATATGCTACTTCAATCAAATTATAGACATATCTTAAATCATTCTTACTAATTCCTTTTAAATACTCTTTAGCTTTTTTATCAATTTTTAAATCTGGTAAAATACCACTCTTGCAGACCCTATCTATTGCTTTATCAATATCTTCACCATCTAATTCCTTTAGTTCAAACATCTGACATCTACTTCTAATTGCTGGATTAATTGCGTGATATGGATTAGCAGTAGTCATTCCAATTAAAGTAATTAAACCAGACTCAAGTACTGGTAAAAGCAAATCCTGTTTATCTTTATTTAGTCTATGTATTTCATCCATAATTAAAACTAAACCATTATACATCTTAGCTTCTTCGACTACCGTATCGAAGTCTTTTTTATTATTAATAACCGCATTTAACATACGATATCTAACACCAAGTTCACTAACTAAAGCTAAGGCAATTGAAGTCTTACCAATTCCTGGCTTCCCATACAAGATCATTGAAAATAATTTCTTATTTTTAACTAGATTAGTAAGAATCTTATCTTTACCAATTAAATGTTTTTGTCCAATAACTTCACTTAGCTTCGTAGGACGCATCTTTATAGCTAATAATTCTTCCATTATATCACCTAATAATAACATCTATAACTATTATAACATTTATTAATTTATTTACACAATAAAAATATGTGATATAATAATAATAGAGGTGTGATATGAAAAAGATATTTCTATTGTTTTTAATAGTTACTTGTTTATTTATGACAAGTTGTACCAAAAAAGAAAAACATATCTTGTCTAAAAAACAAATTATAGAAATTTTAGAAAAAGATAATACTAGTAGTAAAAAGCTAGTTAAAGATGTATATTTTGCAAGTGATACATGTAAAGTTAGTGACTTAAAAATAAGTTTTGATGATGAAACAATTAAATTAGGGGATTATGAAAACTATATTCAAGGAGAACACAATAAATTAATTATTGGTTATTATGATGAAGAAGGATTAACGTATTACCTATATCGACTATCAACCAATAATGATGGCACAACTAAAATTTGGGAATTAGCCAAAAATAAAGACGATAGTTTTGATAATGTTGGCTGGATTGCTACCTTCGTAGAAAATCCATTAGATTTAATTATGGTAGAGTTTAATGAAGTACCTAACGTAAACGATGGTGATTATCATAGATTTGGAATTTATACCATTGTTGGCAAAGAACTAGTTAAAGTAAGATAAGATACGAAAGTATCTTTTTTCTTTTAAATATGATATAATTAATTAAAAGGTAGGGATAATATGTTAGATATTAAATCATTTAAATTATCCGATAAAAATAAAAACATATTAGAAAAATTTAACACATATTTATTAACCGTAAAATTTTTAAATGTCGAATCCACTATCAATTCATATATCCTAGATATCTATAAGTATCTAGAATATTTAAATAAAGATTATAATCAAACTGATAATGATGATATCTATAAATATTTAACATATCTAGATAAAGAAAACTATAGTATCTATTCTGTGGTTAGAAAAATATCTTCAATAAAATCATTTTATACATTTCTTATAAATGAAGATATTTATAAAATTAACTTAGATATAGAAAGACCAAAATTTTATAAAAAACTACCTAAAGTCTTAACGATTGATGAAGTAGATAAATTATTAAATATCCCATTAGAAACACCGTTTGATTATCGCAACAAAGCGATGTTAGAATTAATGTATGCAACTGGTTTAAGAGTATCAGAATTAATTAATCTAACTCCTCTTAATATTGATTTAGATAAACAAATAGTAAGATGCTATGGTAAAGGAAACAAAGAAAGAATAGTGCCAATTGGAAAAACAGCATGTAAATATTTAAAGATCTATATAGAAGAGTATCGTTCACAATTCCTAAAAGGTTATATTTGTGATAGTTTATTTTTAAATAATCACGGTAAAAAAATGACTAGACAAGGTTTTTTTAAAAATCTTAAAATAATTGCCAATAAACAAGGAATAACCGATGATATAACACCTCATATGTTAAGGCATTCATTTGCCACTCATTTACTTAATAATGGCGCTGATTTAAGAAGCATTCAAATGATGTTAGGCCATGAAAATATATCAACCACAGGTATTTATACTAATGTAAGTACTGACAAAATAAAAGATAATTATGATTTATATTATCCAGAAGGATAGGGAAGGAATATTATGATATTAAAAAAAGAAATCTTTAGAGAATATGATATAGGGGGAATATACAATGAAGAAATGGATGATGAAACGGCATACCATATAGGTAGAGCTTTTGGTACTAAACTTCATTCTTACGGAAAAGATAAAACAGTCTTAGGTTATGACAATAGACTATCTTCAGTTGCCCTAGAAAATAGCTTAATTAAAGGTTTGGTAGATTCTGGTATCAATGTCTTAAGACTGGGCTTAGTCACAACCCCAATGTGTTATTTTGCTGCTAATTATTATCAAGTAGATGCCAGCATGATGATTACAGCCAGTCATAATCCCAAAGAATATAATGGCTTTAAATTCTCATATAATGGTATTCACAATGCCTATGGTCAAAGTGTTAAAGAAATCTATGATATTATTGAAACAAAGAATTATTATGAAGGAAAAGGAACCATAAAAGAAGTAGATATAACTGATGCATATATTGATTTAGTAACTAGTAAATTAGCTTTTGGAGATAAAAAAATAAAAGTTGTATATGATTGTGGTAATGGCACAACTTCTATTATCGCTGATAAAATTTTTAAAAAACTAGGATTAAATGCTATAGGTATCTGTAATACATCAGATGGTAATTTCCCAATGCATCACCCTGATCCTTGCATCTATGATAATTTACAAATGTTAAAAGATAAAGTACTAGAAACTAATGCCGATCTTGGTATAGGTTATGATGGTGACGGTGATCGTGTCGGCTTCATTGATAACAACGGTAATATGATCGAAACCGATAAATATATGATTATCATGTGGCGTTACTTGTATGATAAAGTAACAAAAAAAGAAGGCTTATTTGATGTAAAATGCACAAAAGCCCTTGAAGATGAAATGATAAAATTAGGTATCAAACCAGTCGAATATCGTACAGGTAACTCATATACGAGAGCAGCCTCAGCCGAAGGTGATTATCCATTAAGTGGTGAATTATCAGGACATGTTTACTTTCGCGATAAATGGCCAGGATATGACGATGGCATATATGCTGGTATGCGCTTAATTGAATTATTAACATATACCGATAAACCATTAAATACACTCCTTGATGGTATAAATAAATACTATTCAACTGAAGAAATAAAGGTTAGGGTAGAGGATACTAAAAAATTCCAAATTATCGATAAAATAAAAGAATATGCAAGTAACAAAGGATACAATTATCTAACCATAGATGGCGTTAAATGCAAATTTGATGATGGTTTTGCTCTTGTAAGAGCATCTAACACCGGTCCCAACATAACAATGCGCTTTGAAGCCAAAACCGAAGAAAGATTAAAAGAATTACAAAATGAATTTACAAATGAACTAAATAAGTATTTATAAAATCTCTAGTAACACTCCTTCTCATCTTTTAAACTCACCTCAGCCTAACATTTTGATTACAGTCATTTGTCAATATATATTTTAAAAAAATTAAATGTTTTTTCTGTAAAGTACTCAATGATTACTTGATATATTCATATAATATGGTATAATTAAAGTACCTAAAGGATGCGAGAACTATAATATAAAACCGACAAAGATATATTTAGGGAGTCTAAAGTCTAATATGTGTTGAATGCTTATATTAATAAGAATCCTAATTATTAGATGGTGACTTACCACCTGTGTGATTAGGCGCGGGTTTTATCTATACTGGTATCGGTTCTTTGGGTAACTATAATTAAAAGAGATAACTAATAATTATCTCTTTAATTTGTGGAGGTCTTATGTTCGAACGGGTGATTTCTTTAGTTGGTAAAGAAAACTTAGAAAAACTAAAAACTAAAACAGTCTTAGTAGTAGGTTTAGGCGGTGTCGGTGGTTATGCTACAGAAGCCTTAGTAAGGAGTGGTGTAAAAAACTTAATATTGATTGATTATGACAAAATAGATATTAGCAACTTAAACAGACAAATAATAACAAATAAAAATAACATTGGTAAATATAAAACTGATGTTATGAAAGAACATATTTTAAGTATAAATAAAGATTGTAATGTAATAGTAATCAATACTTTTTTAAATAACGAAACAATAAGTCAATTAGATAATTATCAAATTGATTATATTGTTGATGCTTGTGACAGTGTTCAAGCTAAAAAATTATTGATTGATTATGCACTAGAAAAAAATATCAAATTAATTGCTAGTATGGGAACTGCTAATAAATTAGACCCCGAAAAATTAACAATTACTGATATTAGAAAAACAACATATGATCCATTAGCAAAAATTCTTAGAAAATATGTTATTGATAAAAAAACAAATAAAAAGGTTATGGTTGTATCTACAACGGAGGTGCCAATAAAAAAAGACGTCTTAGCCAGTATGATGTTTGTTCCAGCGACCGCTGGTATCTTGTGTGCTAAATACGTCGTAAATGATATTATAAATAATTAGTTAAAAAAGACAGAGGGTGATAAAATGAATACTAAGAAAAATTATTATTTATTTGTCCCTGCTGATAATATCTATAAAAAAGTAAATACCGATGATGATCAAGTATTAAGTAATAAAGTAGCCGAAGAAGTATTTAAAGAATATAACGTTCCCACTAAATATAGACATATTGTTATTAAAATACCTTTTGGTGGAATTGCCGAGCCAAACGACGCTTTTGAAATGATTACTAAGAAAATGTTTTATTTTAAAACACCATTTCTAAAAGTATTACTAAATCCTATTGGCAATCATGTCATTGAATTACTAACTAAAGACATAGCTATTATTACCGAAAACAAAATCGTTTATTCTGCCGAAGTAGTTAAAGAATTTTATCAAGAGATTATTGATAAGAATATCGCCAGTAACTACGATAATGCAGTAAGAACTATTTTAGGTATTGAAAAAATTAATGAACATAAAGGACTATTCACAAGAATAAAAAAGAAGAAATAATTATTTCTTCTTTTTATTTGCTTTCCATTGCATTTACTTTTTTAGTAAGACGAGATTTAACTCTATCTACTTTGTTTCTATGTACAAGTCCTTTTGATTTAGCATTATCAAGTGATTTGATAGCTAATTTAAGACTTTTTTCAGCTTCTTCTTTCTTTCCAGCAGCTACATACTTATCAGTTCTCTTAATTGAATTAGTAACTGTTGATTTTAATTGTGTATTAGCTTTAGTTGTCTTTTCGATTTGTTTAATTTTCTTCTTTGCATTTTTAACATTTGCCATTTGATTCATCTCCTTCCGATAACTACATACAATTTTATCAAAAAAATAGTAAAATTGCAAATAAAATCTCATATTTTAGTAAAAAATATATTAGTGAAAGGATAACATATGAGTAAAATAGATTTATCAATTTATAATTTGCGAACTGATTTAATTATCGAAGACGAAAATTTGCATCACCAAGAACAAAAAATAGATAATTTAACTATTACTAGCACCAAAAAAGAAGGCAACTATATAACGATTACTTTTGATGATATAACTGATCATGATAATCAAGAAATTATAACTAAAAATTTAACAAATATTATTAAAAATATCCTAACACTAAATAAAATAAAAGATACTGATAGTGCCTTAATAATAGGACTTGGTAATGAATTATCAACTCCCGATAGCCTAGGTGTTAAAACCGTAAAAAAAGTAATGGTGACCGCCCATTTATATGAAGTAACTACCATCACAAATAAAATCCGTAAAGTATATGCCTTTAATCCCGGAGTTATGGCAAATACTGGTATTGAATCAGCTAAAATTATTACATCTTTAATAAAGGAAATAAAACCCAATTTTGTTATTGCTATAGATGCCCTAGCTGGAAGAAATATAGAAAGAATTAATAAAACAATTCAAATAACAGATACCGGAATTCATCCTGGTAGTGGTGTAGGTAATAACAGAAAGGAAATAAGTAAAAAAACAATGGGTATACCTGTAATAGCTATAGGTGTACCAACTGTTGTCATGTCATCTGTAATCGTATATGATACCATAAATTATTTAATTAAACATATTTCTTATTTAAAAGATAACGAAAGTGTAAGCAAATTAACATATCTTAAAACCAATTATATAAATAAAATAAAAGATAAATCTTTATCTAATGAAGATAAAGAAAACTTATTAGGCTTATTTGGAGGTTTAGAAGATAGTGAAAAACTTAGTCTAATTAACGAAGTTTTAAATAATACCAAACTTAATATGATAGTTACACCAACAGAAATCGATTTCTTAATTGAAAAAATTAGTAAAACAATTGCTAAAAGTATCGATAATGCCTTGCATCGACAAATAAATTAATTATCTATGTATATAATATACTAGGTGATTATTATGAAAGGTATGAAATTAAAAAAACTTAGTAAACCTAAAAAATTTAAATATATCTTTCTAATATTAATTATCTACCTAGTATTTGCATATACTTTTTATTACTCATTTAAAAATAGCAAAATAAGTAGTAATGAAGAATTTATAAAATTTTTAATAAATAATGGTAATAGTAAAATAAATAATGATGAAAAATTACCAGTAATAATTAATAAAAGTATTACATATTTAACTAATGTTGATTTTACCAAACCAGCCACACTCTTTAATCAAAGTATTATTGGCTATGCAGAAAATGATGAAGATAATACCGAAGAATTAGAAAAATTAAAGCAAATTAGTTCATATATTAGTGATCCATATAAAGTCGATATTGAAAAGCCGATTATTTACATCTATAATTCGCATCAATTAGAAAATTATAATAGTGAGAATCTATCTATCTATGGAATTACACCAAATGTCTTAATGGCTAGTTATCTTTTAAAAGAAAAATTAAATAGCAAAGGCATTTCAACAATTGTAGAAGATATGAATATGACTGAATTTTTAGATTTAAATGGTTGGAATTATGCATCAAGTTATAAAGCCAGTAGAATATTCATTTTAGATAAACAAAATACCTATGATACCTTAAAATATTATATTGATATCCATAGAGACTCTGTAGGTAGAGAACTAACAACTATTAAAATTGGTAATAAAAAATATGCTAGAATTCTCTTTGTAATTGGCTTAGAGCATGATAACTATGAAAAAAATTTAAAAGTAACCACTAATATTAATAATTTATTTGGTAATTATTATCCTGGATTAAGTAGAGGCATCTATAAAAAAGAAGGTCCTAACGTCAATGGTATTTATAATCAAGATTTAAGTCCCAATGTTATGCTAATCGAAGTAGGGGGAGTAGATAATACAATCGAAGAAGTAATGAATACCATTAATGCTCTTGCTGATATTTTATCAAGATATGTAGGTGATAATAATTAAAAAGAAAGGATTTAATGCCATTATCATAATGATTATCTTAATTTATATTTGCTCATACTATGTTGCCAATAGTGGATACTACGAATATCATTTACAAGAAAGAACATATCTTACAAATGAAAAAATCAAAGAATTTGAACGTGACGTAAAAAATAATGAAAATATTGATGTAAAAGATTATTTAGTAGCTGAAGAAATTGATTATACCAATAATTTTACTAATTTAATATATAATATGAGTTATAAAGGTAATAATTTAGCAAGAAAAATTTTAAAAAGAGTATTTAGGCGACTACATTATTTATTAGAAGACTAATAAGCATAAAAATAAAGCCAATTATAAAATATCGCTTAGCATTTTCAGCACAATAACTATTACTTGTCGGTAATAGTTTATTTATTGATATCTGCAGCATTATTCCAGCAGTAAAACTAAGAATTAATCCTAGTATTAAATTATTGATGTATTTAGTTAAAAATAAAGAAGTAATAATTGCCCCAAGTAACTCTGACATTGCTGAAATTAACGTATAAATTACCGCCTTAAATTTATTACCTGTAGCAAAGTATATTGGAATAGCAATGCTTATTCCTTCAGGCACATTATGTAGAGCTATAGCTATACAAATAGGTATGCCTAAAGCAATATTTTTCCTACTTACAACATAAGTTACTATTCCTTCTGGAATATTGTGTATAATGATTACTAGCATTGCTAAAACGCCAACTTTATAAAGCATATTATCACTACCAACTGAATCAACTATTTTTTCTAAAAAATATGAAGTAATTATACCAATCAATAACGAAATAATGACAAATATTAATAATGATATACCATGATAATTACCAATTAAATATCTAAAAGATTCCGGAATTAAATCTAATACCGAAACACATACCATCACCCCAGATGCAAAAGCACATGCTGACCCAATCAATTTGTTTTTATCATTAATTTTAACAAAAATTGGTAAAACTCCAATCAAAGTTGCTAATCCTGCAAAAGTAGTTAAAATAAATGGATACATATCCTCACCTAATAAATAATATGCAATTCCTATTTTTACATCTCATAAATTATCATCTTTAAGCCAATTTATAAATGTAGTCTTAAGGAGTGATAGACTATGAAAAAACTTACTTTGTACACGCTTCTTATTTACCTCATATTTCCATTATCCGTTTTTGCATACTCCGATTATATTATGGCCAGTGGTAAAAATATTGGTATTGAATTAAAATCCAATAATATCATAATTGTCGGATCATATCCCATAAATAATCATAATATCTTAACTGAAAGTGATTTAAAACTAGGAGATAAAATAATAAAAATTAATGATTATGAAATTGATTCAGCTAAAAATATGCAAGCAATAATTAACAAAATTAATGAACCCCAAGTAAAAGTTACCTATAAGCGTAGCAATAATCTATATACGACAGTAATTAATCTATATAAAGAAGATGATGAATATCGTACTGGATTATATGTGAGAGACACTATAAGAGGAGTAGCTACACTTACATATATTGATCAAAGTAATAAAACATTTGGTGCATTAGGACATGAAATATTAGAAAAATCAACTAAAAGTAAGTTTGAATCAGATAGTGGAACAATTTTCTATTCACTAGTCACAGGTGTAACCAAAAGTTCTGATGGTAATCCCGGAGAAAAAAATGCCATTAGTGATTCAGGCACCATTTATGGTAGTGTTATAGAAAATACAACTAGTGGAATCTTTGGCAATTATACCGACACACTTCCTCAAAATAAACTCTACAAAGTAGCTAAACCAGAAGAAATAAACTTAGGTAAAGCAGAGATACTAACAGTCATCGATGGTGAAAAAGTTGAACCCTTCGAAATAAATATTTTAAAAGTAAATATGAACTCCAATACTAAAAATATTTTATTTGAAGTAACCGATCAAAAACTAATAGATGCTACAGGTGGTATAATTCAAGGTATGAGTGGTAGTCCCATTATTCAAGATGATAAAATTGTGGGAGCAGTTAACTTTGTCGTCGTTGACAAAACAAATAAAGGATATGGAATATTTATTACAACTATGTTAGAAGAAGCAGAAAACTAGGAAATTATTTCCTAGTTTTTGTCTTTACTTAATATTTTATGATAACAAACATCTCCCAAAAATGGATTTTTACTTTTTTCTCTCAAATTACTACATAAATTAGATAACTTGCGTAGTTCTTCAATATTTACATGTTCCAAGTAACTTTCAAAACACATCATATTAAATAAATTAATTGTCGTATCACTAATTTCATCCTTTGAAAATATTGGATTATACATGCGATCAATTAAAGCTACACAATGATTATAAGCAATAATACTTGTATCTACATTAGGAGACTCTAAATATGGAATCTTACTTATATTAAAACGACTATTTAATCCAATCCTTTCCATTTTTGGATTTTGTGATAAGACCAAATATTTAAGAATTTTAATTTGTTTTAGCAATTTTTCCTTGTAGCAAAGATCACTATGATTATCACAATCAGTACCAATAATTCTATCCCTAATTCTTTTTAAAGAAAAGATATTTATATAATTTGCAAAATCCATATCATATTTATCACTATTTTCATCTTCGATAAAATAACTTTGAATACCATCTTCATCAATTACTTCTTCGTTAATTTCTTCATCTTCGATTTCGATGTCTAAAGTATCCATATCGCTTATTTCATTAAGTCTATCATCAATGTTCATACAAATACGATCATATGCTAAACTATCATCATTACAATTAGAAAGAATAATTACAATACCAACTAATTCATCATAAGTTAAATTATTAATAATAATATTTTCCGTATCCATTAATTCCTTTGCTTTATTAATATGGATATCAAATTCCTTACCATTTTCACGATCATAACTAGATAAAGCCGCTAAAGTACCAAATTCATCAATAAACTCCTTAGATATTTTTAATAATCGATTAACAATTTCCATTAAATTCTTCGCCATATTATCACCATTGGTTATTTATTTTAACAAAATATTATTATTTTTTCAATAAATATCTAATATAGTTTTAAAAAAATAAAAAGTATGGTATTATTACTATAGATAGAGGGATATATATGGAAATAAGTATCAATAATTTAAATAATTACACACCCGATATGATTTATCATAATTTTAAAACGTTATTTAACAATATCTATGATGAATATGTTTTTGGTTGTTTTTCATACAAAAAATATGAAGAAATAGTTATCAAAGAAATACAGATATCACAAAGAGAATATAAAGGTAGAGAAAAATACGAAATATATATTAAAAATAAAGTAACCAACAGAATTAAAAATCATTTATCAAAAATTCTAAATGATGAAACATTCTCACAAAAACTAATTAGTACATTTATAGATAGTAAATGCAATAATTTTACTAATTATCGTAGTGCTATAAATAACATAGATAAAATATCAAATTATGTAAGTAGATGTAATTATGTACCAACACCTGATCTAATTCTATATCTACTAACTAATAATATTAATTTTCTTACGATGATTAATACAATTTTTACAAGACACAAAAAAGCCATTTTAGCTGGTTATACCGACGAATTATTTGATAGTTATATTATCATTCAAGCCCTAGATGCCTATTGTAATATTAAAAACATCGAAATTAAAGAAAGACCATCAGAAATTAGTAATACCATTCGTGATAAATCTTCTTTAGATACTATCGACGCCTATTTAATAGAAATAAGTAATTTTCCTGTTCTAAGTAGGGAAGAAGAACAAACATTAGCAAGCAGAATTAAAAATGGAGACAACGAAGCCAGAAAAAAATTTACTGAATGTAATTTAAAATTAGTAGTAAATATTGCCAAAAAATATGCCTCAAGTAGTGAACAATTACTTGAATTAATTGGTGAAGGTAATATTGGCTTACTTACTGCTATTGATAAATTTGATCCCTCTAAAGGTATAAAATTCTCAACATATGGTGTCTGGTGGATACGTCAAGCTATCTGTATGTCATTTTATAAAAATGGAAGAACAATAAGATTACCTAGTAATAAATACTACAACGTACTTAAATTTAAAAAAATCTATGATGATAGTGAAAATATTCAAAATATTGATAACAGAATTGCATACGTTGCCAAAAAAATGGGTATTTCTGAACAAAAAGCAATAGAACTATATAAATTACAATTTGATGTCATGAGCATTAATTCTAAAGTTGATGATGAGAATGACGACGAACTTGGAGAAACAATTGCGTCCAATGATCCCATTCCTGAAGAAATTTATGAAAACAAAATGCTTCGCATATACCTTGAAAAAATAATTGATACAACCAATATAAAAGAACGCGATAAAGATGCCTTAAAATATCGTTATGGTTTTATTGATGGCGAATTTCATACATTGGGAGAAACCGGTAAAAGATATAATCTAACTAGAGAAAGAATAAGACAAATAGAACTAAGTGCCCTAAAGAAATTAAGACGCAACAAATTAACAAAAGGTATGGCGGAATATACAGATAATCCTGATGTTGCCATTAAAAACTTAGAAAGATTAAATAATTTAGGTGCTAAAAGAAAAATAATTACCAAAAATGAACTATCTTTTCAAGAACCAAAAAAAGATATTGAAGCATTAAAAAAAGAAAGTCTATTATTAAGTATTATTTCCGAAAAAGAATTGGATAGATGTAACTATATAAACGTTATCAATCTAATCAAAGAAAAAGAATTAATGAAGGCATTAGATTATAAACAATTATTAACTACCGTTAAAATATTAAGTGCTACCCAAGGATTAATACTATTGTTAAGATATGGTTATATAAACGGTAAACAATATAATCTAATTGAAATATGTAAAATCTTAAACGTCACTGAAGATATTGTTTTAAATACTTTTAGAGATGTTATTGGTCCTTTAGATAATTACTTTAAATCAGCCAATACTAACCATAAGAAGTAAATATTTACTTCTTTTTCTTATATCTATAAAGTAATTAAAAAAATGCTTAAAATATCTATCAAAATACTAATTCCTACATTGACATAAATCGACAAATTGTATATAATTATTTTAGGCGAGTGATTAAATATGAAAAGAATTATTAAGTATTTATTTGCTACCTTTTTAATGTTCGCTACTTTTTCTCATGTATATGCACTTGAAGTAAGTAAAAGTGATTTAACAATTGAAAAGGGTGGTAGTGATACTGTTGAATTATATGCAAATACAGAAAGCGAAATATCAAGTGTAACATTTACACTAGTATTTTCTACCTATGATATCCCTGCTAATTTTAGTACTGCTAGTGGTGTAACCGATAGTAATCCTAATGGTATTACTCACACCTTAAAATTTGATGAGGCAAAAAGTGGCAAAGTACTATTAGGTACAGTTGATATTAGCGTAAAAAATAATGCTACCGATACCGTTGGCTCAGTCAATATTCATACTGCAAGTGCCAAAACAACTAGTGATGAAACAATTAACTTATCAGCAAGAAATATTAATATTAAAGTTGGTACTAAAGAAGAGCCTAAACAAGAAGAACCAAAAGAGGAACCTAAAGAAGTGGATAAGAATCTACTTGATAAAATTGAATCTAAATTAGTTAAAATAGAACTAAAGAAAAATGTCTTTGACTATTCAGTATATGTAGAAAAAGATACTGAAGAATTAGATTTAAAACCAATTGCCAAAGATAAAGATACAAAAGTTGATATAACTAGTCAAAAAATAAGCGAATTAAAAGATAATAAAATTATTATTACTGCTAAGAACGGCGACATAACACAGTCATATAATATAAGAGTAAATATAAAAGAAGTAGAACAAATAACAATCGATAAAGAAGAGTTTAAAGAAGATAAAAGCTATAAAGGTAAATGGATAGTTATCTCAATTCTCTTAATCATAGCTTTAATTTTAAGCATGTTATTTAATAAAAACAAATAGAAAGTGTGATAATTAATGACAAAAACAACAAAGAAAAAACCATCTAAAATTCTATATTTTATAATAAAAAGAATATTTGATATCATATGTGCATTGATTGGTATAGTTTTTCTAATTCCAATTGCATTATTAGTTAATATTGCTTATATGTTAACTGGTGATTTTACATGTGTTATTTATACTCATAAAAGGATTGGAAAAGATGGTAAGCTATTCAAACTATATAAATTTAGAAGTATGGTGCCAGATGCTGACAAAATCTTGGAAGAAATGTTAAAAGATCCAAAAATTGAAAAAGAATATAAAAAGAATATGAAATTACCAAACGACCCAAGAATAACTAAAATAGGCATGTTTTTACGCAAAACATCAATTGATGAAATGCCTCAATTTATAAATGTTCTTTTGGGGCAGATGTCAATGATTGGTAATAGACCATATTTACCTAGAGAAAAAGAAGATATGGGAGAATACTACGAAGATATTGTAAAATCAAAACCGGGTATAACAGGTTATTGGCAAACAGCAGGTAGAAATAATATAGATTTTAAGAGTAGATTAAAATTAGAAAAATATTATTCAGAACACATGAATTTATGGTTTGATATTAAAATATTTTTCAAAACTTTTTCTGTCGTTTTGTTTGGCAGAGGAGCACAATAATGGAGGTAAAAATGGAAATTGGCAGCATAAAGCAAGAAAAGATTCTTGGGAAAAACAAACGTATAGAAATATTAAATACAAAAATAGACGTTTTAAATATGCGTGAAACTGTCAATTTGGTCGAAAAATATATTATCACCAAAACACCATTACATTTAATGGGAGTAAATGCTGATAAAATTAACGAACTAAATGAAAATCCGTTAATGAAAGATATTGTTAATAGTTGTGGCATTATTAATGCTGATGGCGCATCAGTAATTTTAGCAAGCAAGTTTTTAAAAAAAGAGCTACCTGAAAGGGTTGCTGGGATTGATCTAATGCAAGAGTTGTTGAACTTATGCGTAACTAAAAATTACAGCATATTTTTATTAGGTGCAAAAGAAGAAGTAGTTGTAAAAACACGTGACGTTATCAGCAAAAAATATAATGGGATTAAAATCGCTGGCATACATAACGGATATTTTAAAGACAATGAATGGGAAAAAATATCTAACATTATGAAAAAAACAAAACCAGATATTGTTTTTGTTGGAATTACTTCACCAAAAAAGGAATACATAATCGAGTATATGCAAAACAAAGGACATAATTGCGTTTTTATGGGGGTTGGTGGCAGTTTTGATGTAATTTCCGGCAATATACCTAGAGCACCAAAATGGATGCAAAAAATGAGTTTAGAATGGTTATTTAGAGTTATGCAAGAACCAAAGCGATTGTTTAAAAGGTACTTTGTTGGAAACACAAAATTTATTAAATCCGTAATCAAAGAAAAAAAACGTGAAAAAAAGTGAGTTTATTTTTTCTTATATGTGCAACAATTTTAACATATTGTTATGTGCATATTATAAAATACGCTTTGAAAGGAAAATGTAGATGAAAAAAGTAATGTTGGTTTTTGGTACAAGACCAGAAGCAATTAAAATGTGCCCATTAGTTAATGAATTAAAAACACGCAAAAATTTAAAAACAATAGTATGTGTAACTGGTCAACATCGACAAATGTTAGATCAAGTACTTAATGTCTTTAATGTTATTCCCGAATATGATTTATCAATAATGAAAGATAAGCAAACATTATTCGACGTTACAATTAACATATTAGACAGAATTAAAATAGTCTTAGAAAAAGAAATGCCAGACATTGTCTTGGTCCATGGGGACACTTCGACAGCATTTGTAACCGCTTTAGCATGCTATTATTTAAGAATTCCAGTAGGTCATGTTGAAGCTGGGCTTAGGACATATGATATATATAGTCCATATCCCGAGGAATTCAATAGACAAGCTGTAAGCATTATTAGCAAATTTAATTTTGCTCCAACAGAATTATCTAAGAAAAATTTAATAACTGAGGGTAAGGACAAATCAACAATTTATGTCACGGGCAATACTGCAATAGATGCGTTAAAAACAACAGTAAGAGAAGATTACTATCATCCAGAATTTGATTGGATTGGCAATAGTAAATTAATTATGATTACTGCTCATCGTAGAGAAAATTTGGGCGAGCCAATGAGAAACATGTTTAAAGCAATTAAAAGAGTTATAAATGAGCATCCAGATGTAAAAGCAATATATCCAATTCATATGAACCCCATAGTTAGGGAAACTGCCAAAGAAGTATTTAATAATAACGAAAGAATTAAAATAATTGAACCACTTGAAGTAATAGATTTTCATAATTTTTTAAATAAGAGTTATATGATTTTAACTGATTCTGGAGGAATACAGGAAGAAGCTCCTTCCTTAGGCAAACCCGTTCTTGTAATGCGCGATACAACAGAAAGACCAGAAGGAATTAAAGCCGGCACATTAAAACTAGTAGGAACTACAGAAAAAGTTATATATGACACTTTTACTTTATTGCTTGATAATAGGGAAGAATATGAAAAAATGAGCAAAGCAAGCAATCCATATGGTGATGGTTTTGCATGTAAACGAATTACTGATGTATTGGAGAAGGAATTGTAATGAACATTTTACATATTTCACGTACGATGGGACAAGGTGGCGCCGAAAAAGTAGTTTATCAATTATGCAAAGAAAAAACTAATAATATTACAATGATAATTGCCTCAACCGGCGGATATTATGAAGAATTATTGACTGATGCAGGCACAAAACATTACAACATACCAGATTTAGAGTGTAAAAATCCTATCCAAATGATCAAAACATACTTAACATTACATAAAATAATCATATATGAAAAAATTGATATTATTCATTCTCATCATCGTATGGCAGCTTTTTATAGTAAAATTCTTACTTATTTTCACCCGCATATAAAGAGAGTATACACGGCACATAATGTGTTTAACAATAAAAAAGAACTTACAAAATTTTCATTGCAAGGTTCAACTATAATTGCGTGCGGTAATGGTGTTAAAACAAATTTAGTTAACTTTTTTAAAATAAATCCTAAGAATATCAAAATTATATATAATTCAATTGAAAATGACACTCAAAATACTATTGGTCTTGAGTTTCAAAACTATAAAAACAAAATACTAATAGGAACGATAGGTAGATTGACAGAACAAAAAGGAATTGATGTTTTTATACGTTCATTGGAACCCATAATTAAGAAAAACAATCAAGTATATGGAATAATAATTGGTGATGGTGAATTAAAAAGTGAACTAATACAATTAACTAGAGAGTTAAGAATTAATAATAATGTTAAGTTCTTAGGATTTAAGTCAAATGTTCTTGAATTAATTAGAAGTTTAGATTTTCTAATATTAGCATCAAGGTGGGAAGGATTCCCATTGACACCAATCGAAGCTTTTTCAGAAAAAAAGACCATTATTGCCACCAATATTTCGGGGAACAATGAAATAGTAGTTAATAATTATAATGGCTTACTGTTTGAGAAAGATAATGCTACACAATTAACTGAACGAATTAATTATCTAATTACAAATAAAAGTGTTAGAGAAAAATTAGAGAAAAATGCATTTAACGATTATATAAAAAAGTATAGTTATAGTACCTTTATAAAAAAATATTATAAGATATATAAATCACTATAAAGGAGGAATTAGAATGATCCCCAAAAAAATTCATTATTGTTGGTTTGGAGGAAATTCGCTTCCAAAAGATGTAAAAAAGTGTATCAAAAGTTGGCAAAAAAAATGCCCTGATTACGAAATAATAAGATGGGATGAAAATAATTTCAATATCAATGAATGTGAATTTATAAAAGAAGCATATAACCATAAAAAATGGGCTTTTGTATCTGATTATGCCAGATTAAAGGTAATATATGAAAATGGAGGAATATATCTAGATACGGATGTTGAATTATTAAAAAAATTAGATGAATTATTGAATAATAAATGTTACCTACCAATTCAACAAGATGGTAAATTTATTGCAACAGGTCTAGGCTTTGGTGCAGAAAAACATCAAAAAATCATTTATGAAATGATGAAAGTATATGATAATATCAAATTTGATATTGATAAGTTAGATGATTTATCATGTCCTGTATTAAACACAAATATTTTAAAGAAAAATGGATATAAATATAAAGACTCAATTATTTATTTAAAAAAAATAGATACTTATATTTATCCACCAAAATATTTTGATCCAATAGCGCCAGGAAAAACACAAAATTTATTATGCGATGATACGTATTCAATTCATCACTATAATGCATCCTGGACATCAAAGAAGAATAAACTTAAAAGAAAAATTATCAATTTTATAGGTCAAAACAAAATAAATACTTTAAAAAAAATTATTCACAAGTACAATTAAATATATGAAAGGAATAATGAAAAATGAAAAACACATTAATTCGTATTTTTTTAATTTTTATTTTATTTTCAAATATTATATTTAATGTATTAGAATTGCCTTCTTTCTCTCAAACATGGGACATTATTTTTGAACTATATATAATTTTAATATTTCTTAATAGATTAAAAACTAAATCAGGAATTCCTAGTATATTTTTAAAGAGTTATTTACTTCTATTATTTATTATTGCAATTGGTCTATTAGGAAATTTAATATTTGATTATGCTAGCTCATATTTAGCAATAATTAAAGATGTATTTTCATTTTCAAAGTTTCCTTTGATGTTTTTAATAATTAAAAATACAAACATTGATACTAGCTTATCAAGTGCAATAAACGAAAATTTTATTAATTTTATAAAACTAACAATAATTTTTATTTTTTTATGTGGAATAATTAGTCTTTTTGTAGACATAGGAATGTCATTAGATGAATATAGACATGGAATAAGATCATATGTATTTCTATTTTCACATCCAACGTACTTAGTTACATCAATGGTATTCATTTTGGTATTATTTGAATATAAAAATGATATCATAAAAAACAAAACTATATATGATGTTTTAATTATATTTATTATTGTCTTGACAATGAGAACAAAAGGAATTGCTTTAGTTACAGTTTATATCCTATTTAAATATTTTGGCTGGTTTTTAAAAAAATTTAAAGTAATTTCAGCGATAATAGTTTTTTTAGCAATCTTTTTAGTGGCTTATAGCAAACTATCATTATATGCTAGTTTTTCTTCTTCAGCCAGGGAAATATTATATAGAGGATGTTTAATACTATTAAAAAAATGTTTTCCTATAGGTAGTGGATTTGGCACATATGCATCACATATATCAGGGAAATATATGTCAAAAGTATATCAATTTATAAGAATTAGTTATGTATGGGAAATAGCTGGAAATAGTATTGCGCAATTAGGAGATACTGGATACCCATACTATATTGGGCAGTTCGGTATTGTTGGAACTATTGCTTTAATTAAACTATTTGCTAATATTTATAAAATTGCTTTAAATAATTCAAAACCCAAAAGTTACGTTTTATTATTATTTATATATTTGCTTATTGCACTTACATCGGAATCGACTTTACTAAATTTTGGCATTGAAACTGCAATTATACTATCAGTTATAACTTCGAGCGAAGCAAATGATAATCAAAAAGAATTGGGAGGAATAACAACATGATAATAACAAAAATGATAAATAAATACCAGAAAATGTCATTACCAGTTAAGGCTGCTTTTTGGTACGCATTTTGCAATTTTTTAAATAAAGGAATTGCTTTATTATCAACTCCTATTTTTACTAGAATATTAACTGAAGAACAATATGGAACATTTACAATATTTCAATCATGGTTCAATATACTAATAATTTTCACTTCATTAAACATCTTTTTAGGTGGATTTGCAAAAGGACTTTTATTATACAAGGATGACGCAGACGGATTTGCATCATCGCAATTGTCTCTAACAAGTATTATAACAATGCTTTTTATATTAATATATTGCTTAAACATTGACTTTTGGACTAAGATATTTTCATTATCACCGACACTAATGATTATGATGGGGCTTGAATTATTATTCATGCCAGCATTCGAATTCTGGTTTTCAAAAGAAAAATTTGATTATAAATACAAAAAAATTGTCATTGTTTCTATTTTAATGAACTTATTAAGTATCGCTGTATCTATTATATGGATTAAAAATACAAACATCAAACTCGAAGCACGCGTTTTTTCTGATATTGGTGTCAAATTATTATTTACTGTTCCACTATTTGCAATGATTATAATAAAGGGGAAAAAAATATTTAATTGGAAATATTGGAAATATGCCTTATCATTTAATCTCCCTCTAATACCACATTATTTATCAAATTATGTATTAAATCAATCAGATAGAATAATGATAGGAAAAATGGTCGGTAATATTCAAGCAGGTTATTATAGTATCGCATACTCTATATCTACAGTATTATTATTATTAACAACTGCAATCAATAATTCTTTAGTGCCATATATATATAAGTCAATTGAAAGCAAAAATGTAAATAAAATTAAAAGTATAGCTAATTTATTAATTATTCTAATTGGTATATTCTCAGTTATTATAATGGTTATGGCGCCAGATATTATATACATTTTTGCCGGAAAGTCGTATATGGATGCCATATATGTTATGCCACCAATTATAGCATCCGTATACTTTATTTTTTCATATAACTTATTTAGCCATATTGAATATTATTATCAAAAGACAGGATTTATAGCAATTGCTACAACTATCGCAGCAACGTTGAATATATTATTAAATTATATAGGAATCAAACATTATGGATACTATGCGGCTGGCTATACCACATTAATCTGTTACATATTACTAGCTTTGTGTCATTATATATTTTATAAAAAGATATTAAAAGAAAAAATGCCAAACGTAAAAATTTACGATGATAAAAACATATGGATAATAGGATTAATAATCATCATAATTTCAATAACTATGGCATTTATTTATAAATATACAATCATTAGATATATTATATTTATATTATTTATAATAGAATTATTTGCTCAAAAAAATAAAATAATAAAAATAATAAAAAATCTTAAATGATAAAGTGGGTGATGTTGTGAAAATAATTAATTATCTTAAGACTAATGGTATTAAAAGATTTTTTCAAGTACTTTGGCGGTATAAAATAGAACTAGTATTAGAAAAAATAGTAAACATGTTTACTAAAAATCTAAAACTAAAGAATATTATTTTGATCGAAAGCCACAATGATTTTGATTGCAACGGTGGAGCCTTCTACGATTATTTAATTAAAAACAAGTTTAATCAAAAATATAAAATTGTCTGGTTGGTAAGAAAACGCATTAATAAAAGATCATTACCCAGCAATGTTTGCACAGTAAATTTGCTTGGCCCAAGCATCAAAAAAGCATATTACATTTGTATGGCCAAATATGGTACATTTGACAATGATTATTGGAATAAAGTTAGAACTGATCAGGTAATGATCTATACTACTCACGGATCCATGATATTAAAGAATGTTAAAGGAAAAACAATAATTCCAGATTACGTTGATTATATATTAGTACCATCCAAAAAATACGCTCCATTATTATTAGATCAATATTCAATAGATAAAGACAGTAAAAAAGCAATTTCAATTGGGTACCCTTGTCACGATACACTATTCGATAATAATTACGAGGAAATTAAAAAGATTACGTGCAAAAAATATAATAAGGTTATACTATGGATGCCAACTTTTAGACGCGGCATTGCATATAAACGAAATGATAGTATCAAGGAGCAAAAACTAGGCATACCATTATTTGAAAATATAAAAGAATTTCAAAAACTTAATTCACATCTAAAAAAGAATAATGTTTTACTAGTTTTAAAACTTCATCCAAAGCAAGATTTAAGTAACCTTAAAATTAAAACCGAATCAAATATTGTAGTATTAACTGGCGACGATGTAAAACAATTAAATATAGATAATTATCGATTGCTAAAATGCACAGATGCATTAATAAGCGACTACTCAAGCATCTCATTTGATTATCTTCATTTAGACAAGCCCATTGCATATGTTTTAGATGACGTAAACGAGTATAAAATTGGATTTTGTGTCGATAATGTTAACAATTATTTGGCAGGAGAAAAAATCTATAATTATACTGACTTAGTTAATTTCATTGATAATGTCATTAATAATATTGATATATATCAACAAAAAAGAATTAAATTAAGAAGGGAAATATATGAGTTTCATGACGATAAATCATGTGAAAGATTAGCTGATTTTTTAAAATTAAATAAATAATTATAAAATTGAAAAGGAGAAAAAATGAAAGCATTAATTTTAGCTGCAGGTTTCGGGAGTAGACTTGCACCAATAACTAACGATATTCCCAAATCACTAGTAGAGGTAAATGGTAAGTCAATTTTGTTCAAGCAAATTGATAATTTGCATGAAAATGGTATTACTGATATTACAATTATTTCAGGTTATAAAGCTGATGTACTTGAATCAAGAGTAAGAGAAAAATATCATGATATAAACATTATTTGTAGCGAAGATTACCAAAACACTAATAATATGTATTCAGCATATTTAGCACGCAATGAATTAAAAGGCAGTGACTTTTTAATGATGAATGCAGATGTTTATTATGATTCTTCAGTAATTAGCGAATTATTACGCTTTGATTATCCCAACGCTATTGTTACTGATATTGGAACTTATTATGAAGAATCAATGAAAGTTATTGAAGAAAATGGTAGATTAATTGAAATATCAAAGAAAATAACCGAAGCAGATGCTTTAGGCTCTTCAATAGATGTATATAAGTTTTCAGCTGCTGGTGGCAAAGCTTTCTTTGATAAGTGTGCCGAATATATTGAGAAAAGAAAAGAATTAAAATTATGGAGCGAAGTTGCACTTAATGATGTTTTAAAAGAAGTAGAATTTAGAGCATGTCCACTTGTTGGCAGATGGGTAGAAATAGACAATCACGATGACTTAAAACTTGCAATAGAAACATTTAGTGAAGGTGAAACGAAGCCAAAAACAAGATAATCATTTAAAATATGAAATTATATAATTTTGATTATAAATAATTATAATTATTTAATATTTGATAATAAATTACAATGTCATACTAAAAGATACTAATAATCTACTAAATATTAGTGTCTTTTTTATGATTCTGTAAAATATATTGATTTGAAATATAGGTTGCAAATAATAATTAATTTTACTATTATGTCAAAAAAAGAATGATCATTCATCATTCTTTGAAAGTGTTTCTTTAATTTTGTTTTTAGCATTATTTAAACTATCATAATCAGGTTGCATTACATATAAGTATTGACCAGGATAGGAGTAGGTATATCCACCATCATCATAACCGTTTACTTGAATTGACTCTACCTCCCAATTATCATTATTTTTTACTTGTAAATTAATAAAACCATTAATTAATTTTTTATCCATATTTGTTTGCATACTTTTTTCTAAGACATTTAGTAATTTCATATACATATTGATATCATTAGATTCGGTTACTTTCTTGATAATTGCTTCAATTACTTGTTGCTGATTTCGACCTCTTTGTCTATCTCCATCCATATAAGCATATCTTTCTCTAGAATAGCCTAAAGCTTCTTTACCATTAAAATGATTCCAACCTTTTTTCACATGAACATTATAGTGAAGGGTAGTTACTGCATAATCAGAATATACATCAATTCCACCAATCTCATCTACTAATGATATAAGAGTATTAAAATTAACTCTAACATAATAATCAATTTTGGTATCATATAAGTCTTCTAGTGTTTGCATTGACATATCTATACCATACACACCAGCATGTGTAAGTTTATCTTTATTACCAGTGGTACCATGTAATTGTACATAATAATCTCTTGGAGTATTTGTAAGTAATATTTTATTATTTTCCATATCAATCGTTGCAATAATATTAACATCACTTCGTGATACCGTACTAATTTCTCCATAAGTATCTATTCCACTAATATAAATATTAAAATTACCTAATTTTTTAATCTCTTTTTCTAATTCTTTCTTTTCTTTGATACTTTTAATAGATAGGGTATCTAATACTTTCGTTTTTTCTTTAAAATCCTTTGTTGTTTCATTAATAATATCAATATAATTTTCATTTATAAGTATTGCTTGAATTTTTCTTTCTAGTAGACTTGTCACAAGTTCTAAAATAGATTCATATTTTTCATTATAGATCTTTGCTTTATCATTTAATTCTTCAAGTGCTAAACTGTAATTTTTATCTAGTTCATTATTATAAATACCAATATTAGTTAAATCCTTTAATTCTTTGTATGTAGCATCAGATAATACAACAATCGCATAATTACTAGTTTCATATTTAACATTTGTTATTTTATTAAAGAAAGCATCTGCTTTAAAATAAACAAAAGTTATTAATGAACTAGCTAAAAGAAGTATTATTGAAATAATTATTCCTAGTATTCGTAAAAATTTCTTTTTTCTTGTTATAAAGATAAATATTAATATCAAATTGATCACATAAAATATAATGATTAAATACAAAATATTATTAGGTATAATTGTTGCATTAAATGCTAAAACTATACTTATAATACTAACAATAAGGATAAATATAAAATAGATTAATCTTTTCATGTTACACCTCAATAATATAATTTTATACCAAATATTAATATTTGTAAATAAAGTTAAGTATTTTACAAATAATTTGAAAGGAGTATATATATGATAATAATCATCTTTATAATTTTATTATTACTTTTAATATTATTCTTATATTGCTCTTTAATACTAGCAAAATATGCTGATGAA
>CAZLQU010000002.1:0-47665 GCA_964561805.1 uncultured Muribaculaceae bacterium | reverse complement strand
CACCTAGATTAATTATATCGCAAATTACTAAAAAATAAAAGTAAAAGAGGAATATTTCTATTCCTCATTATGACTTTCTAATTTAACAAGTACTTCTCTTGGTTTAGAACCATTTGGTGGCCCAATAATGCCACGTTCTTCAAGTAAATCGACAATTCTAGCAGCACGATTGTATCCAAGTCTAAACTTTCTTTGAATTAAACTTGCACTAATCTTACCCGCTGATACCGCAAAATCAACAACTTCATTATAAATTGGATCATCATAATCATCACTTGATGCATAATCATCCCCACTAACTGAACTGCTATCACTACTTTTATCAACTGTAAGCGTGTTATCATAATTTGCTTTTTGCTGACTAATAGTGTATTTAACTAGTTTTTCAATTTCTTTTTCAGAAACAAATGCTCCCTGTACTCTCATAGGTATTGATTCACCCATTGGTAAGAATAACATATCACCCTTACCAAGTAGTTTTTCAGCACCCCCCATATCAAGAATTGTTCTTGAATCGATCTGACTTGATACTGCAAAACTAATTCTTGATGGAATATTTGCTTTAACAACACCCGTGATAATATCTGTTGATGGTCTTTGCGTAGCAACAATCAAATGAATACCAGCTGCACGTGCCATCTGTGTAATACGCATAATTGAGTCTTCAACCTCTTTTGCAGCCACAAGCATCAAATCAGCCAACTCATCAATAATAACTACAATATATGGTAATTTCTCATACTCTGGATGAGTTTCACAAAATTGATTATAACCAACAATATTTTTATTTCTAGTGCGTTCTAGTAGCTCATAACGTCTTTCCATCTCAGAAACAATATTCTTTAAGGCAATTGATGCTTTCTTTGGATCAGTAACAACTGGGCTAAGTAAATGTGGTACACCTTCATACATTGTAAATTCAACTTTTTTAGGGTCAACCAAAACCAATTTAACTTGATCTGGTTTTGTTCTCATTAAAAGTGAAGTAATAATACAGTTAATACAAACTGATTTACCACTACCAGTAGAACCTGCTACAAGTAAGTGAGGTGTTGCATTAATCTCACACCATTTAACTCTACCCATAATATCTTTACCAAGACCAACTGCAAGCAATGTCTTTTCGTTGACACTTGGCATATTTTGAAGTACTTCCTTAATTGATACTGAAGCATTTACCCTATTAGGAAGTTCAATACCAATTGTATTTTTCCCTGGTATTGGTGCTTGGATTCTGACATCCTTAGCAGCCATTGCCAAAGCGATTTCTCTTTGGATACCAAGTAATTTATTAACCTTAGTACCAGCTTTTAAATCAAGTTCATATTGAGTAACTGTTGGTCCTATATTAACTTGCACAATCTTACCAGAAACCTCAAATACTTTTAATACTTCCTCTAATTTTTGAATATTCTCTTTAGCTATTTGTTCATTTTCTTTACTATTGACATTCTTTACCGTATCTAATAAATTAATTGATGGCAATTTATAATTATCATTTTTAACGACTTCTTCCTCATGCATTTCGGCATCTGATTCCTTCTTTATTGGAATATCGTTATCTACAACTTCTTCTTTCTTATTTGTAAGTTCATCAATGGAAGATATTACAATTCTATTATCAGGTACTTCTTCTGCTTTGCTTTCTTCCTCTTCCTCTTCATCATCATCTTCTTCAACCCTTGGTAACCTAATTTTCTTAAAGGCATTTAGAATTGAAGTATTAAATAGTAAAATTACACCCAAAACAATCAATGTAATTACAACAATCATAATACCATCAGTGGAAAATGCCCAATTAAAGGCATAAGCAAGAACAGCACCAGTCATTCCACCACCACAATTCTTAATAAAATCAGCTGATTTAAATGCTTCCATTACATTATCAAAAGTTTCAATAATCATCTTCGTACTACCATCTTGTTTAACATATTCTAAATGAAGGATTGTTAAAATAGCCATAATAATTAAGTATAAGCCAATTGAAGAGCGAGATACCATCTTTGGTGATTTTCTTTTCACAATCAAACATATCCCTAATACTAAAAAACCAATTAATAATGGAAAATAAGCAATTCCCACAAGAAAAACCGTAAAACTACGAATAAAGTTTCCTGCTCTTCCATAACCTAAAATACCAATAATTGAAAGCAAGATTAATACTACTCCCATTATCTCATTGCTATATTCAAATTTATCTTTATCTTTTTTAGTTTTTCTTTTAGCCATCTTGATACCTCCACATATACTAAAATTATATCATTTTAACTATCAAAAGTAAATAGTACAACCATATAATTGCCATATAAATAAAAGAAATGTTAACTAATATAACATTTCAATCATATTTTATAAATTACATATGACGTTGTGCACTTAATCTATCATCATCATTAAAACCAAAATCTATTTTTTTCATATTCACGTCCACATCTACAATATAATTATAGTATACATAATAACCAAAACATAGTTTTTTTAACGCTTTACAAAATATTCTTGATACCATACTAAGAATGAATAGATTGTCCATATCTTTCTACTATTGTCTCTTTTTCCATTCTTATGATCATCTAATAGTTTGATTATCTTTTTAACATTGAAAAATTCACTTGCTTCACTAAATAATTTATATATTTCATTATAAGTTTCATCTTCTTTAATCCATTCTCTCATAGGTACTGGAAATCCTAATTTTTTCTTTTCCGCCCATTTTGGATCCAAACTTTCTTTACATACCTGTCTAAACGCATATTTCGTTTCATTACCAACTATTTTATACTCTGATGGAATACTTATAACATTAGATATTAGCACCCTATCCAAAAATGGCACTCTAACTTCTAGTGAATTAGCCATACTCATTTTATCCGCTTTTAATAGAATATCTCCAATTAACCAAAAATTAAAATCGATATATTGCATTTTAGCAACATCATCATAGTTTTTAGCTTTTTCATAATATGGTTTTGTCAATTCCTTAAAAGTATGACTATCTTTATAACTAAGAATCTTATCAGCATCACGTGGTTCAAAGATAAAAGCATTACCAACATATCTATCTTCTAATTTTCTACTTCTTCTTACTAAAAAGTTAAAGCCAGTATGATTTCTAAATGGATAAGCAAGCATACCAACAAATCTTCTAATTACATATGGAATTTTGTTGTACCAGCTTACTGAATATGGTTCATGGTAAATATTATATCCGCCAAATATCTCATCAGCTCCTTCACCAGATAATGCTACTTTAACATGCTTACTAGCAGTATTAGCCACAAAGTATAAAGCAGCTGCTGAAGGGTCTGCTAATGGTTCATCCATATGATATTGAATCAGTGGAAATTTATCAAAATATTCTTTTTTCGTAATTTTCTTACTAATATTTTTAACACCAATTTTTTCACTTAATTCCTTAGCATAATCTACTTCACTGTATTTTTTATTATCATAACCTACGGTAAAAGTCTTATCGACATTACTAAGTGTTGCTACGATTGAAGAATCAACACCGCTAGATAGGAAACTACCTACCTCAACATCACTGACCTTATGATATTTAAGTGATTCATTAAGTTCTTTTCTAATAATATCTTTCCATTCTTCTAAACTCTTACTATGATCACTCGTTAAATCAATTTCATAATATTTCTTTATTTCTAATTTTCCACCTTGGTATTTAAAATAATGTCCCGGTCTCAATTTATAAACATTTTTAAAGAAGGAATCTTCCCCAACACTATACTGGAAAGTTAGATATTGCTTTAACATATCCCTATTTAACTCTTTTTTAAAATTAGGGTGTGCCAAAAATGATTTTATCTCTGAACCAAACATAAACTCATCATCTGTTTTATAATAATATAGTGGCTTGATTCCATAAAAATCCCTAGCACCAAAAATAATATTTTCCTTAATATCATAAATAATGAATGCAAACATCCCTCTTAGTTTATTTAATAACTTATCTCCGTACTCTTCATAACTATGTAGTATTACTTCGGTATCAGAATCAGTTTTAAATTTATGACCACATTTTAATAATTCTGCTTTAATTTCTTTATAATTGTATATCTCACCATTAAAAATTATTAACTTGTCATTTTTTTCATTATAAATAGGTTGTGTTCCCCCGTCCAAATCAATTATTGATAATCTTCTAAAACCTAATGCGCAATCATCACCAACATAATATCCATCGCTATCAGGTCCACGATGCTTAATAATATCTGCCATATCCTTAATGATTTTTTTCTTGTTTGGAACTTTATCAACAAAACCTACAAATCCACACATAAATATCTACCTCACACTAAAATAATTATAACAAATATAGTATCAAAATACAAATAATAACATTAATTTTACATTTATATTATTCCCTTATATATTAAAAAAATGTTAGTTTCCTAACATTAGTTTTTTAATTTCTCTCTTAGCCTTTTCTGTTAATAAACTTGTATAATCATTATTTATAAATATAACTTCACCACTAGTGCAATCCAACATTTTAATATTATTAACATTGATAATACAAGATTGATGAGTTCTCAAAAAACCGTTCCTTAACTCATTAAGTAAATAATCAAGTGAATTAACTATATAATATTTACCATTAACTGTATGAATGATGCATCTCTTTATATTCGTTTCCTTTTCAATATAATTGATATCTTTAAAAGGTATTCGATATACCACTCTATTATATTTAAATGTAAATATCATACCACTATAAACAATTTTATTTATCTCAGATATTGTCTGAAATAATCGTTTATCATAATCATTACATTTACAAATATAATCAAGTGCCATCAATCTATTATTAAAAGCTAAGTCATAATACATTCCACATTTAGCAGTCAAAATAATTATATCATCAAAGTGTTTTTTTCTAATTCTAGTTGCTAACTTTAAACCATAATTATTTTCTGTCTCCATATTAATAATATATAGTTTCCTATTTCCCTCATCAATTAAACTAATTAGTTCGCTATCGCACTTTTTAAATACTCTAGTGGTATATACCCCAGTTAATGTTTTATTAATAATTCTTTTATTCTTTTTTATTGATACTTCATCCTCTTCGTAGATTATAACATCAAGCATTGTATCCCTCCGTAAAAAGAATTATACCTTCTCTCACCAAAAAAGCAACACATTTGTCATAAAGTTTACAAAAAAAACTTTAGAGTTATTCACTAACTAACTCTAAAGCTCTTTGTAATTGATTATCATTATCTGCAATTGAATTTTTATAGTATTCTTCATCTAATTCTACCATATCCGTAGGTTCAATACCTTTTTCATTAATCCAATTACCATTTGGTGTCAACCAATTTTCAACTGTATATTTTATCATACTACCATCTTTCAATTTCTTAACTTGTTGAACTGTTCCTTTACCATAAGTCTTTGTACCTACGACATAACCATGATCATAGCTTTCTTTAATTGCTGCAGCCAAAATTTCTGAAGCAGAAGCACTACCACCATTAGTCAAAACTGCAATTGGATATTCACGCTTTTCAACAGTTCTATCCTTTGTTATTTTTTTCTTATTGCCAACTTGAATTTGATAAATAGCTCTTCCACGTGGTAATAATATACCAGCAATATCTGTTACACTTGTAAGGTATCCCCCATTATTTCCTCTGACATCGATAACTAAAGCGTCAATGTCTTCTTTTTCAAGTTTTGCTAACTCATTTTTAAATTGTTTAGCAGTAACTGATGAAAATAATGAAATACCAATATAACCAATTTTCTTTTCATTTTTTTCATATATTTGTGAACCAACAGTTGGGGTCTCAACTTTACCTCTATTTAAAGTAAATGTCTTTTCTTCTTCCCCTCTTTTAACAACCATCTGGATGGCGCCTTTTGCTTCATACTTAATGTAGTTGGCTAATTTTTCAGTACCTAATTCAAATGCATTTTGACCGTCAACTGTTAAAATAATATCATTAGCCTCAATACCAACCTTGTCGGCAGGTGATTTTTTATATACATCGATGACAACAATTGCATCCTCAGTCTGTGTAATTGTACATCCAATTCCTTCATATGTACCACTTACTAATTGATTGAATTCATCCGTAGCCTCTATATCATTATAATTTGTATATGCATCTCCAACACTATTAACCATACCATTAATGGCTGATTCAATTAATTTATCTTCATCAACATTACCATTATAGTTACTAGTAATTACATCGTAAACATCATAAAATTTATCAAAACGTTTTGACATTTTAAAATAGTTACGACCACCTGATAAAATAGCAAATACACAAAAACAAGCAAAAGCACCTAAAAGTAATGATACAATAGTCACACTCATAACCTCTGAAAATGAATAACTATCTTTTTCATCACTAAAAAGAAAACATATTTTACCTAAAGCTTTTCCAAATTTAGTTTTCTTAAACATTTTAAATTTTTTCTTTTTAATACTTGCTCTTTCAATTTTTATTTTTTTCTTTTGTTCTGCTATTATCTTTTTTGCTTCAAGAATACTCTCTTCATTCTTCTCATAAGTTTTTTCTTTTTTATCAACTTTATTTTTCTTAACTTGCTTTTTCATATCAATCTCCTACTTAAAGTCTAACACACATTAATATTTTAAACAATTAATTAACCATTTATTTACACTTTTTTACGTAAAATACTCATTAAAAAAACACAATATATGACAATAGTGTTATAATTCAATTAGGTGATAATTATGTTTTTTAGAAGAAAAGCAATTCTATTTATTCATGGCTTCGTTGGTGGTATATATGACTATGATAGTTTTCCCAATGAATTACAAACTTATAGAAATTTTGATGTTTACACATTTACCTTACCTGGCCATGAAAAACATATTGTAAAGAATGTCAAACATTCTGAATGGATAAAAGCAGCTGAAAATCAAATTGAATTCTTATTAAAACACAATTATAAAGAGATTTATGTTATTGGTCACAGTATGGGTGGTGTAATTGCAGCCCATCTAGCAGCTAATTACAGAGAAGTGAAAAAACTTGTTTTGGTAGCTCCAGCTTTTAGATATTTCAATTTTAAAGATGCCAAGGTAGATATTAAAGGTATTAATGAAACACTAAAAAGATTACCTTCCTTATTAAAAGAAGAAGATAAAGAAAAAGTAATTGAGAGAATTCAAAAAACCCCAATTCCAACTATGCTTGAATTTACAAAATTAGTAAGTGAATATCAAAAAGACTTAAATAACATTACTTGTCCTACATTAACAATTCATGGTTTAAAAGATCCCGTAGTCCCTATTGAAGGAACCAATCTCGTATATAATACCATTAAATCAAAAACTAATATCTTAGTTAATATTGATAAAGTTACTCATGATTGCTTTACAAAAGAAAGAAAAGAAGAAGTAAAAGCAATTATTACAAACTTCTTAAAAAAGTATCCAAATAATAAAAAAGAAATTATAAATATTTAAATCCCACTAGGGATTTTTTTACAATAAAAACTTGCTAAATCTAGAATTTTATGATAAATTATATAAAGAAAACGCCATAGGGGATTAGTTAAATGGTATAATAATGGTCTCCAAAACCACTGTTGGGAGTTCGATTCTCTCATCCCCTGCCATTTGAATATATAAAGATGCTTAATTTTATATGAATAAGCATTTTTTCTTTAAAAATAATAATATAAAATATATGATATAGTAGTATTGGATGCAGTTTAATGAAAAAAATATATTAATAAGACATTTGACTTCTTTTATTGAAATAGATAATTATTCTGATTATAAAAATGTACCTTAGGATAATTATAATCGAAACATGATATTATCAAGCAAGTTAAAAAACTATGTAATATATGCAGCAGATTCTTCTAGAGCATTAGGAACCGTAAAACATGTCACTGAAATGAATAATCTAAAAATCAAACTAGATGATAGAATTAATGAAAGAAATCTTGAAGTAAAACAATTAGTGAATTACCAGAAAAGCAAACAATAAGGTTTAATTCTTTCATAAATGAAATGCTGCAAAGCGATAATTATAAAATTGCTTTATTCATTCATGGAATAATAATGATAACAAATTATCAAACATTGAATATATAGACATTTAGATATAGAAAGGAGAATGTATATAAGTAGAGATAAAAAAATAGCCTTAGCTAAAAGCATCTATGATAAACAAGGTATAAATAATTATAACCTAGAAATATTTAGAGAGGGCGAAGTAAATGCTGACAGCCAGCATAATAATTGATGATAGCAGGGATTATCTATTATGCTATTCATTTGAAAATTATAACGACTATAAAGAAAAATTTAAAAATGGTATAAGAAGCAATAAATAATATGTGAAAGGAGAAATATGAAAAAATATTTAAAATTTTTTATATTGCTACTTTGTATTATTTTATTAACCGGTTGTGTATCTGAAAAAGCAAGAGAAGACATTATAAAAACACTAACTAAAAATGATATTATTAATAAAAAGTGGAAAAGAGTTGATACCATTACTTGCAAACAAAATGGTGGTGTCACATTTCCAGGATATATTGAAGACTATTACGATTATGTCTATAAGGATAAAGATGATAATTACTATCTAATACGAATAGATTCAAAATCCTTATTTCATGATAATATTAAAGAATATACCATATCGAGTTATAAAGTAAATCAAATAGATGAATTGATTCCATATATAAAAGAAGAAAATTCTGACCTTCCAGCAACGGTATATTTATATAACGAAAAAGGAACTTATTTAAATAATATATATATTAGAAACCTAAGTGATCAAAAAGACTACTTAGTTACCAAAGAAAAAAAGAAAATACTATTATTTAAATATTATAAGTGGACCGTATCAGAAAAAATTGACTAATAAAAAATACTAACTTTGTTAGTATTTTTTTACATATATATTTCTAATTCCTCTAGTAAATGTTTTTGTATTTTTATATTCAAAATCGTCTTTAACTAGATTGCGAATTGAAAATATGTTATCTGGATGAATTGTTCCAGCTGCATATTTATAACCTAATTGTTTACAATAATCATCGAGTTCAATTAACATTTGATATTGTAGTCCATTTCCTACATATTTAGGATTTACAAACATTGGGCCATAATCAGCTACTTCCATATAATCAAGTTTAAGTTCAAATTTATCAAGTGATCTTTGATCTGCTGGTATTAACATCATTGAACATACTGGATCATTATCCAAATAGTAAACCCAAATCTTAGATCCAGTATTTAGCATAGTAACTAAATCTTCCTTGTTAAAATCTCCTAACCATTCTGGATGTTCCATATGTTTCTTTACTTCTTCACGAAACACAATATATTTATCCAAATCAACATTTTCATTAATAAAGCGTAAATCTTCTAATTTCATAGTCCCCTCTTATTTCTTATCATCTAATTCCGTATGGCCTTTAAAACCATATTTATTTGATATTGGATCCTTAAATATAAAACTCTTGGCTGGTAATAATGTATGAATCATATATCCACCAAACACTAAAAATACTCCTATACAAGATAAATATCTATAAATATACTGAATATCATCCATCTTAATTATTTTACAAAATATTAATTGGCTACATATAATAACTATATAAAATATTAATATATCAAAAATAAAAATTTCTTTTTTTAGTGATGCTTTATATCCATAAAACAAAGCCGGCATTAAAACAATTATTATAACTAAACTAACCAATTTAGCTAAAAAATAATTAGCACTTTCTCCATAAATAAGGCCATCAATTAATCCCCATAATAATGTTGGTGTCAAAGCGATCTTTATATGTTCCCAAGTACTTTCATTTACTGCTGAAAACAATCCCACAACTTTATTATGATTACTCATATCATAAGTAAAATGAGAAATTGTTCCAATTATTGATATAATAACTACACTTATAATCAAAAAAGTCATTCTATCCACCTCATAATTATTATACTACTAATTATCGTTTTTAATATTATATCTTTACATAATTTATTAATTTATGCTATAATAAATTTTCACAAGGAGGCTATTATGAAAAGATTTGATAGAAAAGAATACGCTGATAAATTAAGTAACAGAAGCAACACTATTAAAAATCGCATCACTTATCTTGATGAAACAGCAAGTGATCATCAGCAAGCAAAAGAAACCTTAATCAACGAATTAGAAGCAAATAGAAGTAAAATTAGAGAAGTATATAATAATACAACACGTATTTTAATTGCCACAACTAAAGATACTATAAATAATGAAGATATCTATCAACATTTTTATTATTTAGCTGATTTGGATATAATACAAACATATCGCTCAAATAGTTATGATAATTATGATCAAAATGCTGTTGATTTAAGATCATTCTTTAGCCATATTGGATTACCTAAAACAAACGAAATTGATACTTCAATTACCTTATGGTTTACAATTGAAATTATTAGAAAAATCATAAATGATTTATTTAGTAAAAAAGAATATCATACTTGGAAAGAAGTTAAAATTGATATAGAAAAAATTAGTGAAAATTATAAATACCCAGAATATCGTGAAACACATCAAAAATATGAAAAAAGAGTTTTAAAAAAATAAAAATCCGCAATTAATTTGCGGTTTTTTTATTTAAAACTTTCTTTTTTTCTTTTTTAATATTTATTTTATATTCAGGAAATTCACATGCCCCATATTCATAATCAAATGGTGTAATTGAAACGGTCCCAGGTTCATAATAATCAATACACTCTATATTAAATAATATTAATGTATTAACACCAAATTTATAAATTCGTTGACGCAACTCATCATCTTTTACTTCTCTTAGCAAACTATACATATCAATATATATACCATCATATGTCATACTCATTTTCTTATATGAAAACTTATACTTATCAATTGGATAATTATTTAACAAATATTCTAGATCATTCCTATGGCATAAATTAAATATTTTAGCATCATCTTTCAATGTTACTAGTGAACAAGGTTGCTCCCAAAGCGAATAATCCCTACTTTTATAATAGAAAATAACAGGATCGTCAATAATAAAATCAATCCATTCATTATAATTTTCCCCTTGATATCTAGTTAACCATATACCACCACGTGGCTTAATATTACGTATATCAGTATCTTCGACACAAGTAAAAGCTTCAGATGTTATTTCACGCGTACCAACAGTTAAATATTGCATAGTATCACCTACGAGCACTATATAATAACATATGAAATTAAAAAAAACAATTAAATAATTGTTTTTTTAATTAACTAGCTAATTCATCAGCTTGAGCAGCTAACTCACGTTCAGTTTGTTCAGTTTGTTCTGAAGCGCTAGTAATCATACCAGCGAATTCATTAACTAATCTAATATATGAATCAAATTTTGTTTTCAAAGTATTAAATTTTTGTCCTAATGTTTCACTAGCATCACCAGCATAAACATCTTCAGCCCCAACTCTATTCATTGAACTACCAAAGTCTTCAAAAATGCCATTCATTATTCTTGCGCATTCTTTAAGTTTATTAGCATCATCTCTTACTCTTTCATAAGTAATAGTTGTTCCTGCATTATTCATATTATCCCTCCAATAATTACATCATACTTCCGCCACTAACACTATCAATAATATTTTCTTCATTTCTATTGATAGTATTAGCAGATTTTACACAATAATTACCATAGTTGTTGATTGTTCTTGCCATTTTTTGTAAGTCTTCCTTATATGTTTCTATATCTTTTGCAATAGCTGCTGCTGCTGGAGACATATAACTACTCTGAAGCATTTCATTAATTGTTGAATATATTTCATCAACATTTTTAACGAATTCTTCAGATTTTCCAAGAATTGAATTACCTTCTGCTCTCAACACATCTGGTTGTGCTACAAACCTACCTGACATACTCTTCCCTCCTAATTTATCTACTTATAATATATCATATTTTGATATCATTGTAAATCTAATTGTCATCTTTTTTACTATCGTTTTCTAATTCTTTATTATATTCATCTAACAGTTCTTCGCGATGATTCATATCTTTCTTTAACTTATCTGTAATAATTTGTCTTCTTTTATTTAAATCGACTAGGGTCTTATTTAAACTATGATTTTTTTCAAAAGACGACTCATTAATCATTGCATTGACTTTGTGGCCCTTAACTGCCGAATTTAATAATTCTAAATATTTATCAAATTCTTTGTTTAAATCTCTTAAATCGCCTTCAAACTCATTTATTTTTTTGATGGCTTCTTTTGATCTAGCTATACTACTATCATTCTCCTGTATTTTTTTCTTTAATTCATCCTTTTTAGTAGTTTCACTTTGATGAGTATTATCCATAATATTACCATCTCCTTGAAATTAATGCTATTGGTCTACCTGGTTGTAAACTACCAACTTCTCCATCTACTGATTCAAGGCTAGCAAGAGCATCATCTAGTAATTTTATTGCCTGTTCCTGTGCTGCTTTCAACTCTTCAAGTTTTTGAATTAAAGTATTTGATGTTGCCAATTCTTTTCTAAGCACAGAAAGCATCCCAAGATATGTCTTAATTTCCACATCTCCGCCTTCTTCATATTCTGTAATAGTATTGGTATTCCCAATTTTTGTTTCAATATAACTAATTCGATTACTAATAGCATCTCTTTCAGCTTTTAATTCATCAATTTTTGTCGTATCCAGTTTTTCATAATCGTATTCACCAACACAAGCAATAATTTCATTAACAGTTTTTTCTACTGCTTCACCTAAAACATTGCTTACACTCGTAGCACTATTGGTAGTTGCTCCAAAATCATCAAGTTTGTTCATAACAGTCTTCCACATACGACTACCAGAAACATTACTTTTAAATGTTTTTTCTGGTTCAAATTCATCAATTGAACCTTTAACATTTTTTGTATTGGTAATACATTCATCCAATTTATTTACACTTTTATATGCCATTTTATCACCTTCAAAATATTATTCTTTAGTTGCTTATACATTATCAGTTTGGGATTTTGTATCATCCTTGGCGAATTCTTTTATTGGTTCATTATTAACATCTTCAATCTCTTCAGCATGGGTAGTTAATTCACCCTCCATCGCATCTATTGTTTCTGCTACACTAACAACAACTTTCGATTCATCATACAGTTTTTCCATTAGAACACCAAGCATATTATTATATATTCCTAAACATTCATTAATTTTTGCTGATACTTCAGGCATACTTGTTATGATTGGTGCTGAAGCTGCAGCAAAAGTAGTATTAGCTGAACTAATCGTGTCCCTTATTTGAGTACACATATCATTCATTTTACTATATACATACATGGAATTTGAACCAACAATGTTTTCATCAATGGGAAAATAAAAGTCTTCATCTGATAAATTTAATAATTGCATATAACTATCTGAATGAACTGTCTCTTCCTCTACGCCAGCCAAATAATTATATCCCCAATCACCATCAAAGAAATCTAGAAAACTTTCAAGGTGAGTCCCTTCGCCTCTTTGTGCTAATTGCACATTAAATCCTAGCATTGACATGCCAACAGCATCCATTAATTGCACGTCTTTTCTACCATTGTGAACTCCACCAGCTTGTTCGCCACGATATGACATCGTTATTTCAACACCTTTTTCTTTAAGCGTTGAGAGTTCATTACCATCATATGTACTAAACTCCGTCCTATCATATGTTCCATTGCGCTTAGCTTTAAACACATGCTCACCAACATTATATTGATCAGCTAAATATATTCTGGCATTCAAATCATCATCAGGATGCTGCTCCAAAAATTTATCGACCGTCCATACACATCCGTATGTCCCATTACTAAAACCTAATCCGCCAATATTTTCAACAGGTACATCGTTTGCTCTAAGCCCACCATAAGCATCATTTAAAATATTTAAGCCATCAGATTTGCATCCTTTTGTGTCATATAAATCATTAGGTGAAATTACCACTGTATATGGTGGCCATTCATTATTTTCCTGAGCTTTAGTTATTAATTGTGGTCCGTTTGTACTTGTTCCATATGTTGTAGTACCTTTGCCATCTTGCCCACAAACGAAAAAAGCAACTGTATTTGTTTCTTGACTATTCGGAGGAATAATAATTGCCCCGCCATCTGGTTTACCATTAGTTCCAACAGAAGTTATAATATATCCAGTTCCTGAATCTGTAGTTTTTTCTTCAACTATATACCCTTTAGATTCAAAATATTGTTTATAATCAACAGTTTGCATATTTGTTGTATCAAACTCATCAGACCATGTTAAATCATCATTAGTATTAAAATCAGCCATATACTATCCTCCCATCTACTTTCCTACCTAAATTTTACCATAAATCAATTTTATAAATCAATAATAACAAATATAATCACTTGTTTTTGACACAAAATTGTAAATCTCATATTTTTAAGTTATAATATTATTGTAAGGTGAAACATATGAAAAAAATAATACCATTATTATTAGTTATAATTCTAATAATTGTTTATAGTGTTCTTTTAAAAAATTATGAAAAGAGCGATGAAAATGAATTACCAACATTAATAGCTAATATTAAAGAAAATATTAATGATGAATCAATCGATGAAACTTTTCTCACTTGGGTAGCTGACAATTATAAAATTGATACTCTAAAAGAAATTAGTTTATACTTAAAAGATAATCCATATGATGAAGCCATATGGCACAAAACTACTGGTAATTCTTTAATTGTTTTAGATGATTTATATCATAATACATTTGATAGTATGGACAATATTACGATAATTGATACCGCAAAAGAAAACACAATTAGTTTTGTTGGTGATGTTTCCTTGGCAGATAATTGGTATATTATGCCTAAATACGATGAAAGAAAAAAAGGTATCTATGGTATTCTATCTGAAGACACTGTTAAAATTATGACTGAAACTGATATCATGGTCATTAATAGTGAATTTACAATCAGTGATCGTGGTGAAAAAATGCCTAATAAAATGTATACCTTTAGAGCATCTCCTAAAAGGATTCCAATCTATAATGAAATGGGGGCAGATTTATTAACATTAGCTAATAATCATGTCTACGATTTTGGTAAAATGGCATTTAATGATATGTTAGATAGTCTAGATGAATATAAAATGCCATATATTGGGGCTGGAAGGAACATTACTGAAGCTAAAAAACCATATTATTTCATCTTAAATGGTTATAAAATAGCATTTGTTAATGCCACTAGAGCCGAAAAATACATTTTAACACCTGAGGCTACCGAAACTGATGGCGGAGTATTTAGATGTTATGATGAAGAACCATTAAAAAAAGTAATATCAGAAACAAAAAAAGATAGTGACTATCTAATTCTATTAGTCCATTGGGGTAAAGAAGATTCTCACGAACTTGAAGATGTTCAAATTACCACATCAAAACTATATATTGATGCTGGAGCCGATGTTATCGTAGGCACTCATGCTCATGTCTTACAAGGAATTGATTTTTATGATCATAAACCAATCGTTTATAATTTAGGTGACTTTATTTTCAATGATGAAACTAAAGATACCGGTATTTTTCAAATTAAATTTGCTGATGATGGAAAAATGAGTTATTACTTTATACCTGCCAAAGAAGAAAATGAATATACTAAAATCCTATATGATGATGAAAAACAAAGAGTAATCGATAACATGAATTCATGGAGTAATAATTCAACGATTGATAAAGATGGTAAAATAACCGAAAAATAACTACTTTTAAAGTAGTTTTTTAATTTATATGTGCTATAATATTTAAGAAAGTGAGGAATAAAATGAAAAATATTATTGTTGGACAGTCAGGTGGACCAACTGCTGTCATTAATTCAAGCGTTGCTGGAGTCTATAAAAAGGCTAAAGAATTAGGCATTAGTAAAGTATATGGTATGGTATATGGCATTGAAGGATTTCTAAAAGAAAACATCATTGATTTAGATGACTACCTAAAAAATGAGGATAATTATGAATTATTAAAAAGAACACCATCTGCCTTCCTAGGATCATGTAGATATAAATTGCCACCAATCGAAGGTAATGAAGAAACATACGAAAAAATATTTTCTATTTTAGAAAAATATGAAATTGATGGTTTATTCTATATTGGTGGAAATGATTCAATGGATACTATTAAAATGTTATCGGATTACGCAAAAGCACATAATAAACATGAGTTATTTATGGGTATCCCTAAAACAATTGATAATGATTTACCAATTACTGATCATTGCCCTGGATATGGCTCAGCCGCTAAATATATTGCTACCAGTATAAAAGAAATTATTCGCGATAACTCATCATTCGATAAAACCAGACAAACCATTTGTGTCGTTGAAATTATGGGTCGTCATGCTGGTTGGTTGACTGCCGCTGCTGCGCTTGCCAAAAATGAAGACTCTGAAGGTGTTGATGCCATCTATTTACCAGAAATTGATTTTGATTTAAATGAATTTTTAGATAATGTCAAAGCATTAATAAAAAAGAAAGCAAGTGTAGTTATTGCCGTATCTGAAGGTTTAAAAACAAGTGATGGTAAATTTGTTTGTGAACTGGATAGTGCTGATAGAAAAGTTGATGCCTTTGGCCATAAACAATTATCTGGTTGTGCCGTTACATTAGCTAATATTATTGCTAAAGAAACCGGTTTAAAAACTAGAGCCATTGAATTTTCAACTCTACAAAGAGCAGCTAGCCATATTGCTTCTCTTACCGATATTAATGAAGCTGAAATGGTTGGAATGAAAGCAGTAAATGAAGCTAATAATGGCAGTACCGGTATGATGGTAATTATGGAAAGAAAAGATAATTACAAAATAACTACTAGCACATATGATATTCATAATATTGCCAACGTGGAGAAAAAAGTACCTCTTGAATGGATTGATTTAGATAATCATATGATGAAAAAAGAATACCTAGATTACGCTATGCCACTAATACAAGGTGAATTATTACCTATATTTAAAAATGGTCTTCCAACACACTTAATTAGAAAATAATTTTGTTTTTGTGATATAATTGTATTAGGGAGGAGTAAATATGAATTATCTTACTATTATCTTAACAGCCATCGTTGTCTTGTTATTAGCTAAATTTGTTTTCCATGTAAATCTTAAGAGAATAATTGAATTAGTTATCAATGTTTTATTAGGTATTCTTGTACTATGGCTAATTAATAGATTTGGTGGTTCTCTAGGAATCAATATTCCTGTTAATATTATTACCGGTCTAGTCGTAGGTGTTCTAGGATTACCTGGTGTAATAATTTTATTACTTTTAAACTTAATTGGAATTATTTAAAAAAGCACTGAGTGCTTTTTTATTTTACAATTAATATTTTACCAATTGTTAAAACTTCATCCACAAGATTATTTAACCTTTTAAGTTCATCAACCGTCGTATTAAACGCCCTAGCAATACTATAGAGTGTATCTCCAGCTTTCACAACATAAGTAGTATCTTCAATTAACGGGATAATTAATTTTTGACCAATACTTAACATATTATCTTTTAATTTATTGATTTCCTTTAATTTATCGGCTGATATTCCAAATTTTTTAGCAATACTATAGAGTGTATCACCACTACTTACTGTATATGAACTAGCTGATGACAATCCACTAGGAACATTTAATAATTGACCAATAGCTAATTTATCATCACTAAGATTATTAATTGCTTTTAATTCTTTTAAAGTAATCCCATACTTATTAGCTATACTATATAAAGTATCACCAGCTTTTACTTGATACAATTCTGTCTCCCCTAAATCAATAGACTTAGCTGGTACTTTAAGAACTTGACCAATACTAATAACATTATTTTCTATTTGATTAATTTTCTTTAATTCATCGACTGTTGTATCCAATTTTTTAGCTATCCCATATAAAGTATCACCCTTTACTACCTTATATGTATCACTAATAGTAGCTTGTGGATTTATATATGGTATTCCCTTATACTCTAAAACGGCTTTAATAACCCCTTCTGCTAATTCACGATAATTGTCTTTAACGAAATTATAATCATCAAGCGTATCAATAAAACCATATTCAATAATTACTGGTTCCAATTTGCCAGTATCCCTTAAAATATAGTAATAGTCCTTAGTAGGATTAGTTGGTAATCTTCTTTGATATACTCTCCTTGTATTTTGACCAGTATTACCAATATTATTTAAAATATCATTGGCCAATCTAGAACTATTTCTAAGGGCATATATTACTTCGGCCCCATCACCCATACCTGCATTTAAGTGATTAGATAATAAAATTACATTGGGATCATTACCAAAAAAAGAAAATATTTTTTCAATTCTATCTTTTGGATTTAAAGTAGTGTCGCTATCTCTCGTTAAATAAACTGGTATTCCTAGTTGCTTAAACCTATCATACATATACTTACTAATTAATAATGAGTAATCTTTCTCTAATCCACCATTTCCTCTAGCACCACTATCAACTCCTCCATGCCCAGGATCAATTATTACTCCTTCAAAATAATCATTCATTCTATCACCTAATTAATTATATGAAAAAAGAAGCATTTTTGTGCTTCTAAAAAATTCATTAAAAAGCAATTAGTGCTTTTAATTATTTTTATTATCTAAATCAAATATTGGTGTTACCACCGTATCTTCATTTTTTACTGGTTGATTTTCCGTTGGAAATACTGGCGCTACCGAAACACTACTATTATCTACCTGCTCACTACTAGTTGGAAATATTGGTTGAACCGGTTGATTATTATTTACAGGTTGTGTAGTATTTTCTACTGGAAATATTGGTTGAGCTGTTTCTGAAGTAGCTGGCGCATTACTTTCCCTTAGTTGCTCCACAGATATTATTTTTGGTGGTTCTGGTTTAGTTGGTGAATCTGGTTGAGAAGAAGTCATAGGTTGATTTACAACAGTTTGTTCAGCTAATACTGGAGCATCTTCACCAATTTTTAATTGCTCACGCAAAATTCTATCAAGTTCTACCTGATCGATTGGCTTAGATAAGTAATCGACAAATCCTTCTTTTAAATACATATCTTTAGAACCTTCAATAGCATTAGCAGTTAAAACAACTACTGGCGTATCAAACCCTGATGCCCTTTTCTTTAAATTATATAATGTATGAATACCATCCATTTCCGGCATCATATGATCCAAAAGAACCAAATCATATTTATTATTTTTAGTAATATTTAAACACTCTAAACCACTATTAACTGAAGTAACTTGAATATTATATTTTTTAAGTAATTTCTCTGCCACCTTCAAATTAAGTAAATTATCATCAACAAGTAAAACCTTATACTTACTACCATCAAAGTATTCATCAACTGATAATTTCTTAGCTTTATATGTTTCAAAATTTACTTGTGATTTATCTAATATTTCCTGTTCTAAATTAATAGTAAAAGTAGTTCCTTTTTGATATTCACTTTCAAAACTAATTTTACCGCCCATTAAGTCAAGCAATTTTTTAGTAATAACAAGCCCAAGTCCAGTACCTTGAATATCACTTTGCTCCTGATCCAATCTCTCAAATTTTTCAAATAATTTTGCATTATCGGCCTTCTTTATACCGATACCAGTATCACTAACTTTGAATGTTAAAATATCTTTATTACCTGATATTACTGATTCAATTGTAAATTTAATACTTCCCTTTTTAGTATACTTAACGGCATTAGATAAAATATTCATAAGTATTTGATATACTTTTACCTCATCGCCATTTAAAGTACTAGGAATATTACCAATTACTTCAACATCAAATTTAATTGGTTTATCCATTAATGATATCTTTGTAATATGTGATAACTTAGCAATTGTATCGGCTAAACTATATGGAGCATTGTGAAGTGTTGTTTTACCAGCTTCAACCTTTGTAATATCCAAAATGTTGTTAACAATCTCTAAAAGAATTGTACCTGCTTCATTAATATTTTTAATATCATTTTTTAACTCTGGTGGTGGATTACCTTGAAGAATTGTCTCTGATAACCCAATTATTACATTCATTGGTGTCCTTATTTCATGGCTCATACTAGCTAAGAAATTAGTCTTTGCCATATTAGCTTCTTCAGCCTTTACCTTCAATGCATTAAGTTCATCAATATACTTTAAATCGGGATTTTCCAAGGTAAAATATTGAAATAATGTAATCAATGAGAATCCCGTACCAATAATTGAATATTCCTTATTAAACATTTGAATTACGATTGTTACAAGCAAAATTAAAGTTGAAACTAATACAGCCCAATTCTTATAATTAGGAACATTTTTATTCTTAACAATAAGCACAAATAAAACTATCAAAGAACCAATAATACCTAAAATATAAATTAAATCGACATCCTGCCCGTAATAGTTAACCTGATAGTATTCAATCAATAACTGTGCAATTATTAATAAGATAAATACAACAACGATAATTCCAATCCATAAATATGTAATAGGATATTCGTCAATTACCGCGCTAAGAGACTCATACTTTTTATTACTTCTACTTAATAAAACATATGAAACAAAGAGTATTAACCAAACAAACAAACTAATAAAATATAGTTCCGTTATTACTGGTAATACTCCAAATATATAAATATTTTTAACAGTTATATAAATATTTAGCATATCAAATAACAAAACAAACATCGTAACTATTAATAAAATCTTATATATTTTACTTTCCATAAAGTTATACTTACGCTTTAAAAAATATACTACTGCTAAAACTACTACATATATAAGACTGGCAAATTGTAAAGAAATAGCATTAAACATGGAACTAGCCTCCTAATTTAGTAATAGCGGCAAATTCTGGTTCTACTTTCTTAAATGCTTCAACCATCTTTGGATTAAATTTATGACCTGCTTCCATAATAATTAATGATGCAATTCTACCATAATCAACTGGAACCATCGTATTTACTAGATGTGCATATTCAATAGCTAAACTAGCAATTTGTGCTGCCAAAGGAATCCCTTCCCCACTAAGTTTTTCAGGATATCCCATACCATCATATCTTTCATTGTAATATTTAGCAATTTCATAAGCATACTTAGAATCAATCTCATTATTATTAAGTGAAACAACATACTTAATAATTGCAGCCCCATTAATATTTGCTTTTTTAATACTTTCTTTCTCACTATCGGTATATTCGCCTTTTTTATCAAGCAATGCCTTTGATAATGTATAATTACCGATTGCATAGTAACTTGCTGAATTACTAATCTTTTCAATCATATTACTACTTAAATTATACTCTGGATATTCTACCGATACTTGCATTGCTAATAATTTTACATATTTCTTAATATTAGCCATCATTAGGCCATTATCCATCTCATAAGAGACAACAATAGAACTAATAATGTTTTTTAAATTTTCATGTTGCTTTAACATCATTTCATTGATATTACCACTAGAACGATATAAATTTATTAAATTTTCAATTCTATGCCTAATAACTTGTGCATTAAATGGTTTTTCTAGCATATCGGCAATTTGGTAACTATATGCTTTATTTCTTGTTTCTTTATCATAATTACCACTAATGATAATTACTGGTAACTTATTTAAATAATTGTTGCCATTTAAATAATCTAATACACTAAAACCATCTAATACTGGCATAATTAAATCAAGGAAAATACAAGAAATATTAATATTATTTGTTTTAGCATCCTTTAACTTCGCAATTGCTTCTTCACCATTACCGGCTGTAATAATATCATAATCTTTATTAAATATCTTACCAATTAGATTACATGTCATTGAATCATCATCAATGATCATAATTGCCGTTCTACCACTACTATAAATCTCAGAAGCATTATCGGTAAATGATTTATTCAATTCTGGATAATCAGTCGTTAATCCAACTAAGATCGAATTTATATACTCATCTTTGGGTCTTAAATTATTATCCATATTAATAATATTATGAATTTTTAACATTGCTAAGCTAACAGCGTCCACTAATTTATTAAGTTTCCCCTCTAAATTGGTTTTTGTGTTATCTGCCTTTTCAATTACTGGTGTACCGACCATCTTAGCTACCAATACAACGACTATTTTTTTATCATTTTCTTCATATAAAGATATTTCATTAGTATATGCTAAATAACTACCAATTTTATCTGATAGCATCTTATAATTATATACTGCTTTACCACCAGTATTTTCTAATTTTGATATAGAAAGTGAATCGATGTAACCTTCGACATCATCAGGATCAATAAATTTACGACATTCATCGAAATATTCGATATAAGAAGATTCTTTCTCACACGCAAAATGACCAGCATTATTAACATACTTATAGATCTTATCACCTTGAACATCAATAATTAATGCTGCTTCATATTTACTAAAAATATTATCGCTAATAACAACACTATAGTCACTCATTCTAGTTCATCCCCTTATACTTTGTTAATATATCATATACTTTTCTAACTTCAGTAATAAGTTCATTATAATGTAGATTGACATAATTTATATCATTTTGTTTTGCTGCTAACTCATGTTGATAAAACATTTCACCCATATTCATAAATCCTAATGTACGACAGTTACTCTTAAGTGCATGGACAATTATTTCATAATTAACCATGTCACCAGCTGCCTTGAATTCATTAAATTTATTCACATCTTGTGGAAATGTATTACAAAAATCTAGTAGAATTTCATTATATGTTTCAAAGTCCATTGTATTCTCGATTCCCTTATTAACATCCACACCATTTTGAACTAAAAAATTACGCTTAGCATCTTCCATCATATTACCTACTTTCCTACTATAATTTTACTATAATACCAGGTAAAATGCAATAAATATAACTAAAAAACTCACATTATTCGTGAGCTTTTTCTTTATTAATTAAATCAGTATAATTTAAGTATAGTGTCACATCGTCAATATTAATCCATGAAGCAACAATATCTTCATATTTTATCAATGTCTCAATATCTCCCATTGTTCTTTCCATACTTTCATCAAGTAATGATTCTGTTGATAATTTAATATGCATTAAATTATACTTGTCACTTATTAATTGTTTCATTGGTTTATCATCAAGTAAAGCAATATTATCAAGAAGCACAAAAGTATTATTATTAACATAATCACGTAACGTCTCAAAATTCTTTGTAACTTCATTTATATCAGCATTTTCATCCTTAATAAATGCTCTACTTACAAAATATAGATAATTGGCACTAACTAGTTTTAAAACTTCAGCCACCGTACTATCCTGTGTCAGTTTTAAAAATACTAAATCATTGAAACAAGCATTATCAAATTCATCATAAAACTTAATAATATTATTTAATGATTCTCTATATTCAAATACCCATTTCTCATTATTTTTCTTTTTGCCAAATAAAACTTTCTTATTGCGCTTAGCATTTAATTTAATTAACTTATCTTCTTCTTTCGCTATTTCCTTTAAAGCATTACTCTTAGAATTCTTTAATTCTTCTTTCTTTTCTAAGCGTTCTCTCATATCAGTAAATATATCACGATACTTGATCATTATATTATATTCATTTAATACTTTATTAACTTCCAATAAATTACTATAATTATAGCTATTATCATCAAAATATTGTTCCTTTTTCTTGTTAATATCATCTTCTTTAAAATCCATAACAGAGTATTCATTATTAACAAATCTTTGGAAGTTTAAATATGTATCTCTACCATCCAATATTTTGATTTGTGAACTTAATTTAACGCGCATATCATATATTTCTTCATCCTTATGCTTTTTCAAAAATGCTTGATGACGTGACGCATAATACTTATCAATTTTCTTTTCATACTTTAGATATATGTTTTTAAAGTTAATTTCTATAATTCTAATAATATCGGGATTTTTCCAATATATCTCTTCGAAATAAGTTTTTAATTCTTCATCACTAACATTATTTAATATCTTTTCCATATAAGCGGCTGCATAATCATTGAATTTAAAATCATCTTTTTTAATTTCAATTTCAACCTTCTTAAAAGATTCAATTATTTTTTTAATGCATGCATTAACACTAATCAAGTCTTCCTTATAATAACGATGGAGTTGATATAGATAATAATCTAGATGCATTTTCTCATATGAAGTATTATAACTATTCCACTCATTTGCAATATTGCATTTTTCAAGTTCTTGTTTTAATTTTTCAATTTTATCGTTTAATTTTAATCCTTCGAATTGTCTAATTCTTTTTTCAATTTCTTTTTTTACTTGTAGAAGTCTTCCGTTATCATTATTTATTTCCTCATCAATATACTCTATTTTTCTTTTACGATTGTATTTTGTATTGACTGGTAAAATGTCGATAACTCCTTTAAAATCTTCATATTTACTTGTTAATTCTTCAATCATTTTTCTTCATTTTCCTCTACTTTTTGTTTTTCTTTTTCCAAGTATTCCAAATGTTCTTTAATTAAACGATAAATTTGTATAAGTTCTTGATTAGTAGCTTCTTTTAATTCTTCTTCCATATTATCCCTCACTTTATAATTATATATCTATTTATTTCACCAATCATTGTATCGTTATCATATAACCTAAACGATAATCTATAAGTACCAGTCATCATTGTATCTTCTAGTTCTATTGTCCTTGAATTTTCGGCAACCGGAGAAGCAAAGATAATGTATTCTTTTTGATTATTTGTTGTTGTTAATGTCGTCGTCGCATAGTCCTGTAAATCCACAAGATTATAATCCGTTGCATATTCAGTAGCATAACTACGACGATACATTGCTAAACGAATATTTGGATTGCTAAGCAAAGAAGTATAATTAACTGTCATCGATAATCCTTTATCATTATCCGTCGCATTAAATATAATACTGCTTTCAGCTAAGATTGGTTCAAGCCCATATGTACTATTGATAATTGTAATTGGTAAATTTACGAAATCAGACACACCAGAACTATAGTATATACCATCCGCTGAAGCAAATGCTTCAAACGTAAATGTATAAGATCCAGTTCTCAAACTAGCATTTTCAGTATTAAATATAACCCATTTCTTCGTATTACCAACTTTATCAGCTAGTTTAATATGTGTATAACCAGCAATATCTGGATAATATCTTTTACCATCTACAAGGAAATATGCACCAGTAAGGTCAGTACCAGATACTACCCTATTATTAGCATCCTTAATAGATATTTGTACACCCAACTTAGAATCAAAGTATTGTGTATCAGTAATTGATACTCCACTTAAGTTAGCATTTGAATAATTAATTGATAATTCAAATGTATCACTATAACCATTATATAGTGGATTAGCAGAAGCTGTAACAGTTTCATCAATTGTTGAGTCTCTACCCTCATATATATTATACGTTAATTGTGCATGCTGGATACCCAAGACACCGATAATACCTTCCTCATTGGAGTCACGTATTTCAATCAGTAGCTGATTGCCAAGTTCATCACTATCAATCTCAGTATCCGAGAAATCGACAATGAAGATAAATTCTTCACTACTAGTACCATTTGAATAATATACCGAGTTCTTGGCCGCATCATTATAGTTCGTATTACTACTCAAACTTCCCATCTTAGTAAATAGGGACAAATTATATGAGCACTCATTTTCAATTTGATACTCCGCTTCAGCGGCCGTAACATCAGCAGCCGTAATAACGTGATAATAGTATTCGATTGTACCCGTACTAAAATCGATCATGGTTATCTTCGTATCTTCAGGCAAAACAAACGTTGAAGTTAATGCTCTATGATATCCTGTCCTATATATATTTTGACCTTCCGCATAAAGACCATAGTACGCACTAAATTTACTCTTAGTCGTAATATTTGTTGCTGTTGAAGTAAATAATTCATACTTATCACCTGGTGTCATTGCACCTTCGTATTCTGTTGTTTGATATAGCGCCGTCGACATATTAACATTAACTACCAAACCTTCAACTTCATTTGATAAAGCATTTACCTTCGTTATTGCCTTAATCGTTATTCTTACTGTTCCTAAATTTTTTGCTTCCGTAATATTCTTAGAGTGATACAAGTAGAATAACATTGTTGGTACGACGTTGGAGTTTTCACCTTCATAATACCTTACGCCGTCAATAAACGGACTACTTGTATAGAAAGTTGTTTTACCAGTTGTTAACCAACCATTATTAGATGCTTCCATTGCTAAACCAAAGATGTTATTAGCATCACTAGCCGTAGCCGCAATTCTTGGAATGTTATTTTTATCAACTAATGATACACCTGTAGCAATATCTGAAATATCAAAACTTTCAATTTCAAATGATGTATTTGGTTTTGAGAATTCAAGGAAAGCTTGCTCTACAGAACCTAAAGTTGAATACTTAGATGCAACCAAGTCAACATTATATTCGATTAAGTTTTCACCGATATACCACATATAGAATTGCGCATTCTTAGGGGTTGGATCAATATATGCAACCTCATTTTCAAATGTTTCATCATTCATGAAATTGCTATAAAAGCCGTCTACAGTAATATCATGATTTGTTACGTGTTTGCCTAAAACATAACTACCTTTAGCAAATAATCCAGCATTACTTAAATCGACCATTGGAGCATAAGAACTATTATACATACCTGTATTAACGTCTCCAGAAGCAAAGTTAAATATTCCTAAGAAAGTCATACCTATAACTTCGCCATAATCAGTAACCTGTTGGTCTTTTGCAATATTTAAATTACGTCCTTCATACATATATACACGATTATCAACTGTTCTAGTAGTAATCGTATGTTGATCTGTTATAGTTACTTCAGCTGGGTTACCATTACTATCCAAACTTTGGAAGTTTTCCAGTAAGTTAGCACCCGTAACTAAGAATAAATTTGAATTGTTTTGTAATTTAAAGTCCTCAACCCTACTTATAGAGAATAATTCTTGATCATAATCATTTGCTCTATCGACAGCACCAGCTAAAAGGATACTACTGTTATCAATTGTTACATAAGTAACACGCTGGATTGAGACATTACGTTCAGGAGTCATACCTGAACCATAATTTCTAATTGTTAAATAACTATCGCCTGTTGCTGATGATGCATTACCACCACCAAAGAAAGAGCCATCTATTTCAAAACTATTATATGTATCAGCATCAATCGTAATATTAACACCCTGTGTAACACTAATGAAGGACCAGTCGTAGATTTCAGAACCACTAGCATTAGCTTCTCCACCGCCAAAGACATTACCTTTAACATAAATCGGCGATTTTGTAAGACTACTAGATGTATATGCCGTTTGTCCGATATTTACGATCGTATTACCATAGATAACTGAGAATTTTGCACCGCCATAAACATTCCCATAAATCGTTCCACCAACAATATTTACACTACTTGTTGAATTATTATTAGCTTGTGTTCCAGTAACAGCTTGGTTTCCACCACCAAATACACAGCCAGAATTTGGTGCTTGTGAATTAGCTGAACCAATAACGGTATTTCCATCAATTGTAATATTTGTATTACCTCTAAGGTTTGCACTAGCACCATTACCACCACCATAAGCATTACCTAAAATTGTCGCATCAGTAATTGTTACATTTGATGAGCCGTTAACAACACCGAAGTTCCCACCACCATAAACATTACCGCTGATAGTACCGCCATCGATATCGACTCTTGTATTTCCAGTAACTTGGGCTAGATTACCACCGCCATATATATTAGTAATTGTTCCACTTTCAACTGTGATGGTTGGTGTACCAACTTCAGCTCTATTTCCACCACCATATATATTAGTAATTGTTCCGACTTCAACATCTATATTTGCAGTTGTTACCGTTCCAGTAGTATTTGAGCCGCCATAAACATCTCCAATTGTTCCAGCATTAATCGTTACATTTGAAGTTGTAAGCCCCGCACTATTACCGCCCCCGAAAATAGTAGTTATACTACCACCATCGATATTAACATTTGAAGTACCACTATTGGCTTGGTTACCGCCGCCATAAATAGTAGTAATTGTACCATTATTAACATCAATATTTGAAGTAACTGTATTACCACCGGCGTTATTTCCACCATATATATTGGTTACTGTTCCACTATTTTGTGTAATATTTGCTGTTGTTACCGTTCCACTAGAGTTAGATCCACCAAAAATATTAGTAACCGTAACTCCATTATTAGTAACATTACTAGTTGTAACACTAGCACTGTTACCACCACCATATACATTAGGTATAGTACCTGTAGCACTGTTTAGTGTAACTGTTGTGGTTGTCGTATTTACCGCATTACCACCACCATATATACTTCCATTAACCGTTGCCGTTCCCGTAACATTAACATCGGTCGCGCCACAAGTTCCGCCTTCATTGTTACCACCATAAACATTTTGAACCGTACCACTAGTAATATCAACATTGGTTGTACTAACATTTCCTAAAGTGTTAGATCCACCATATATATTAGTAACAGTTGCCCCATTCATATAAACATTGGTATTAGTAACACTAGAACGGTTACCACCGCCATAAACACTACCAATTATTCCACCATTCAAATAAACTTCATTATTCTTTGTATGGCTACCAGCTTGGTCATTTCCACCGAAGACAGCTGTAATATCGCCACCATTAATTGTAACTGTAATATCGCCATTAACATATGGAGTATACGTTGAACTACCTTGGCCTCCGCCAAACACACTTCCAACAATTGTTCCCTTATTAACAGTTACATTTACTTCGCCTGAATTAGCACTATTAACAGTACCAAAGGCACTTCCACCATAGACACTGCCAGATATCGTAGGCCCTGCTGTAGTAGTACCAATCGTCACATCAACATCTCCACTAACTACAGTAGCATTACCTTTACCACCACCATAGATATTGCCAGTAACCGTACCACCTTTAACATCGACGCTCGTAGATCCATCAGTACCACCGGCATTATTACCGCCATAAACATTACCAACTGATCCTGTAGTAACAACTACGGTAGTTGTGCTAACATTACCAGAAGTATTAGATCCACCATATAAATTAGTTACCGTAGCACCATCTAAGTAAACATGGGTATTCGTGACACTTGATAAATTACCACCACCATAGACATTAGTGATTGTTCCACCATTCAAGTGAACTTCATTATTTTTTGTATGACTACCAGCTTGGTCATTTCCACCAAAGACATTACCAATCGTTCCACCATTGACAGTTACTGTAATATCACCATTAACATATGGTGTATAGGTTGAACTACCTTGACCTCCGCCAAACACACTACCAGTAATTGTTCCTTTATTAACTGTGACGTTTACTTCACCTGCATTAGCACTATTAACGGTACCATAAGCACTACCACCATAGACACTGCCACGTATCGTAGGTCCTGCTAAAGAGTCACCGATAGTAACATCGACATCTCTTCTAACAACTGTCTCGCTACCCTGGCCACCGCCATAAACATTACTAGTAATTGTTCCACCAGTAATATCAATGTCGACAGAGCCATAGATTGTTCCCTCAGTATTAGATCCACCATAAACATTACCAATTGTACCACCTGATATATTGATATCAATAGTGCTTGATGACTCATAACCAGATTGACCAAAATCAGCTGATTTACTACCACCAAAGACACTACCAATTGTACCTGCTAAAATATCAATTTTAGTTGTCGAAGTTCCTGCATACTGAGTACCTGTAGAACCATAATTACCGCCACCATAGACTGATGTATTAATAGTTCCACCATTGATAATTACATGTGAATTATAAACAGTACCTTTCTGAGTTGAAGAAGTATCACCACCACCAGCACCAAATACAGAACCGGATTCAACACCATATAATTCACCAGTTCCACCACCAACAGTAACATTTCCTCCAACATAAACTAATGTAGAGCCTTGAACAATACCATCATCAGTATAGCCTGAATTATAACTATCAGATCCGCCTAAAACACTATAACTTACCGTTCCGCCAGTAACACAAACAATACGATTTCCTTTAGTTGTGGAGTGTCCAGCTCCACCATATATTGATCTAACAGATCCGCCACTCATTCCTATAAAAGTGGAATTAGTTGTATTTGATCCATTATAACCATATCCACCAACAACAGTGTTGATAAGTCCACCTTCAATTTTAACTCCTGTCAATGAGTTCATATAAAGATCAGATCGTGCACCAATGTATAAACCAGCTGTATTATCAGTATTCGCAGAGCCATCATAGTTATATCCAAATGAACCACTCTTAATTATATTATATGAAGCAAATAAAGAATCATTTCCGGCATAATTATCTCCTCCAGCATAACCATCTAAGCCAATTAAAAATCTTAATTTTTGATTACTATTCTTTATACGATCATAATCATTACCAAAAATAGTTGTTTCATTAAATGTATAAGTAGTTGTACCACCATTCATTCTTCCACTATGGTATGCATAGTAGTAACCGCTTTCAATAATAACTCTAAATGTTCCTGATGGGCTAGCATTATTAGCACCACCATATATACCTTGGACAACCATATATGATGTGCCATCATAACTACTAACATTACGACCTATCTTTAAATTATGTGAATTAGCATATATTGCACCAGAAGTTGTATCAGCACCAGTTTGCTTATTATCATACCCATTTCGGCCAGTTACAGTTAAATCATAATTTGGTCCATCAATTCTAATATTTTCAATGACTAAATCATTTTTAAGACTTAACTGATTGCTTGTAATATTTATTCTACCAGCGGCCGTTGTTCCATTAACAGCTGCCCCCGTCACTGTAAATGGTCTATTGTAATAAGTTAAGTTAGTATAACTTACACCAGTTGTACTAGTATGCCTATATATATTCATATCCCTAGTAACAAGATAATAGTATTTATCAGCATCCAACATATAGCCATTATCATTTTCAGTTAAATAGATTGAATTACCATTTGAATTAGTTACTGAATCGTTATATTGTATTAATTTATAAGCAGTAGTACAAGCATTAGCACTTGTACAAACAGATCCATCATTCGTATAGTATTCTCCAGTTGAAATCATATTAGCAGTAGGATTGCTTACCTTGTAGTAGTATCCCTCCGTATTAGCCCCAGTTGAAATATATGAATTTGAATGTGTAACTTGTTCAGTAGTTGTAAATGTTCCATTAGCTTCTTCAACAAGATTCATATATGTCGTATTATAGTTATTAATTGTTGTATCCGTATTGCTTCCAGTTGGGTTAAAATTAGCAACAAAAGTAACAGATCCACCAGTATATCTTGTACCCTCGGAAATAGCAGTAGTATTCGCGTTAAATGCATATAGTGTAGTATTACCCCAATATCTATCAGCTCTAACCGAATTAGGCCGTGATACATAATTATATGTCCCACTGTTTCTATTTGTCCTATACCAAATGCCTACTGGCAAATAACCAGCATTATAGTTATATGAGCGATCATATTCCATCTGTGTATAGTTTTGTTTCCAATAAGCATTATATCTATGAGTAACCGTCTCAGTAGTCGTATACCACGTAGGTTGCATTGACATAGAATTAAAGTCATAAATGTCATTATAGCTAGTTACTACATCAGCTCTATACCAAGTAGCATTCAAATGAATGATAAGCTGACTACCGCCATTAACTGGTACATCCATATATCTTGTATAATCATCTTTTTTAAAGCTAAAGGTTGCATTTTCACATAGATTAGCTGTCGTATCAACACTTTGATTACATACCCAACCATTAAATCCATATTCAACATTATTTACATAAGGTCTTTTAGTAAATGGATTGTCGATAAGTTCTATTCTAATATAATTATCCCCATCACTATTAGTAGCTAAACTACCATTACTATTTCGTACTAATGGATAATACTTAAAATAAACGAATTTATTAGTGTTTTCATTATTAATAGGGGACAAAGCTCCCACTAATGAAGAATTATTAATATCTGCTCCATCATAGATAATTTCTACCTTAACCAAATAATCATCATTATAATACCCTGTACTAACACCACTAGGAATACTTGTGCTTCTAACTTCAGCATAATTTAATCCTTTTAAATAGTTTTTATCAGCTGTTAAGTCATTAATATATAAAGTATTACCATCAGACCCACTAGCATGTTCTGTAATCGTATCAGATGCTACCGCACTTCTTTTGATAGGTGCTCTATCTGGAGTAGTATCATCTTTTTTGTCATTATCATCGGTATCTTGTTCAATCTCTTCAGTCTCGATTTTCTCAATGACAAATTTATCATTAATAGTCACAATTTTATAATTATTGGTAACATAATCTTCAAGATTATCTATATCAATTAAACTAATATTGTCACCAACAATTTTAAAATTAGCAATATCTATATCAATATCATCTTTACTATTACTATAATTGTCTTTATTAATTAAAATGTTATTTCCTTCATCATTGGCTGATTCAGAAACAAACTTATAACTATCCGTAACTTCACTTAAAATATTTGAATTAATTATAATGTTATTGTATTTATTATTTTGAGATGTATATACAAATCCACCAAACGAATAATCTCCTTCATCTGAAATAGTAACATCACTATTAAATACTACCATTTCAATTTCTGAATTGGACATTTCATTAGCAAGCAATGCACCTGTTTCACTAGTTAAAGAGTACTCAATCTCATCAAAATTAATATTCTTAATTGTTGCCTCTTCAACTACATTAAATAAATTATTAACAATTTTGGCATTATAAATTAAATTACCTCTACCATCAATATTCCCAGAAAAAGGAATGGTATTGTTAATACTTATTTCATATTCACCATAATTAAATCCATTAGCGATGACATAATTCTTATCTATATAAGCGCTTGCATCTTCGCCTTCAAGCAATTCTTTAAAGTAAGCATATTCTGAAGCATTAGATATTACATATGGATTTTCAAGTGTACCTGTTCCACTAGTAAAATCCCTAGCAACTACCCCATCCCAGGCGCTATCTGTAACAGTTTCACTAAAAGTATCAATAAATCTGCACACTAAAAGCGTAGCAATAAAAAATACTGCCATTAATATTGGTTTTTTATGTTGTTTTATGAACGCTTTTATTTTAACCATAACGCCTACTCTCCTACTATGTATATTCTATCATATTATGTCGTTTTTTTAAAGATAAAAGCCACAAAAAAAAGAAGATTTACATCTTCTTTTTAATCACTAATTAATTATGGATTAGTTGTTTCTCTAATACTTAATTCAATATTATAAGTAATATCAGTACCAGAAGCATTGTTTTCACAGTCAATATCTTGTCCTTCAATCCACATATATACACGCATCTTTGTAATACCTTGATGTAATTCAAATACTTTGTAATCTTTATTTGCTACAAGTGTTGCTGGAGTAGATATTAATACACCAGTAGTTGCATATAATGCTGAAGTATCAGTAACAGTTCCTTGTGACATAACTTCTGAGAAAGTAGTTGTTGGTGATGTTCCATAAGAAGTAATTGTACCTCTTACTGTACCAATCAAGTCTTTCTTTTCAGTTGAAGGAATAGCTACAATCATACCATAATAATCAAGTCTAGCACTTGCTGTATTTGTTAAAGCACTAGAACCAGTATAACCATACTCAGGGCCAACACTGTTTACAACAGCCTGTGAGTGAGTATCATTATTTGGCTCCCAAATCTTAACTGCTGGAGCAGTACCAGTATAATATGCTGAAACAATATCTGATTGAGATGCTGTAGCTGCTGCTTCACCAATAGGTACAAAAGCAACTCTTGCGGCATTTTTCAAACCTCTATCAGCATAAGTTACTTCCTGAGTATCTGTTCTCTTTACAACATTTGAGAAACTTGAGTTTGAACTATTCAAATAAACTGGTTTATCTGAACTAACCTTTAAGAATATATCAAAAGCAATAAATTTTGTCTTATCAGTACTTTCGTCAACTTTCGTAGTATAAATTGTATAATTACCACTGTTAACGTTAATATCTGATTGGATATTACTAGCATACATATTTAAAAGTCTTGTATGGCCTTGGCTATCATCGGTCGTACCACCGTTTGTAGATACGGCATCCAAAGTACTTGGAATAAAGTTATCAGCAGTAGAATATTTATTAGTTAAAATATCCGTTCTAGTGATTACTGACTTCCATGTCGTACCATCCGTAGATATCTGCAAGCCATCGCTTGTTTCTACATGAACATTGATACTTTCGATAGTAACTACTCTATTGGCAGTAAACCATGCGTAAGTTGATGTTCCAAACATGATAATTGTCAAAAATAGTAGCAGTATCAGTGTTCTTAGTCTTTTTCTCTTTCTATTTTGTTTTTTTCCTTCATTCATTTATATATCACTCCTAACCTTGATCTATATGTTCCTCGGTAATGACCATATGCATTTTTATTTCTCCACCTAATAAGGCATCAGTACAATCGGGATCATCGCCCTCAATCCATACTAATATCGTATAACGATCTAAATCATCTGGATTGAAATCAGCGACACGTTCCGAAATAATTACTCCTTCGGCATTTTTTATTTCTTTAAATGGTTCTGTATCTCTTTCTGGCTGATTATCCAAGAAATTTCTCTTCGCATACGTTGTATCTTCACCATTACGATATATTCTAATTCGAATTGCTTCATCAACATTTTTAATAATATCGTCGACGTATAACTCGTAATGATAATTAAGTACTCTATCGCCCTGATTCTCAACATAGAAACTATAAGCAATATAGTTTTGTCCATTATGAGACCCATCGGCTTCCGTATCGACATTTTCTGGAATCCATCTATAAGAAATATTATCCATAAATCTTATTGGTGTGGCTTCGAGTTTCCTCTTACCATGTGAATTATTTAAACTATCAAATATTGCTAGTCCGCTTTCCAATGTCTCATTGGAATCGAGTATTACTGTAAACTTTCCTTCATTATATATAACACTTAGAATTACATATATAACAATTAAGAATATCAGTAATATGAATAAGGCTCTACGAACGATCTTAGCCATTCGTTTTCTATTTCTAACCTTATCAGCAGTAACAATTACCTCCTTGGCCATAAATCACCACCAACTTAATCTAACGCATACGCCTTGTATCATATAATACAATGATAATACTTTTTTAATAAAATTGCAAGCAATATTTATTATTTTTTGTCGTTTTTTGTTATTATTTTTAATGTCAATAATTTGTCAATTTTAAAAAAATATGTTCAAAAAGACCACTTTAACCACTTTCTTTGATAAAATTATTGTATATAGTAAAGGAGGCCCCTGCATGAAAAAGATTATTAATAATCGTAAATTTAGGCTTTTGCTTGCATGTATATCATTATTAATACTTGTTGATTTAGTGCAGGATACTTATGCCAAGTACGTAACCAGTGCTGATGCTAACACCAATTTCACGATTGCAAGATGGGCCTTTTCCGTAAATAGCCAGGATGTCGTTTCTAATAGTAATTTCTCAAACACTATTACTCCGACTTTTGATGCTAATTCACATATCGGTGCAAACACCATTGCCCCAACAAGTACTGGACAAATTCAAGTAATTATTGATTCATCTAACGTTGGCGTTTCATTTGATGAAACCATTACCCTTTCAGGGGCTACAACAAATACCGTTACCGACTTAGTTTTCACTGGATACAAAAAAAATAACGATGCCATAGTATATTTCCAAAATGGTGTAACAACTATTACCGAAACGCATTTATTAGGTGAACAAAATACTGTTAATACTTACATTTTCTATCTTGAATGGAAAGATGGTAGTGGTGAAACTATGGATAATGAAGACGATACTGACGCCTCACTTAATGGTGTCGCTGCCGTTAATGTAAGTGTTGATTTCATACAAAAAGCCAGCTAATACTAGTCTGGATTTTGTGTAATTATAATTCTAACTTTCAGAGCAATACTAGGACTTGTAGGATTGCTCTGTTTATATGTATAAGCATTACTACCCCATAAGGTATCTGTTTCATCATCATTGCTTTCATATGGCCAAACAACGGCTAAGGTGTATGTTTCTTCACCATTCCCTTGAGCTATCGTATTGCTTGAGGTTTCAAATGTAATACTAAACGGGAAGTCATTTTCAAGCATATCTTCTAAATCTGCTGAAGTTGGCTCATCACCAGTAATGGTTAATCCTAATCGTTGCTTTTCTTCTGCCGTATAATAGGAAGTACTTAGAATTCTCACGCTAAGTATCTCATAAGTCATACTTGCGCTAACTTCACTATGATTATATGCCGTTATCTCATATTCATAGTCATCCATTCCTGGATAAATACTATCAATATCAATATCTACATCGTTTGATAATTCATTCTCGCCACTTTCAAGAACGACATTCCAAGCCCTAACATGGACAGAAACATCGGTATTGATCTTGGTCGCATAAATAAACCATGCAAAAGTATTGGCCGCTAGTAAAACAATCAAGAATACAAGTCTTGATGGTTTTAATAAATGGCGCCTTTTTTTCTTTTTATCATCGGACATACTAATCATCCTCGTCTTTGTCTTTTATGAAAAATGATGAAACAACCTCATATGAAAAAGCTACTCCGACACTAACAAATAAAATGTAATAAATTACAATATTGGTCATTAACCTACCAACAAAACTAAATAGAATTGTATGGTATATTACTTTACCATAGATCATATCTTCTGATATTTCCGGATCCTCTATTGGATTATTAATACCTTTAGTCACAAAATAATACTTGCCACCAGCTTCTCTTTTACTGATAATTCTATGGGTAATAGTCATCCCATTAATGCCTTCAGCAGACGCAACGTATGTAACGTCATCTCCAACTTTTAAAGATACAGGATTTGCTTTTTTAGTGACAATAATATCGCCAATTTTATACTCAGGTATCATACTTTCAGAAACAACTTGAAATATATATATGTTTCCTAAAGCAACTCTATTTTTTGTAAACTTTTGGAATATTACGAGTAGTAAAACAACACACAAAAAGACTGTAATTATTCCTTTAATAATTCTAAATAAAGTTTTCATATGTCACCTCACAACTTTAAGTTTTCAATTTTCTCTAAGTAACTCTTAATACGTTCAGAAAAAGCATTCTGAACCTCAGCTAAACTAGCTTCTCTGCGATATTTAATAATCGCCATTTTATCGCCAATTTTTTCCTTCAACTCAGTAAGTGGTAAATCGACATTTAATTCCACAATGCGCTGAATTAAATTATCTGTAAGTTCTTCGACAACCTCACGTTGTTTTTCTTTTGGCCTTTTTTCACTAAGTGTATTCATTGCCAAATAATCCAAAAGGAAAGTATTATTAATATATTCTTTTAATATGCCATTATCTTCAAATTTCTTATTACTTTTAAATACTTTCGTATCATCAGCAACATGATTCTGCAAGAAATCCCATAATTTCATCGCATATTGGAAATTTGTATTCTTTAAAATTACGTTAGTTTTCTTTATTGGGGGAATTACTCTTGCCACATGTAATTTCTTTAAAGTCTTATACACATCTGTATTGCTAAGCATCGTAATATCATCTTCAAGCCTTTTAATACGCTCTTCAAGCGGTCTTTCACCCTGTGGTTCCTTCTTATCAACTAGACTAGATGTATAGTTTAGTTCAATAAATACTTGCTCTTTGCCAATACTCGTTTTAGCATTATATTTAGCTTTCTTAACATCTTTAATACTAGATGTTGAAACCAAACTTTTCTTTTTAATTTCCACAAAGTTACGCATATTTTCAATCAATGTATATATCAACCTATTTTCATAAGTATCATAACTTTCATCTTTTTGAATATTTAAAATTTTAGATGGTTTTACATCCCCATTATCTTCAATTTTCTGAATATAATTGGTATGTTTTGATAAATGCCTAATACTCTCGACAGTTATTCTCCTAGCAAGTTCAACTTTAACGATCTCCTCTTCGTTGACGATAAATCTATTGGGGTTTCTCAAGATATTATCCAAATACTTAATCGTATCTTCCATAATCTCAAGCCACTCAAAATCAGCATCAACTCTGTTAATATCAGTATTGACTACCAAACTAGAACGAATATTATTGTTAAACTTATCTTGTTCACGTTCACCCAATGTATCAAGTAATTCCGTGACTTTAAGTTTACCCATTTATATCACCTACGCCATCTTTTTAAGTCTTAATAAATATTCAATGCACTCTGCCATTTTACCTTCACCAAAATTATCATTCAAGAATTTGACAAAGCCATCAATTTCATCTCTAATATATGCAATTTTTAACTGTTCAAATTTTCTTAAAATCTTACGAGCAATGAAATAATCAATTCCTCTAATTTCATCGCCACCGCACGCTACAAACACTGGTACAAACTTACGCATATGTGCTACGATACGGTTACCAAAAGCAATTCTGAAGTGTTGAATAACATAATCATCCATTTCTTCAATTTTCTTAAGATTCTCTTCATGTATTGGATTATTCTTAATTGCTTCTTGAAATTTCTTATCCAAATAAGAGAAGTTTATATCTTGAGCCGGAGTATCAATTGGCTCAAATACTTGACCTTTATCATTGATATCTATTTGCATATCACGGTCGTATACCTTATCGGTTACCATGAATGTCGAGTCATCGTTATTGATTGTTCCAATATACCACATATTTGGTGGTATTTTAAGTTTACCTTCCATTAAATGTACTGGGTCACTCTTCCATGCACTTGGTACTATTTCAACAATCCATTCATCTTTATTAGGCATCTCAAGTATTGATAGCATTTCCGCAAAATAATACTCAACACGTGAGATGTTCATTTCATCGAGGATTACTGTATATATATCATCTGTATATCCTGCAACATACATCTCTTTTAATACTTCAGTCTCATTGAAACGTTTAGTAAATTCGTTGAAGTATCCGAATAACTCAGTTCTATCACGCCATGATGGCTGCACTGAAGCAATACATGAGTCATGTTTCAAGAATTTTCCCCAAGCATATGCCAAGGAAGTTTTACCGGTACCAGAAATACCTTGTAAAATAACTAACTTTGTACTAGCCAAAGCCGATACGAACAATCTTATCATATCAGTCGTATAATATAGTTTTAATTGACTAGCTGCAAAGTTACGGAATAATTCAACAAACTCTGGAAGTTCAAATGAATTACCATAATTCTGAATCTTATAATCTTTAAATTTCTGATCAACATCATATAACTTAGGAAATCTAATTTCTGTATTAGGATCAACATTATCCCCAGGTTCTTTAGCATCTTCCGTAGCTGATTCTCCCGGTTTAAGTCCAAGCTGTGAAACCTTCATTGCTAAAATTGTTTGTTTTTCTTGAACTAATTTAGCTACTTCATTATTAAGTGTTCCAACTTCCTCAAGTAATGATTCTTGATCGACTAAAGTTTTTCTTACTCTTATATATTTTCTAATAAGGAAGTATATACCAAAGACAATTAAACCTAAAACAATTAACGTAGTAAGAATGGCAAGCCCTACCAGTAACCATTCAGGTAATGATAAATCATCTTTGTATTCATTAATTACTTTGATGTATTCAGGCACATTGAAAATTGCTTTAAAGCCATTAAATATTCCCAAAGCAATAAATTTTATACCATTAAAGAATTGAGCTAAAAACTCATACAAGAATCTTAAAAAAGTATCCATAGTACCTCCTTATAATTTGATAATTTTCGACTTTAACAGATCTTTTTCGCGCATTAACATCTCATATTCTGGTGTATCTTCATACACGAATATATATGGAAACAATACAAGTTCACTCGTATTCCCCGTATATTTACTATCGAGTTCTATTCCAAAAGAATATCCTTCACTAATCAAATCGTTAATTTTATTTTTATTTTTTTTATAATCACTATAAGTAATTCTAATTGATATAAATTTCTTAGCTAAGCCATTATTAATAACATTAATAAGTCTCGTGAATTTCTTCTCTTTTTCAAATAACGTATTAGCCAATGGAACCATATAATATCTAGAAAAATCTAAATTAATTGCATTATTTAAAACTAAATCTGATGCCAAAATATAAGTAATAAATAATTTATCTTCATTCACTGTTCCACTATTATAAGCTTTATCAATTGCATATTCGCTATATAAATTTGATATCTTAACGTTGTGTTCTAACTCCAAATTATATAACTTACGATATAACCTAACTTCAAGCAAGCTAAAATCTTTAGTCATCAGTGTATTATTAAACTTTTCTTTACCTTTTTTTAAACTGATATACCAATCTTTAATTGACTGTTTTAATTCTTCTTTATTTCTTATCTTTATAACATCATCAGTTACCAAAGTATTAATTAGTTCCATATCCTGGGTAACAACACAAATATCATCAAAATATACTATGTAGCCGAATAAAGCCACGATATTTTTAATATCTTCAATATTATCATCATTTGCTAATTTTTCAGTTAAATCAACTAATTCTTTATTAATTCTCTTAATAAAATCTTTCTCAGTTAAATAATTAGTTTCATTAAAATATCTAACACTAATATATTTATCTATAAATAGTGCACATAAATATTTTTGATAACGACTACCAAGTAAAATCTTAAAAAATTCTAAGTATTTTTCACGATTAAAACTAAGATATTCTTCAATAATATTATAATTCATACTTACCTCCTACTAAGGAAATGTTACTGTTACCACACACGGAGTGTTGTTATCGTTTGGATATTTATAATTATTTGCCGGTGTATTCTTATAGAATTTAATTGTCATTGTACTAACCGGTTCAATATAGAAATCCAAACTACTTATATAAGCAACACCATTAAGTGTCGTTGTCCCCAGTGTTGCCGTATTAACAATGTTAGAAGTCGTATCCAAAACAATCGTACTTGGATTAAAACTAACAGATACTGCTTCGCCTTGACATTTTGCTTTATCCGTATCAGTTAACGTACGATAAATACTATTATCAAGCAAATAATTAACTGGATAGTTATTAAATGCTGTAATTACCTTACAATATGTAACCGCACTAGTTATTTTAAGTAACATATATGGTCTATTAGCTTCATCTTCTACTTCATACGTAACACCTTGTTTACCAACGACATACTCAAAATTAGCTTTTAACTGTTCCGTATAAGGAGAAGTACTATTTGCTTCAATATATATGACTAAACGTTCATTCTCATTATAATTACGTGATGGTGTTACCGTTAATGTAACCGTATCAGAATGTGTCTGGCTATTAGCGTATACCGTCCCAGATTGCTTATCAAATACACATGTTACATCGTTTGGACATGTAGCAGTTACTGTATATGGAATATCAAAGTCGCTATGAACAAGACTATTTTTCTCAGATGATAAATCAAATGAAATATCAAAAGATCCTACACCTGACCAGTTATTAACCATATATGTTGCTAAATTCTTTTTAAGTCGATTACTCGTAAAATAGAAATGCTTTGATTGCAAATAATAACTATGAAATTCTTCAATAACATATTTTGCTAATGTATACGTTCCAATCATAATAATTGCTATAATTGGTACTAAAAGCAAAAGTTTTTTATATGACAATTTAATTCTTCTTTTCATACATCACACAACCTGTTCAGCATTGATTTTGACATCAACCAAATCAATTATGCCGGCATAAGCATCGGGGTTACTCGCACTACTTACTGGAAATTCCACCGATAAAGTATATGTATCAGTAACATTTTGACTATAATTCATCGTTGACACATCATTGATTACCAAATGTCTATAGTACATTCCATCAGCATCCGTCGTTGAAAAGTCAGAATCAATTTGGTCAGTATTCATATCATTTCCCTTATAGATTTTAAAATTAAGTGGCATATTCGTCGTTGTAATTATCTCAATCGAATATGTTAAATCAACATCAGCATGTTTCGTAGTTGTAAAATTAGATACCTGAAAAGTAAATAAGTATGGCGTAGCTCTAGGTATTATTCCATCCAATTTTATTTGCCCAGAAGTATTTGTAACATCAACAATAAAGAAAGCAAGTGTTGGTTCTACACTAATCTCTACTTCACTTTCGTATTTAGCTTGCGTAAATTCTAGTCTACCAAAAGAAATTAAAGTCACAATCAAAAGAATTGATGAAAACAAATATAATCTAAAATCACGACTATTTACATTTTTAAATGCTCTTTTGGTCTTTCGCATACTCCTCACCTATTTAACTTTACTATCAATATTCTTCTGAATCCTATTTAAATCAAGTCTAAGTGTATATTCCAAAACCTTTCTTTCATTTTCATTAAATTTTGGAACAATTTCTTCGCCCTTATCTTTACTTTCCTCAATCTTACTGATTTCTTTTTTAATATTATTTATTTCTCTTTTTTCTAATTTATATTCAGTTCCCTCAAGTAATTTATTAATTTCATCAATATCAATTTTTCTTGTTAATTCAAGCAGTTTCTCAGATTCGATGACTTTCTTTTTATCTTCTTTTATTTCAACTTTTTCTTCTACCTTTGGTTCATTTGTAACCATTTCAGATACTGGTTTTCCTTCATCCAAATCAAGCATCTTTTCCATTTTTTTATCCTTGTCTCCATAAGACAAAGCAAAATCAAATAAAAGTAGTGTTATAAAGATGGCAAATATAATTTTTGGATCAGTTAAAACCTTTTTCCATATTCCCATTTCTGGAAATACTTTAATTATCTTACCAATTACTTGACTTCTTGTAATTGGTTTATCAATAACATCATTATGATCTCCCTTAACCGTAATAATATCGCCATCAATAAACAAAATACGATGGGTAATAATTGCATCCTCACTATGAAAAGCAATTATATCATTTTCCTTAAAATCATCTTGGGTTATTTTAACTAAAACAACATCGTTTACATAAAGTGCCGGTTCCATAGAGCCACTTGCTACCTCAAAAAAAGTATAACCAAAATAATTTGGATACTTATTTTTACCAAATGTTGTTGCTAATTTGCCATAAACTACTAAAACAAGTATTACCAAAAGTAAACATGTAAAAATATTTACGACAATTCGTGTAATTTTCTTTAGGTGGCTCATATCACACCTCACTTCCTCTTTTTATTCTCCAGTATATTGTTCAAAATGGGCATTGATTGTAAATGCCAAGGTCTCGCCAATTAAACTGGTATCTGATTCATCATATAATGAATTATCAGTCCATACTAAATTAATTCTCAAAGTCTTTGTTCTATTTTGATCACTAAGAAGAATTGTTCCACTATATTCAGTATCATTGATTACTGTATTGGTATCAGTATCGGTAATTGTAAAATTAATATTTGGATAATCAGCTATTTGGGAATCATCAATCTCTAAATCATAAGCAACTGATACTTGTGCATCTGATGCATCGATTTCTAGTTCAAAATATGCACTACTTCCCGGTGCAAAACGATTGGCTCTTGTATGTGAACCATTTACATAAGTGAAATCATTTAAAGTAATCGTTCTTGTTTCAGTAATATCTGTGTCATTTACGTAGATTACCCAATCAGATATATCTAATGTCTTTGCGCCATTGCTATTGGTTTCAAATAATGCATATGTTTCAACGACAATTAATGTCGTTACAAATAGAACAAATAATCCAATTAAAAATATTTTATAACTAGATTTCACTATGTTTCATATCACGTCTAGCATCAATAATCATCATGATTTCATAAATAATGGCAAATAATGTTGGGAATATTACTAAAAACATAAATCCCCATCTAGAAGTAAATATTCCAAGGAAAGTACCTGCATGATGCATTACCCTGGCGCCATCTGCTTTACCAATAACATATTCACCTGATACCGTTTTACCAGCAAGTTTATATGATGTTTCATCCCTTGTAATTGGTGTCTTTTCTTCAACATCATCTAAGTAAATCCATACATTACTGTCCATTGCACTATTATAGTAGAATACTTTATCACCAACATTTATCTTATTATCGCTATTTCTTTTAACAATGACTAAATCACCTTCTTTAAAAGTTGGCTCCATTGAATCATCGTCAATAATTAATAACGCTGTACTACCAAAAGTTGTAACTCTAAAATCGTTATATGATAGTAAACAAACCGTTACAAAAATAGCGGCAATAAGCCATGCTCCTATTACAATGTCTAGTAAAAAGTTTCCTATAGCTTTCATTAAAATCTCCTCCCACTACTATACATAGTATATTTTATCATATTTTGCAATTTTTTTAAAGCATTTTTATACATTTTAAAACCCAATCTTTAGATTGGGTTAAATTCTATGATTGGTTTTTACCAAGTGTCACTATCGTTTTTTGTTTTTTACTATCACGATAATATTCAATTTCAACTTTTTCGCCAACATCATATTTATAAAGTTCATATCTAAATTCTGCTAAACTGCCAGCCTTTGCTCCACCCAAAGTGACGATAATATCGCCTTTCTTAAGTCCTGCTTTCTCGGCCGGAGAACCTTTTTCTACTGAAATTACAGCAATGCCTTCATCTACACCATCTGGAATTGAAATTCTATTTTGCCATAAATAATATTCTTCTGATAAATCAGCCATTGTAATTCCAACATATGGTCTACTGATTTGGCCGCCTTCTTCGATAAGATTTGCATATTTTAAAGCATCTTCAATTGGAATTGCAAACCCCATACCTTCAACTGTATCTTCAACAATCTTTAGACTTATTACTCCAATAACATTACCAGATACATCACATAATGGTCCGCCACTATTGCCAGGATTTACTGCGGCATCTATTTGTATAACTTTCATATAATAATCAGCCGTACTACCAGTTACATTTACAGAAATCATTCTATCCTTGCCAGATAAAATACCCTTAGTAACCGTTCCTTTATAAATAGAACCCATGGGCGTTCCCACAGTAAATATTGTATCACCTAATTTTAAAACCTCATTGTCACCAATTTCAACTGTCTTATACTCTTCATTATCAGGAATAGTTAGAACAGCAATATCTGCATATTTATCTCCGCCAACAATTTTAGCATCAATTTTCTTATCATTATCATTAAACTCAATCTTTGCTTCATCAGCTCCATCAATAACATGATTATTAGTCATAATATATGCTAATTTATCGTTTTTCTTATAAATAAAACCTGTCCCTGTAGAAATTTGTTTACCACTCGCATATGCTGTAATTACAACCGTTGAACCATATACCTTATCAACAGATGATGAAATACTATTCTCAATTAATTCACTTGTTGTAACATTTTTAACAACTTGCTCCACACTAAAAGTTTTACTTATATAATAAGCTCCCAACATTCCACATATAAACGATATAATGATACTTAAAATTAAAATACCAACACCATTCACAGTTTTTTTCTTCTTCACTTTTGGTTTTTTCTCCTCAACCACAACATCATCAAGCACTCTTGGTATCTCTCTTTTCTCCTCTTTTTCTTTTACTACTTCATTTTCTTCCATATTATCACCTCTACATATCAATTATGTCCATATAATTCTTAGGTACACCCATCGTATCAAGCATCTTTTCAACCGGTATTGAATCTACCCTACTATCTAATTTCTCAAGTTCATATTCAAACTCTTTTAACATCATTCTAAACTCATCATCTTCAAGCATCATTTTAAATATGATAATTACTGCAAATAAATCATTCTTCCCATAAATATATTCATCATCCATCTTAAAAATATTAAGTTTTTTATGATATTCAGTATCAGGAATACTTCTTTCAGTCTTATGATCAAAAACGATATCCTCAGGTGCACATACATTACGATCATTAGAAAGTAGTGGTAAAAAACTCTCTAACATATCAACAGTTCTATCAAATACTGAAGATACTTCTAATTTATCCTCATCAGTCATAATTGAATATAATTCACATACCATTCCAAAAGATAAAACCTTAACTAAAATCCACAAAGGAATATAACCATAATTTTTTAAATAGTGCATCGTTGCATTATGTCTACCTGTATTGATTCTAATCTGACGTTTCATCTTTTCAATAACGTCTTTAACTCTTCTTTTCTTTTCTGGATCTCGCGTAAAATTCCTAGGATTCAAATAATCCTTCTCTTTATATCCATATTTCTTAGATAACTGATAAGAAATAACTGATTTAAGTCTATTTTCAATAATTAATAAATTCTTAAAAAATATATTTCTAGAGTATCTATCAAAACAAAATACTGCATATAACTCACTAAAACTAGCTCCGGATACAAAAGTCCTATCCGTAGGTGAATTCATAAATATATGTCTATAACCATTCAAAAAGAAATAATTCTCTTTAAGAAGAATATCTTTAGCCATAACTTCATCATCAATTATTAATCCCTTTTTCTTAAAAATATCAATTTGCTGGTCGATAGTTTTAAAATCCTTTTCCACTAGCATCACCTTATTAAATTATATCACAATTCACAAGAAAAATATACATTTTTATGAGTCAATTAAAAAGTAGACCTACAATTTGTGTCTACTTTAGTTATTAATTAGAGTTGTCATTGCAATAAGCATAACTATTAGGAGAAGCCCATGTAATATTGCAACCATAATATTTGTCACCTATTTGATAATATGCATGCCCCTCAGCATCATAATAAGTCTCAGCGCCGAATTCAGCATCATAAGTATAAGCGGCACACTGTGCGAATGTATCATAGTCATCACAAGCATCGTTTCCAAAAGCAGTAAATAAAGCGTCTTTGTTGGCAGTAAATATTGGTCCATCCGTATCATCCTCATAAGAAGTAGCATTTATATAATACGTTCCTGGCGTGCCACCATGATAACTATTTATGCATTGCTGATATTGCTCCTGTGGATCTTCTTCATCACAGTTATCACTTATCCACGACTCCTTCATTACTGCAAGAAAATCATCAGTTATTACAATACCATAATATATTTCTTTTACTAAATTATTTTCCATCGTGTGTCGCAAAAATACATTAGGATAAAAACCATTTTCTGTTTTAAATGCCTGCATTGCTGCGTCTGGACTCGCATACTGTGTTATGCTATTAGAAATTGCAGTATTTAGATATATTGCAGTTAAATTAGTACCATTGTAGAGTGTCGTAGTGTTGCCATCCCAAGTATTAGCAGTATAAACCCATTTTGGTGATGTTTGTTTAGCTTCAGCTTTTATATAGCCACTAAATGATAGATTATTAATTGAATTATCTACTAAATATCCATCTATCCATATAAAAACATAATAATATTGTTGTGTAGCATTAACCAAAAAATTATCATAGATAATAATATCATTGCCTATATTATAATTTCTAATATGGTCGACGGACAATGGAGTTCCGTTACCAGCACTATTGTTATATACAGCATATTTAAGTGGACTTCCCCCACTCTTCCATGTTCCGCCTGCTGTTGTACAAGCATTCTCTGTCGTATACTCTGTCATTCTTTGTAAAGTGTCTTGATTTTCACAGAAATATTCGCCATATCCTTGCCATCTACCACCAGCTGCTGTACAGGCTGATTCAGTTGTAATACCTGATATTGGTTCTAATGTTTTTCTATCT
>CAZLQU010000001.1:26124-66992 GCA_964561805.1 uncultured Muribaculaceae bacterium | reverse complement strand
ACCATACTTAGTAAATGCATGTCCATGTCTTGCTAATCTTGTTTGATGTACACAATCAAACATATCAACACCGCGTTCTACTCCTTCGAATAAATCAAACGGATCTCCAACACCCATCAAATAACGAGGTTTATCATCTGGAAGATATCTTATTGCATCATCGATCATTTTATACATTGTTGGTTTATCTTCGCCAACTGAAGTACCACCAATAGCATAACCATCAAAATTCATCTTAACAGTTTCTTTAGCACTATGTTCTCTTAAATCTGTATATTCTCCACCTTGAACGATTCCAAAAAGTGATTGTCTTGGATTATCAAAAACATCTTTGCCTCTTTTGGCCCATCTAAGTGTTCTTTCTACACTCTGTTTACAGTATTCATAAGTTGCTGGATATGGAATACATTCATCAAAACTCATTGCAATATCACTATCCAATTTGTTTTGAATTTGTATACTCTTTTCTGGTGTCAATAACAACTTTTCTCCATTAATATGACTCTTAAAAACGACACCTTCCTCGCTAATATTTTTAGGTTTAGCTAAAGAGAATACCTGAAATCCACCACAATCAGTAAGTATTGGGCCATCATAATTCATAAACTTATGTAGTCCCCCTGCCTTGTCGACAATATCTTCTCCTGGCCTTAACCACAAATGATATGTATTTGCCAAAATTACTCCTGCTTTAATAGCTTTAATTTCATTAGTATCTAATGTTTTTACTGTAGCTTGGGTTCCGACTGGCATAAACATTGGCGTTTCAAATTTTCCATAGTTTGTTTCTAAAGTACCGTACCTGGCATTTGTATCTTTATCTTTATGTAGTAATTCATATTTAACTTTCATACTATTCACTCCTGAAAGGATATTTTAACAAAATAATTGCCTTTTGTAAATCACTTTAACATGCTATTTCTTTAAACTCAAATCAAATATTTTACCTTCTACTGTAGTATCCAATCCACGATTAGGTTGAATACAAATAATTCCACCATTATCACCAGTAGCTGGTACATATGTAAATTTTAAAACAATATTATGAATTTCAGTATCATCGTTAGAAATATTTCGTTCTGGTGCATAGCCGCTACTACTAGGTCCAACATCATGATATGGATTAATATTAATAGAATTACTTACTCCTTCTTGAAGATGACCATCTAAATAAAATGATACATCCTTTGCTGCTGTTGAATGACCACCAATATTAATTAATGAACCCGCTGTTTTTTGAAACGAATAAGAAAATTCATAAACTCCACCTGATTGAAATAAAGATGGTTGAAGACAATAACTAGACCACTTTCCAGTTTTCTTATATCCATAAACCCCATTTCCTAAGTATGTCCCTACACCACTTGCAGACACAAAAGTAGCCGTGTTTATTGTCCCTTTTTGAGCAATAGCTCTAGCGCCATTATTCTTATCTAATAGTTTTTCTAAATTGCCACGATATGATGCTAAAATACCTAACATTGATACAAGTAATAAGCAAAATAAGATTAATACCCCATAAAGTATTGTTGTAATTGCAAATCCCTTATTATTCATATAATATAATCTCCTTATCTGTTTTTAGATTATCCCCATTACTTTTACTAGTAACAACTCTAGATACCTCTCCATCTGAAACATATCTACTTTTATCTAACATTCTAAAAACCATATCAATATCAAAATCGACTCCATTATTATCATATGCTCGGCATCTTTTCAAAAATGTCGGATCGAATTCTTTATTAAATGGGCTTACTTCTGGTTCCCAACCTACACGTAATGCTCCCAAAGTTTCATATGTTTTACCATTATATTCACCACTAATAACATATTTATAATTACTATGTGTTTTATTATATGGACTACCAAAAGGAAGAGCCACTATCTTGGAATATTTATCTCCCAAAATACCTTCTAATTTATCATACATATAACCAATAACTTCTTGTGTTTCGCTAGTACTCGTATTACTTAAATTATTGTGTCCTTTCGTATGATTTCCCACTTCATAGCCATTATCAATAAGCCAGTGTAAAATTTTTTCATTATATTCTGGTTGGTTAAATAAAGCACTCGTAACAAAGAATATCGCTGTTACATTATAATCTGGATATTTCTTTTTATATTCTTCTAAAACACCCACAGCACTATTTTTATCAATAATAATATTACCATCACTATCAAGCCCTGTTACTTTAATATTATTATCATTTCCATCATCAAAAGTTAAAATAATTGGACTTTTACCATATTCTACATCAATCTTACCACTAATATAATCTGATAATTTTACCATTCGGTATCCTTTTTTATAGTAAAATTCTAAATCATTTCTAAAAGCTTCGACAGTTCTTGTATAACCATCCTTATCGACATTACCACCAGTATTATTGGTTTCACTATTTTTCATGTTTTTAATTCCATGATACATCATAATCGGTACTTTTCCCATTTCATTAATACCATCGTTTTTTAATTTTTCTTTATCAAGTTTTCCCAATGAAACTGTAAGTTCTAACTTATCAAAATTATTTATTTCCGTATCTTTAGCAATACTCTGACTAATAATTTTATCTTTTTCAACCTCATCACTATATTTATAAGTAATACTCATATCTAATTTATAATCTTCAAGTAAAACTTTGGCAGCATTTAAATCCATTTCTGTTACATCAATCATTAACACTTTCTTATCTGCTTTAGTTTTATTTAATAATTTATAGCCACCAAATACCGCTATAAATAATAGTAATATTGCTAAAAAAATCTTGCCATAATTAACTTTTTTTCTTCTTTTACTTCTCATACTTACACCTACCTTAATTATAGACTATCACCATTATTTTTACAAGATATTTTGCATTTATACCCTAATTATGTTATAATGTAAAAGTATTAAAATTCTTTAAAATTCAATTTATTTATTTTTTTAACGGTTAAAATCTATAAAAAGGAGGAAAAAATGAAAAATAATAACACACAAGTCTTCGCTTTGGGAGGACTTGGTGAAGTTGGGAAAAACATGTATGTCATCCGTCACAAAGATGAAATTATCATCGTTGATGCAGGAGTCATGTTTCCTGATGATGACTTATTAGGAATTGATTATGTTATTCCTGATTTTACCTATTTACAAGAAAATGAAAATAAAATTAAATATCTTTTAATAACTCACGGTCATGAAGATCATATTGGCGGTATTCCATTCTTACTTACCCAAGTAAATATCCCCAAAATATATGCTCCTCAGCAAGCCAAAGAGTTAATTGAAAAAAAACTTGAAGAAAAAACACTTAATTATAAAAATTTATTTACTTATAATGAAAATACAATTCTTAAAACCAAATACTTTAATATTGAATTTTTTAGAACAACTCACTCTATTCCCGATTCACATGGAATAGCTATTCATACTCCTAATGGTACCATTGTTATGACTGGTGACTTTAAATTTGACTTTACACCAGTAGGACCAATGGCTAACTTAGGAAAAATGGCTGAACTGGGTAAACGTGGGGTAAGACTTCTTATGAGTGATTCTACTAATGCCCTATCTCCTGGTATTTCTTTATCAGAATCAGTCGTAGATGAAAATCTTGGAGAAATATTTAGAAACAATAAAAATAATCGTATTATTTTAGCAACCTTTGCTTCAAACATCTATCGCTTAAAACATATTATTGAAACATGTAAAGAAAACAAAAGAAAAGTAGCCCTATTTGGAAGAAGTATGGATACATCAATTGATATTGCCATGAAATGTGGTTATATCAAAGATAAAAGTATTATCATTAGTGCTGAAGAAGCTAATATGTTACCACCGGAAAAAGTATGTTTACTTTGTACTGGTAGCCAAGGTGAACCATTAGCTGCCTTATCACGTATCGCTAGTGGCACCCATAAGCAAATTAAATTACTTCCAAATGATGTTGTAATCTTTTCATCATCTCCAATTCCTGGTAATTCATCATCCGTATCAAAAACCATTAATAAACTATACTTAAAAGGAGTAAAAGTATATACGCATGGTTTTGAATATGGTATCCATTCATCAGGTCATGCTAATCAAGAAGAATTAAAACTAATGATTAGATTATTTAAACCTGAATACTTTGCTCCATATCATGGTGAATACAGAATGCTAAAAACTCACACCGATATTGCTACGCTTTGTGATATTCCTAGACAAAATACCTTTATCTTAAGTAATGGTGATGTCTTAGAAATGTCTAAAGAAGGCATAAGAAAACATGGCCACGTAATTGCCGGAGATATTTATGTTGATGGCTCTAGAATTGGTGACGTATCAAATATTGTTATTAAAGATAGAACCTTAATGTCTAATAATGGTGTCTTAGCAATTATCATTAATGTTGATATTAAAAAGAAAGAATTATTAAATATGCCCCTAGTAACAACTAGAGGATATGTCTTAGTAAATGAATCAGGTGAATTAATTAAAGAAATTGAACTTCTAGCTAAGAAAATAGTTATTCAAAAACTAAAAACTAAAAATGTTAACTTTACCGATATGAAAACTGAATTAGTTAATAATTTAATGCCATTTTTAGAAGAAAAAACTGGAAGAATTCCGATTATTTTACCAATCTTTATGGATATAAAAAGAAAATAAAACGAGTTAAACTCGTTTTTAATTTAAATCACTGTATTTAATAATAAAAAGATTATTAGCTTTATAAAATGCATAGAAAACATCATTTATTTTAAGCTTTTTATTTGCTAATAAATTAGTGATAAACTCCTCATTTTTTCCTATTTCTCTTATTATTTTAGTTTGTAATTTACCATCTAAAATAACTGGCATTGGAAATGGACTTTGTTTTTTCTTTTTATCATATGGAAAAATTGATAAACTACCATTGTTTTCTAATATTGCATATTCAATATCCTCAATATTTCTCTCACCTTTTTCCCTAAGTTGCGTAAGAAGATCATCCAAATTATATTTTTGTTTAATCATTTCCTGATATTTAATCTTACCATCCTTAATAATAAATGATGGATTACCATCCAAAAGAGATCTAACATTATCACTTTTTAAACTAGCAACCGATAACACTATTTGAAGAATAACTAAAGCAATTATTGGAACTACCGATATCAGAATACTCTTACTTGTATTTTCTACTGATATTGCAACTAATTCGGCAATCAAAATAGATACAATTAAATCAACTATTCCTAACTGGCCAACTTCTCTTTTTCCCATTATCCGATAAATTAAAATAATAAAGAAATAAAAAAATGTTGTTCTCATAATAATTTTAACATATTCCATCATATCACCACTATTATTATGTCCTTTGGAATAATTATATATACAAATTCATAAATATTATTAGGTGATTATATGTTTAAAACATACTTCAAATGCTATGGGCTTCTTTTAGGTTTTATCATTATTCTAACTTTTATCATCTCCATAGCAAACTCAATATTTGCTAATAATTTTACAATCATAAAAATAATTATACCTATCATCTCAATGCTTATAGCTAGTATCTTTTTAGGTAAAGCCATTAAAGAAAAAGCTTATCTAGAAGGTTTAAAATTCTCATTAATTTATATTGCTATTATCACTATTACAAGTATCATTTTAAAACAATCATTTAATTATAAAACAATTATTATGTATCTTTTATTACTCTTTGCCGGTGTAATTGGATCTATGATCGGTATCAATTTAAAATCATCTAACAAGTAGATGATTTTTAAATATAAATATCTTGAATGTTTTCTAAAGGAATATATTCATTGTCGATAGTTATTAAACTATTATTATCTATTCCAATAATTTTTCTTGTAATTGTTTTATTATCGATAACAATATGTACTAGCTTACTGTAAATAAAGGAATTGCTATCGATAATTTGCTCTATTTTTTTTCTAATATAAGTAACATTTCCGTTATAATTATGATCTAATGAAGCATAGACTTCCCTATTGTTATGAAATACTTTATCTATCTTATTCTGATACATCTTAGGTTTTTCTTCCATATTACCTCCATTATAATATATGTATAAAATCATAGTTTAATGTGGTAAAATATAATAAAGGATGATTATATGAAACAAGTATCAAAATATAAAGTTGAATTGAGCATTTTAATTCCCATATTTATTTTTTTTGTGATAAGCATTATTTCTATTTATTCAACTAAAAAGTTATTATCAGTTGAATATAATAATCTTTGGTCAAAACAAATAATTTGGTATTTTATTGGTATCATCGTTGCTTATTTAACAATGACTATCGGTAATAAATTTCTCTATCGAAATGCCTTTATTTTTTATCTAGTTGGAATTATTTTATTAGCACTTGTCCTACCATTCGGTGTTACTGTCAATAATGCTACTTGCTGGTTTAAGATACCTTTAATTGGCACTTTTCAACCAAGCGAATTCATGAAAATATTTTTAATAATAACCCTCTCAAGAATGATCAATGATTTTAATGAAACATATCATAATCCCACTATCTTTGATGAACTAAAATTCTTATTAAAAGTTTTATTTATTGTTTTTATTCCTTCCATCTTAACATTCATAGAACCTGATACTGGAGCCGTTATTATGTATTTAATTATTACCTTCATGATGTTATTTATTGGTGGGTTTAGAAAAAGATGGTTTATCTTAACCATCATTATCATTACTTTATTATTAACTGGTTTCTTTTTAATTTACTACCTAAAGCAAGATTTATTTATCAAAATATTTGGTACAAGTTTCTTTTATCGTATGGATAGAATTACGAATTGGTCATCAGCTGATGGCCTTCAGTTAAAAAACTCACTAACTGCTATTGGTTCTGCCGGTACTACCGGTCATGGTATTAATAAAACTCCTATCTATTTCCCGGAAATGCAGACTGATTTTATCTTTTCCGTATTTGCTTCCAATACCGGTTTTTTAGGAGCCATCATTCTAATTATTACCATTCTCTACTTTGACTTAACATTAATTAATTATGCTATTAAAACAACAAATCAAACTGATAAATATTCCTTAGGTGGAATTATTGCTGTTCTTACTTTTAGTCAAATATATAATATTGCCATGACTATTGGACTTCTTCCTATTATGGGAATAACGCTTCCCTTTATTTCATATGGTGGTTCTTCATTATTATCGTATATGCTTCTTTTAGGAATAGTTTTTAATATTTCAAATCAACATTTAAGATATACCAATTAAAAAAAGAAATTATATTTCTTTTTTTTATGATCTATCAATCCAATCTAATTTAATATTAAAATTACGGTCATTTAATTGTTTAACACTAATTGGAATATTTATATGTGTAGCAAGAATATTACCACCATTATTAGGAGTTGTAATTGTCTTACAAGCAACTGGTCCTAATGTTGTAATATAATCACTAGTTACATCTACAACTTTACCAGAAATCTTTATTTTCTTACCTTCAATTTTAATTTTATTATTAACATTAGTACAATTACTACCATCTAAATTAGCCATGATTGCATTAGCAATAATTGCCTGATCAGTTGCCACTAATGTTTCGACAAGTAAATCATCGTTTTTATTTTTTAATTTAATTGTCATACTCAAAATAAAGTATGCAATTCCAAAGGCAATGGCCGTTGCTAAGATTATTTCTATTAACATATAACCTTTTTTATTAAGCTTCATCATACACCTCCAAATAGGCATATTTGCAAGTATCCTTATCATATGCTTCGCATCTTTCAATAATCATAACATAATTAGCTCCTCTTAAATCTACCGAATTAGAAAGATATTTAACATAATCCTTATATGTCAAATTAACATTTTTACTATCTAAAACATTATCATCTAAATTATTATAATTATTATAAATTATATACGTATTTTCTTTAACATTTTCATAATCCAAATCAGCATTTGCAAGTGATTCGAAAGATGCTATTTTATTATTTTTAGCTGTTGCCAAATTACAACTATAAACGCTAGTACTAGTCCCAGTACTATCACAATTACTAACATATTCACTATAAAAATCTTTATAAAATTTTAATCGGTATAATGCTGTTACATCATAATAATCAAGCCTTGTTTTATAAGCCGAATATATCTTATTATAACTAACAAAGATAGCAGCCAAAAATGTCAAAATAATTGCTGATACGACAATTACTTCAGCCATCATAAATCCCTTTTTATTTAGTTTCATAATTTCCTCCTAAGAGCAACTATCAACATATTCAAAACTACCATTATTATATCTTACACCACCTGGAAATGGTTCACCATTTGAAGCTGTCATCTCTTCACTTGATAATCCAAGACTACCAATTGGAATACAACCTGATAAACCTAAACTGTTTTTGTGATCTTCATAATATATTTTGGCATAACTGACAATTACTTCTTTCTTAGCATTATCTTGCTTTGCTTTATTTCTTTCAATTGCTGCACTTATTGATGATATTGCCATTACAGATATTGCAAGCAATATAACAACCACTGCAAGTAATTCAATTAATGTAAATCCTTTTTTATTTAGTTTCATATTTTTTCCTCAATTTCTTTATCTTAACAGCCGTCTCTACTCTACCGCTGATAAGTTCACCAATACTATTACCATAATTAAGTTCACTAATAATCATTGCAATTTTCTCAGAACAATCAACTGATCTAAACCATTTCATTTTCTTTATATATTCTGGAACATAGCTAACATTTGAAGCATATACCCTATTGATTATGCCTTTTTCATATGCCTCTTCAAATTTTTCAACGCCTTCAGTGAACAAAGCAAATGTAACGATTAAAAATATTTTATCAACACCAAGTTTCTTTATTGCTTCAGCTGTATCTAAAATTGAACCTCCTGAAGCAATCATATCATCAGCGACAATAACATATTTTCCTTCCATATCACTTGGTCCTAAAAACCTATGATCAATAATTGGATTTTTCCCTTTAATAACTTTCGTATAATCTCTTTGCTTATAAAATGAGCCAATACCAACATTACCAAGCAAGTCAGAAAAGAATCTAGCTCTTTTCATTGCTCCTTCATCTGGTGAGATACATACAAATTTATCAAAATCATGAATTTTTTCATGTTCAATTAAATCAAGTAGCATAATATCTCCAAGATACATATTCTCAAATGCCATATTAGGAACAGCATTCATAACACTTTTATTATGAACATCACAAGTAACAATTTCATTAACTCCCATATATTCAAGTTCTTTAAGAGCAAGTGCACAATCCAAACTTTCCCTAGAATCTTTTTTATCTTGTCTAGATTGATACAAATATGGCATAACTACTGTTCTTTTACTAGCATGTCCACACTCAGCACTTAGTATTCTTTTAATATCCATAAAATGTTCATCCGGACTCATATAATGAGTCCTTCCATAATAATTGTAAGACACATCATAATTACTAACATCGCTCATAATATATAAGTCTTTATCACGAAGCGATTCTTTAATTACTGCTTTCCCCTCACCATTATTAAATCTTACTAATGAAGTATTCACCAAGAAATTATCATTTGTCTTCCTAATTGTTTGAATTCTTTTGTTTACCTTGTCTCCAAACTCCTTAAAATTTTCTGGTACAATGATTTTTAGTTCACTCATTACTACTACTCCTACTCCTTACACGATTTCTAATTTATCAAATTTGACATTTAGATATTTTCTACTTGCCAAATAATCGCACATATGAACAAATTTACTAAGTTTATCATTGGGTAGTGGTAATACTATTTTACTATGTTTATCGGTATTCCATTTACCCATATGACTCTCGATCATCATACACATTTTTCTAACTGCATCCGTGTCCGTTTTTAATTCTTTTACATGTTCCATAATTAATTTAGAAACCAAGAGTGGATGATCAAAACGTGTATGTTTTTCTTCCTCTATTCCTTTTTTTAACCCATCATGCATAATTAATGCCATAATAATTAAATCTTTTTCATCTTCACTAAAACTATCATTTATTGCTAATAAGTCATAGGCAATCCTAACAGCTAGTTTCGTATGCTTAAGTAGTCCGTGCTCACTACATGCAAATTTTGGATGATATTTACCTGTACTAGAAGCTGGCACTCTAAAGAAATAATCTGGAAGCAAATTAATTAAATATTTAATATCTTCTCTTTTAATTTTATCACTAATATAATTAATTTCAGTTTCAAAATATTTAATTTTATTCATTTTTTCCTCTAATGTTAACATCAACTTTCGTATAAGGTATTTCAATCTTATATTTATCTAAGTATCTCTTAAGAATCATATTAAAATCTCTTTTAACTTGAAATCTAATATTAGTCTTACAATCTAACATTACCATATATTTAATACTACTACTAGCAAATTCCTGAATTCCTAGCAATTTATAATTACCAAGGTATCCGTCAATCTTCTCTACTTCATCTGTCATTTCCATTAAACATTTCTCTAACTTATCTATATCAGTATCATACGCAACATCGATATTAATATAATGCGTTGTATTATTCATATTATAATTAATTACTTTTCTAAAAGCCGCATTTGATAAAATCATTACTTCACCAGTTGCTGCTTTTATTTTAGTGGTCATCAAACCAAAATTAACTACTTCACCCGTAAATCCATCAATTGTTACAATATCACCAATTGCAAAATGATTATCAAATAAAATAAGTACTCCTGCTAAAAAGTCAGCCACAATATCTTGTAAAGCAAGACCAATAATAACTCCAGCCACTCCAATTGAAGTAACTAAACCGGAGGTATCAACGCCATATACCGATAATATTGCTAAAACAACAAATATTAGTATTAAATATTTAACAATATTTCTAAGCAATTCGATAATTGTTTTTTTCTTTCTATCAGCATATTTTGTCTTACTAAGTCTCTTCATTAAAAACTTAATAATGTTATAAACAATCACCCCGATAATTATATACATTACTGGCAATATAAATTTCTTACTAAGTAAAAACTTTGTCATAACTCACTCCCTATAATTTTTTCTAAAAAGTAATTTTCTAAATATAAAAACTCTTTCTTACATCTCAAATAACCATTTATTACTTCCAAATAATTATCATCTATAAGTTCCTTAATTACTTTTTTCTTTAATAAATCGTCATTATATTTTAAATTAAAATTATTAACATTAATTCCCTTAACTAATCTAAGCCCTAAAATTAAATCATTTTCTTTACAAGTAGTTATATCTTCATATACATCACTACTTAAGTATTTACCATCCAAGTACTTATGCATATTTTTAGTATTACTAATTCGATGATTTTGAAGAAAACTCACAGCGCCTAAACCAAAACCATAATAATTACCATTTAACCAGTAATTAGTATTATGCAAACTCTCATAACCATCTTTGGCATAATTACTAATTTCATAATGATGATATCCATGTTTTTTTAATTCAAGACATATATATTCATACATCTCCCGGTCTATTTCTTCATCAATATATTCATGCTTATCGATATATAATTTTGTATGTTCTTCCAAAATCAATGAATAAAAACTTACATGGGGAATATCTAACTCTAAAAACTTATTGACATCACTTTTAACTATCTCTATATTATCATTAACACCATAAATCAAATCAATACTGATATTATCAAAATATTTTTTAGTTAAATAAATATTATCAAATATCATATCTTCATTATGACTTCTTCCTAATATTTCTTGAATATTTTTATCAAATGATTCCACTCCAAAACTAATCCTATTTATGCCATAACTTTTAAATAAATTTATCTTATCGATATCAATATCCTCAATATTAAACTCAATCGTATATTCATAATCATTATCTAACTTGAAAATTGAAGCAATACTTAAAAGTTTATCTAATTCAAATGTATCGAGACTACTAGGTGTTCCTCCCCCAATATAAATAGTCTTAACCATCTCTTTCTTGTATCTTTCTTTAATTTCTAAACTTAATTTATCTAAATAATCATTAATATATTTTTTGTTATATAAAACCTTACAAAAATCACAATAATTGCATATCTTATTACAAAATGGAATATGTATATAAACGCCTAACATCTTACCACTCTATTTCTTTTAAGCCATTATCTTTTAAAAATTTATTTGTCCTAGAAAAAGGTTTACTTCCAAAAAAACCATAATTAACTGAAAATGGGCTTGGATGACTAGAACTAATAATTAAATGCTTAGGATTTGTGATATATTTTGCTTTTCCTTTAGCGTAGTTACCCCAAAGAATAAATACAACTGGTGTATCTTTTTCATTTAATTTTTTAATAACATTATCCGTAAATTCTTCCCAACCAACAAATTTATGACTGGCTGGTTTATCTTTTTCGACAGTTAAAACACTATTTAAAAGTAATACTCCCTCATGTGCCCAATCAGATAAATCCGTGTTTGTCCTTGCTATTCCTAAATCATCATATAATTCTTTATATATATTTTTAAGCGATGGTGGCATAGTTATCCCCTCGTTTACCGAAAAACATAAGCCATTTGCTTCACCTACACCATGATATGGATCTTGTCCCAAAATAACAACCTTCGTATCTTTATACGGGGTTTCTCTAAAAGCATAAAAAACACGTTTAGCCGGTGGAAAAATAGTCTTACTTTGATATTCATTTCTAACGATATCTTTTATCTTTAAAAAATATTCCTTTTTATACTCTTCTTCCAATACCTTATCCCAATCATTACCAATCATCTTAATACTCCACAGGACAACTTCCAGTAGTAGTGATAGCACTAACATTTATTTTGCCAGAAGTATAAGTAATTTTTATCTTACAACTAGCAATTGACTTATTATCCTTAGGATTAAGTATTGTATACTTTCCAATATTTTGCTCATTTGTTGATGATTTAATTGTTCCATTTCCTTTTAAATATCCATAACTAACTAAATTACCCAAGGTAACTTGATAACTACCATCAGCATTAACTGTACAAGTTATCCCACTATTATTACCATCAGCATACCTACATTCTTCATAATATAATTCACTAGCATCTTTAACATTACTTATAAGTAAATTATAATTTTTTTCCTTTGAACTCTTTATTATATTAGTAATCGCATAAGAACTAATTCCTACGACTAATGCCAGTAATACAATTGTTGCTAAAAGTTCAACTAAAGTAAAACCTTTCCTATTCATACCTTATCACCTAATATAATTATATAACAAAGAATAAGAAAAGCCAATACTTTCGTATTGACTTTAACTACAAGTAACATTAGATTTACCACGATTACTATAATTACATGTACTAAACTCTGTCTTTGGTGTACAATCTGTTGTTGTCGATGTAGTTGTCTGTGTCGTAGTGTAATAACATCTATGATTACTTGCTAACGTAGCACCATAGTTTGGACAAGTATATTTGGTGTACGTGCAGCGCCACAAGGTAGCTGATGAAGGACTACCATTTAAAGCAGAACACGTGCCACTATATGCAGAGCAAGCTGAAGTACACCCACTTTGATTTCCACCATATGTGAAACTAGCACTACTAGAAGTTGCTTTATATGATGTATACACACAATCAACTTGTGTCTTGGTATAAGAATTCTTAGCACAAGCATTGCCATTTATATGGTAAGAACTACTACAAGTATTTACCTTACATGAATTAGTCATTGTATTGTTACTATTCCATGTTGGTGTGTACCATGTACTTACACCAGCACTATTTGAACAATTAGATGAACAACTACCTGATCCTGCTGTATTTGTTTTACCAGCAGCACAAGCTATACATCCTGAAGCTCCAGTTCCACTATATGATCCCGCAACACAGTTAGTACAACTTTCAGCTCCACCAGTTGAGAATTTACCGGCAGCACAAGCATTAATACCATTAGCACTAGTCATACTATATTCATATATACCACCCGGGCAAGCTGATCCTGCTGGACATGTAATACATGTCGTTCCTCCAGCAGCAAGATATGTTCCTGCCTCGCATTCAATGTATTGATTATATTCCTGCCATCTATTGAATCTCTTACCATTATGGGTTTCAACATCCTCATTAGCAATAATAATTGCCCAATCCGTATTATTACTTGATACATATGTTACATTATCATTAAATGATCTACCATCAGTCCATACATGCCATACGGCTACTTCATCCAAATCATATGTATTTTCCAAATCAATTGTTACACATTGAAGCCCACTATTGCTTGGGGTTCTACCATATTTAGAATTATCAATCATACCATCAACAATATATGTATATTCATAACCAGATTCAGCATTCGCTGTACCAGTTATAGTTTTGTTTTTGGCAAGATTAACACCATCTTGAATTGCTTGAATCTCTATCCATTGATTGTATGTATTTAATGTATTACCATTGATGCAATCCTTAATATATCTAATACCATTAAGAGCGCTATTTACACTTGAATGCGATGGACCCGCATATTTAATAATAACTTGACCATTATCTGAACTAACACCAGATGACATTGTACTATCAATAAAGTATTTATTACTATAATGTTTTGTATTATTTGTATGTGTCCTATCTGATGCCGATGTTATCGCATTAACTCCAGCATATCCTGAGATAAATGAGGAACCACCACCAGCACCAAATGAACCATTCGATAGCCCAGAAGCTCCAGATCCACCGTAGTAGCCACCGCCACCACCAGAGCCGCCGCCAGTAGATACACCAGTACCACTAGCACCACCCTTTCCACCTGTTCCAAATCCACCAGCTGTTCCATTTGTACTAGCTCCACTATCTTTAGTAGGTGTTGCTCCACCAGATCGTTGCATACCGGCTTTACCGACACTTACATAATATGTGTATGCAGAATCAGCTCCATCTACTCCTAGCAAACCACCGCCGATACCATAACTTGCCGTATTATAATATCCGCCGCCACCAGCCGCAACCATAATCCTTGAGTTTAGTGATGTCGCATTGTTCCAAGTACCACTAACTAATCTAATATCCGTAGCTCCACCGCCAGTAGGCCCACGTTTCCCACTAGTTGCTTCAGTAGACCCACCACCATTATAGCCACCAGTTCCGGAACTAGAGTTTGAGGATAATCCCTTACCACCAGCATAAATATATAGTGTGTCATTAGCGGTTAAATTAATATAACCTGATACGTAACCACCTTTAGGACCACCACCACCTTGAGCACCCCATGCTTCAATCTTATAATATCCACTTTGTGGAGCCGTAAACGTTTGATAATTACCAATATAATAATATATTGCTCTAGGCTCATTATCAGCAAGAGGTTGATCCCAAGCACTAACTCTCTTACCATTAGCTGTTTCTGCTTCTTGTCTATTAATAACTGGTATGAAGAAAATATTATCACTAGATACAGATGTTGTATTATCATAATATGTTCTACCATCATCATAAAAATGCCATATTGCTATTTCATCCAGATTATATGTTGCACCTAAATCAACTGTGATACATTGCATACCACCATCATATGATGGCGCTGCATACATTGTAGAAGTAGTTAGCAGCAATCCATCAGTAATAACACTATATGGTCGATCGGTTTTTTCTGAATGAGTGCCAGTTACAGCTTTATTTTTAGCTAAATTTATTCCATTTTGTATTGCTTGTAATTCAACCCAATGATTACCTATATTTGAACTACTTCCATTTATACAATCTTTAATATATCTTACATTATTAAGATCTGTATTAGTTCTTGGCATTGTGGCACCAGCATATGTCACCGTTGCTTTACCATTTCCAGTATTTACACCACTAGACATACTTCCATTTATAAAGTATTTATTACTATAATGTTTTGTATTATTTGTATGTGTTCTATCTGATGCGGATGTTATAGCATTTACGCCAGCATATCCAGAGATGAATGATGAACCTCCACCAGATGGTGCGTGATATCCAATACCACCACCATAGTAACCACCACCTCCACCTTCGGCAGTAGTATTGCCACTTTGATAAGCAACCGTGGTACTATAATCATACCATCCATAACCAAACAAAGCATTATTCGAATATGCATGACCATCACTACTACAAGTAGTAGAAGTTCCTGCTGTGTTTTGTTTACCTCCAATACCAAGAGCATAACAATAAGTATTACCAGCTACACCATTACCAGCTATTAATCCACCTCCAGTACCACCTGTGCCAGAGTATCTTGGAGTACTAGAATGTGATCTTGCAGCTCCACCACCACCTGCAACCATTATTCTTGAATTAAGTGATGTAGTATCATTCCATGCTCCACTAACTGTTCTAACGTCAGTAGCTCCGCCGCCGCCACCACCATTAGAATTTGATGCATAAAATCCAGCAGGCCCACCGCCATTATAACCAAAGCCATTATCAGTAACAGTTGCGCTTGATGTACCACTTACTGATGAGCCCATGCCTCCTACATATATGTATAATGTATCATTAGCTGTTAAATTTATATAACCAGATGAATAACCACCAGCTCCACCATTATATTTCGTACTATAATTGGCAAAGCCACCTTCTGCTCCCCAAGTTTCTATTTTATAGTAACCACTTTCTGGAACAGTAAATGTTTGATAATCACCAGTATAATTAAATTCAGCTCTTGGAGTATTATCTTCAAGTGGATTATCCCACGCTGTTACTCTTTTACCATTTGACGTTTCTGGTGTTTGATTATTTATAACTGGTACATATAATATGCCATCATTTGATACATATGTAACATTATTATTATATGTTCTTCCATCGTTCCAAATATGCCATACCGCAATTTCATCTACGTTATATGTTTCACCTAGGTCAAGTATCACACATGATGGTGAACCAATAACTGAACTTTGTACATATTCTAAAGGAGTAATATCACCATTTGTTAAATATGATATATCATATCCATAGTATGGCGTAATACCCGTTGCAGTTATACCATCAGCTATGTTGACACCATTCTCAATTACTTCAATTTCAACCCAAGTATTATAATCGTCTTGAGAATTTCCACTTATGCAATCTTTAACATATCTTACATTATTAAGATCAGTATTTACTCTTTGAGGAATACTATCTACTGGCTTTATTCTTGCTCTACCATTACCAGAATTTACTCCAGCCGTCATTTTATTATCAATAAAGTATTTGTTACTATAATGTTTAGTATTATTCGTATGTGTTCGATCTGATGCTGACGTTATTGCATTAGCTCCAGCATATCCTGAGATGAATGACGAACCGCCACCACCACCTAATACACCATCAGCTATTCCAGATGCTCCAGAGCCACCGTAGTAGCCACCGCCACCACCTGCTCCGCCGCCTGTTGTTGTGCCGCTTCTACTTCCACCGCCAGTACCTCCAGTTCCAAAACCACCAGCCGTACCATTTGAAGTAGCTGTACTATAAATAATTGGTTCACCTCCACCGGCAGTTTGAGCCCCTCCTTTTCCAACGTGTTGATAATATTGATAACTTGTTTCTTGGCCAGGCTTACCAACTAAAGTACCACCAACGCCATACCAACCACTACCTCCACCAGCAACCATTATTCGTGAATTAAGTGATGTTGCATTATCCCAAGCACCATTAGTAAGTCTAATATCGGTAGCACCACCACCGGCAGGACCTTTTTTACCATTACCATTATCTAATGTATTGCCTCCGCCATTCCAGCCACCTAAACCTGTACTATCACGTTCAGCTCCACTTCCACCAACATAAACGTATAATACATCATTAGCGTTCAGTTCAATATATCCAGAAGAATATCCACCATTTGTCTCTTCTCCACCCTGAGCACCATATGTTTCAACAAAATAATATCCATCAGAAGGTGCTGTAAATGATTGTACATCACCAGTATATAAGTAATAACTTGCTGGAATTCTTTGAGATAAATAATTATAATTGCCTTCGTTATCTTGAATTCTAACACATACATAGTATTTTAACGAATCAGAAAAAGTATAACTATTAACACTTGTCTCAACAAATCCTGTAACTGATGAATTACAATTATTTGTATCAATCATTTTAAAACCATATCTAGGTTTTACACCAGAGCCTGTATCACTTGCACTAACCGTAGCCGTAATTATCCAATTGTCATCTGAAAGTGTTAATGTACCAGTTGGTGCCTCTTCATCTTTCCATACAGCATATAATGTGTGATTTTCGTTTTTGCTAACAGTTGTTGATTCCGTAACATAATTGTTTACATCACTACCAATACCAAATGTACCAGTTCCACTATTAGTATAAAATTCACCACTGATTGCATCATACATTCCTCTAACATTATCGCTTTTCCTATAACATGGAATCATATGATGAATAAGTGTATTTCCCTCATATATTTTGGCTTCATATATTTTTACACTTGCATTTAATGATGCTGTATTACTAGATTCTTGTACTGCAAATAAATATACTGAATATGATATATTGCTCCATACTGTTTCTCCAGGCATTGTTACATATTCATCATTATAGTAAATACCTTCAGATCCAATCTCCGTTCTCACTCTATCGGTTGTCATTGGCCCTATATTGTAATTTACGGTTGTTCCCCAAGAAGCATACATTTTAGTATTATTAGATCCTGAATTAATTGTAAAATATACCTTTGGTGAAGAAGACTCATTTCTAGCTCCAGCATAAATCTTTGACTGTGCTTCAGTTGGTTGATAATCTAACCATAACCTAGAGTTTTCATTTGGTATATATCCCGTATCAATATATTGCGTACCTGTAGACTGAAGATACTCAACTTGCTGATATGTATTAGGAATATAGGAAGCATCTTCGGCTAAACTCCAACCTTTTAATGTATATCCTGTTTTAGTTGTAGTTGGAAATTCACCATAAACTTGATTATAAGCTACATATTTATTAGAAAATGATATATTGTCTGCAGTTTTTGAATTAAATGATACTACTATATTACTTAATCCTTGAGAAACAGAATATGTTTCATTATCAGCATTATCTTTAACCATTAAACATACATAATATAAATTATTATCTTGCATTACATGTGAATACGTATTAGTTGTTGTCGTTGTAAAATCATTTATATCAACATTTTGATCACAAGTATTACTTGTTGAAACTAACCAATGATAGTTTCCATCAAAACCATCACCATTATCTGAAACAGTCGCTGTTGCATTTATCGTATTATTAGTAATACTAACTGAAAGTGAAGCTATTGGTGATGTTGTATCCTGCCAATGTGCATTTAAGGTCTTAGCACTACTATAAAGTGTATTAGTAAAGTTGCTTGTAATATGTCCATCACTATCTATCATTTGAGTCGTATTATCATAATAACCTAAAAAACTATAATATGTTCTTACAGGTATTGTAATTGGATTAGTACTATCCGTCATTTGATTAATTAATCCACTATCTAAATATATTCCATCATTATAACTTAAATAAATTGTACTTGTACCATTAGTCGTAGCACTAGCATTATCCAAAGTAATATTTATAACATTTACGACACTTATATCACCAGATGAAGTACTTAAGTTACCTAACCCAGCACCATTTCTAATCTTGTTAGCATCAACTGTAAGATGTGATGTACCATCATTTGTAGTACCAGTTACTGTAATTGTATATTTATATCCATTAGTTACACTTTCTCTAGTTACATTTGTTACCGTTATCTTATTATTTGATGGTGTAAAATCGCTTGCTTGTAAGTTATATACACCTATTCCTGATTCACTATCGGTACATGTTAATGTTACTGAAGATGTCGCATTATTTTGAACTGTATTAGGTGTAAACGCTCCCCAACTACAACTTGGTTTAGTGGTATCTACTTCAGTTACAACAACTTGTTCACATGTTACACGACCTTCACTATCCATAAACCAAATATAATATGTTCCTGTACCACTTACTGATTCATTTAAAGTATAGACATTGTTTTGTTCAGTTGTTGGTGTAATTGTTGTCCAAGTAGATGGGTCACTATTTGTTGTCGTTATGGCATAACGAGTTACTTTGTATTTATTATCTACAACTGTTGCACTAACTTGTTGATAATGAGCATTAGTATTTGTTATTTCATATCTATCTTCAGATCCCTCTACTTGATTTATTTCCATCCAAATATCGGTATCTAAGGTTTCACCTGATATGTTATCTGATGGATTTTCTGATGAATCTATCCAAATCCATACTGTATAGAATGCTTCTGTAGTCGTAATATTTATATCAGGTACTAATGTTAATAAATCCCCATTATTTGCTCCAACAAAATTACCATGAGCAAGTTCACTTCCTACATTTGATACTGTACCTTCCGTTACTACCCATTTTAAAGCCGTACTATTTTTCATATTAGGGCCAATTTGATTAACATCCATATGTAATGTAGCAAGCATATTAACATTTGTAGTTTTATAAATTGAAACAGTTGCATGTACACTTCCGGTTTGATAGCTATTACTTACTTGAAGTTCACCAGTAAAAGCTGATTCTCCTTCATTATAGACAATATAATTTCTTAAATTACTAGCAGTATTAAAAACTAAGTTTTTATTTATATTACTAGTCCACGACCAAAAGGCATAGCTTGATCCTGCTATGATTAGACCCACGACAAAAACAACAATTGTAAGGATTGTAATTTTTTTCTTTTCCATTTTGGTCACCAATGAATAGAACTATCAAATTCTATTCTTATATAAAGTATACCAAAATATAGTATTATTTGCAACATAATATATTGTATTTTTAATAAATTAATATTTAATATATATTAAATATTATATGGCGAACACATAATAAAAAAAGGTGATTATTTCTAATCACCTTTTTTACTAATTAAACATATTCTTGTACTATTGGCTGTACTATCCATTTTGATATCACCAAAATAGAATAAACTTTTATCTAAACCGCCACGAATGATATAGTCTCTATCACTTAATGCTCCCATACCATTATACCATGTATTTTTATTAGCTAAAACAACTTCTGATGTTGCTGTTCCGATAGTAGATTTACCTAAAACATATTCGCCACTAGCACCAGCCATATCATATACACCATATATATTTCTAGTTGTGGTATCCTGTCTGTTATTTCCAGCAATATATGTTCCATTGGTAGCAATACTACTGCAACCATCTCCAGCACAAACACCATATTTAGAATGTGATAAATATAATGTAGCTCCCCATTCTTGATTATTAATCATATGGCTTTCTGCCCTACTACCTAATTTATAACTATCACTAATAGTAGTTGCAATTGTTTTATAGTTATCTAAAGTATCACCGTAATAGCCTTCAACACCACCGACAAAGCGATACATATCATTGTCTTTACTAATCTCATATTTACTAACCCAAACACCTCTTAAACTATCACCAAAAGCTGGATGAGTATAATAATTACCGTTAACTTTTTCATTATCGGTTTTATTTAAACCATTTTCAAAGACAACATCAATACCATCATCATAAGCATTATAACTATCAGTTATTTCACTTCCTACATTCCATAATTTATATCTAAATCTAGGAATCCATACAAAGTAACCTAAAACATCACTACTATCGATCACAGTACCAACATTTTGATATTTATTAGCATCGTTGACTACGACAGCATTAGCCCATTTTTGATTAGCATAACTATACCATAAATTATACTGATTACCATTATCTTTATCTGCTACAACCCATTCACCATTGTTATAATTTACTGGCACCATATTATTATAAAGTTCTGGCTTGTTAGCACATGTTCCATCATAATTAGGTACCCTCTCATATTTCTTTTTAGCACCACTATAAAGGGCAATAAATACTTTCATGTTCATCTTGCTATTTACTATATCACTTTGATCAATCAATTCACAAGTCTCTAAATCATCACAAGATTCACTAATCCAAAATATTAGTACATAATTATCATAATCTTTATCATATCTTGGTAAATTTTCTTGAATTGTTGTAAGTCTCATACTATCGCTAAGTACGGCTCCATCAAAAAGTGGATCTAAACTACCATTAGATATTAATTTTCCATTTTTATATAAATTCCATTTCGTATACTTATTTAATAATGAACAATCGATATCCATCTCATTTAGCATTACATCATATATTAATTTATCATCATTATTATTTCTTACACCTTTAACCGAAAAAGCTAAACGAATAACATTCTCAGTTGTCGCATAATTTACTAGACTATCATCCATTGGCTCAATGTCACTAATCGTAACATAACTATCTCCTACATAATCAAGATTATATTCATCGGTAGTAATCATCGTTGCTGCCCTACTATCAAGAAGTTTACTTGTTGCAAAAGTAATGCCAATTATTCCTAAAGCAATAATCAAAAGTTCAAAAAGAATAACTAAAATATTTTTATTTTTAAAAGAATCTTTCATTTTAACATTCTCCTCTAACCCAATTATAGTATAAAAGCCTAATTAAAACAAGCAAAAAGAAAGCGTTTTCTAAATTAAACGCTCTCTTGACACTTTTCTAATATTTTCGCTCTAATTTCTTAACATTTTGAGGTAAAATAATCATTTCCTCAGGATTAATTTTTTTTAACACTTTACCAACATATGGTTTATCTGGTGCATCAGATAAAATAAGTCTTAACCCTTCTTTTACCTCTTCGCTTACCTCAAGCAATTCAACCATTTCTTTATAATAATCAACCTCATTATGCTTCCAGAAAATAGGACCAGGAATAAAATATTGCAAAGCCATCATCGTAAAGACAAATTTATCATTATCTATACCATTTATTTCTTTTCCGTAAGTGTGTTCAAACTTTTTACTTCTAGTGGGAATTAAATCATAATCATAATCTCCATACTTATAGTTATCCGTATCAATAAATTTAACTTCGCCACATTTATTAATCATGATATTTCCATCACGAATATCTCCAATAATAATTCCTTTTTTATGAATTCTCTCTATTGCCCTATCAGCCATTATCAGATATTCAAGTCTCTTTTTCATATCTCTTAATTGATCCAGTTTACTAAAATCACTGCATTTATCCATCGGTTTTACTAGTTCCATAAAATATCCCTCTTTTTTTAAATCAAGATACCCTACTAAACCTTGTGGAAAGCAAAAAGACTTATCCTTAATTCTTGCTAATTCTTCAATTTTTTTAAACTTGTTTTTTAATTTTTCTCTATCCTCAAAAAAATCGAATACTTTAAAAGCTCTTTTATCATTATATCTATGTATAGATCCTTCTTCACCATACCCAATTTGTGGATATTTTTTAAATCTTTGATTATCATCGATTACCATAATTGGTAAACTAGTATGATAGATACTATCTTTTATGTAAGTCACACTACCATCCCCAATCGGCCGAGTATTATATCATAGTATTTAAAAAAAAACAAATTAAAAGAGAAAATTAAAATTTAATTCTCTCTTCAATATACTTGACTATTTCATCTAGTTTTAAAGTTATTTGTTTCATCGTATCTCTATCCCTAATGGTTACTGTGCCATTATTGATTGTTTCATCATCAATTGTTATTACAAAAGGTGTTCCAATTGCATCTTGGCGACGATATCTTTTACCGATAGATCCCGTTTCATCATAACTAGTCATAAAGTGTTTATTTAGTTCCTCGTATATTTCCATTGCTTTTTCACTATGATACTTCTTAACTAGTGGAAGTATAGCACATTTATATGGTGCTAAATATGGATGAAATCTCATTACTTCACGAGTATCGTTCTCTAGTTCTTCCTTGCAATAAGCATTAAATAAAACTGCTAAAACCGTTCTATCAAGGCCATATGTAGATTCGACAATATATGGAATGAATTTTTCATTTGTATCTGGATCAATATATTCTTGTCTTTCACCTGAATACTCTTGATGACGAGTTAAATCATAGTTGGTTCTATTATGTGTTCCGTTGATTTCCCCCCAACCAAATGGGAATAAATATTCAATATCACAAGCTGCTTTGGCATAGAATACTAATTTTTCATGGTCATGATATCTTAGTTTTTCTTCCGGTAATCCTAAATCCATATAGAATTTCTTACCATATTCTTTGAAATACTCATATAATTTCATATCATCCCCTTCTTTGCAGAAAGTTTGATATTCCATTTGTTCAAATTCGATTGTTCTAAAAGTAAAATTACCCGGTGTTATTTCATTTCTAAATGCCTTACCAATTTGGCCAATACTAAAAGGTAGTTTTGCTCTCATAGACCTTTGTACATTAAGAAAATTAACATATTCTCCCTGTGCATTTTCTGGTCTTAAATAAACAATACTTTTATTATCTTTAGTGACACCTCGATATGTTTGAAACATTAAATTAAATTCTCTAATATCCGTAAAATTGCTTTTACCACATTTTGGACAAGGTACTTTATTATCTTTTAGATATTTTACCATTTCTTCTTCCGTCATCCCGTCAGCAATCGTTGATTTTGTATAATCATTAATTAAATTATCGACTCTATGTCTAGTTTTACATTCCTTGCAGTCAACTAGTGGATCAGCAAAACCAGCTACGTGTCCTGAAGCTTCCCATACTTTTGGATGCATTAAAATATCAGCATCTAATTCATAGGCATTCTTTCTTTCTTGAATAAATCTTTTTCTCCATGCATCCTTAATATTGTTTTTAAGTCTACTTCCAAGTGGACCATAATCCCACGTATTAGCAAGCCCACCATATATTTCACTTCCTTGAAATATAAAGCCATATTGCTTGCAGTAATTAACCATTTCTTGCATTGTAATTTCTTTCATTTTTTTCCTCCTTAACTCTTTATCATTACTTTATCATCACTAATAAGTGCTAGATATTCATAAAACATTTCTGCTAATTCGCTTAATTTTTGAGTATCACTAAATCCTACATCATTATATAATTTAATAATATTTTTAGTGTCATTTATTCTAAAACAATTTATGTATTTGATTAGTATTTCACGCCATTCATCTTCTTCATGAATTGCTAATTTACCATCTTCCAATCTAAAATTATATATTAAATTAAACTTATCAAAATTACTATGAATATAACTATCAAAGAAACTATCCAAAAGTAAATCGAAATCTTCATTAAAAACGAAATCTCCATTATATAATGTTGCAAGACTTTGCAAAAATATTGCCCGGCACTTAATCATTTTGCTAATATTTCTCATTTTTTCCCCCCTATTAAAGAAAAAATCCCCGAAATTATAAAGACGATTACATAACCGCGGTTCCACTTTATTTATTCCGAAGAATCTCTCAAAAACACATTGCTGATAGGTTTCCAAGCCCGTCATCGCATTCATAAATCTATAATTATTATAGCATTGTTTCTCAATTTGTAAATAGTTTTAATATAACTAGTTTATATTCTTTAACAATTTAACTACATCATTCATTTTTATTTGATTATCATCATTATAATCAGCGGCGATTAAATTGGCATCATTGATAATTACATTTTTATCCACAATATGTCTAGCAATTATCTTTGCATCATCCAAATCAATTATACTATTGTCATTAACATCACCAGGAAATGCTAAATAATAACTAACAATATCGTTCGTATTATTAAATGTTATATTGATTTCATCACCTGTAGCAAGTTCGCTATTAGAACTATTAATTGTTACATTAGCCCCTTTTATACTATTAACCGTTAAATTATTAAGCAAGGAAGTTTTTGTCCTCACAACATTTTTCTCATCAATTACCTTATATTCTGGTAAAGAATCATAATCATAATCAAAGACAACAATTGAATTAGATGCATTTATTTCATCATAAAGTTCATTGTCATTAACAACATTGTTGTTTATATTTTCTAATTTAGGGCCAACTGATAAAACCGTTATTTTTATTCTTGAAATATTGTCAAAATTATCAAGCACTTGCGACAAATTATTCTCATATGCCATTGAATAGCGATTTTGAATATTATTAGTCGCATATACCGGATATTCTAAAAACTGTAATATATTATTATCTTTCAATGTTATTTCATATTTTATTTTTGTCAATTTATAGTTTGTCTTTATTGTTCCCAACAATTGTTTATTAGTTTTAATTGCACTTGCCAATTCTTTAGTTACTATATTATTATCACTATATAATCGATCATCATAATATATTGCTTCATGATTATTATAAATTAATTTAGCATATGGAACCTCAAAACCATTAGTAATAATATCATTATATGTATTAAATGTAAAAGGAAAATAAATATGATTCCAATTAGTTTCACCATACAATCTTTTAAACGATAATTTATAACTAATATTCCACTCTGTTGGAGAATTGGCTAATTCACAGTCTAATTTTGTCGGTGAAGATGTTTGAATATTAATATTACAATCTCCACTACCATATATTTTTCTTTCCATTGTTCTAAAATTAGTTATATTTTCTTGTTTCCAATTAATATTTGACCAATCATCCCATTCGCTAAGCGTTTCACTAACATCTTTTTTGGTAATTTCAGTTACATAAATATAACTATTTTCTCCATCAATAATGTAATTGCCATTTTGATCCTGTTTAAATACAATTATTGGTTTTTCAGTAACTAATCTGGTATGTCCTGAAGCAGCACAATTACTAATAACGTTGCCATTACTATCAACGCATGACTCTTTATGAACAATTAAATCGCCAATATTGATATTTGCATAGCGATAAAACATTTGTTGCTCACTTATTCTTTCTCTTATCACTGGCGCCGTATAACCTGTCAAAGCAGTTTTATCAATATTATTGCATTCCGTAGTAATCGTTGCAATTGTACTACTTGCACTAGAAATATAACCATTAATACTACTTGGACAATCGACTAATTTAGTATCCGGAGAATAAAAGACTTTGCCACTCCAATCGAGGCTTGTATATATATTAGTATTTTTAGTTACTGCATCCATCGCTGAAGTAGAACAAGAAAAACCATTTATCGAATTTGCTTCATCATAAGTTAAATTATCAATTCTAGTTTTAAATTCTTCGACAGAGGAAATCTTTTCTCCACCATAAGGTAATCCATAATAATATATGCCATTATTGTATGTTGCATTAACATTGTTTAAATTATCACTAGCTGCCAGCGTAAAACTATTATTTGGAGTATATTTAACTGAAGCACTATAAAACATACGATACGCAATTCTTGTTCTTATATCATTTATAACTTGTTGATTGTTTATTTTTCTAATTACTTCTTTTTGATAAACTTCTCCATTTCTGTATCCATCTATTTTAATTTCTCTAATTGCAAAATGGGAACTAGATGCATGATATTTATCAAAAGGAATTATTTTAATTTTTAAATCGCATCCATCATGACAATTATTTTTTAAATCATTATTTAACATCAAATTTTCAGAAACAATTTCATAATTATCTTCATAAATTAAATTATACTTATCAGGATTTTGACTTATTAAAACATTTCTTGTAAATACTCCTAAATACCTAGCATCATCTATCTTAAAACTACCATAATCATTATTATCATCATAAACATAAAAACTTAAACTATCAAAATCAAGCACGTTAATTTCAATCTGTGCTTCCCTATTTACAGATAAATAATTTATTTTAATTCTAACATCATCATAATTTAAAGATGAATCTAAATCTAAATTAATTGATAATTTTTTATCTTCATCAATTTGTGTATTATCGCAAAAACCCGAAATACATAGTAACGTTATATCATCATTAGGATGAGCCGAATAGTACTTAGTAACCATATACAAATGATTTATCTCATTATTTTTATCGGCTATCGATTTAACCATAGAAATGGAATTAGCATTTTTAATCTTACTTTCCCAAAAACTTAAATTGTTCTCGCTACTTGCATCATATGTTTTAATATTAACTTCTTCACAAAAAGCATGATCAATACTGAAAGAGAATAATAAAATAATAAATATTATTAAATTATATTTTCTCATATTATCACCATTATAAATATAACATAATTATTAAAATAGCGCAAATTAATTGATGATTTAATATGTTTAAACTTCATATAGACTTTAAATTTACTTTTGATTATATACTACTAACCTATGTTGTGCTCTTGTGATAGCTACATAATATAAGTATTTTTCTCTATCTGTATATCTATTGTTTTTATCTGTATAAATAATTACACTATCAAACTCTAGCCCCTTTGCCATATATACCGGTACCACTATTAAATCACGATTAAATTTTTTACTATTATTATCAATTTTAGATATTCCAGTATCTTTTAAAAGATTATATATTTTATCACATTCCGATTGATTTTTAGTAATAATTGCCAGGCTTTTACCAGTACCACTTTTTATATCTTCACGCAATTGATTATTTAAGTCATTTTCTTCTTTTATAATTACTGGCATACTTTCATTTCTTCTTACGGCGCTTATATGATTTAGTCCTAATACTTTATTACTATAATTAATTATTTCTTCTGTAGAACGATATGTTTTAGTAAGTTCTATATATTTGGCATCATCTAATATTTTACACAAATCTTCTAAACTATCATATTTATAGTACGGATTAATTGTTTGATTGATATCTCCAAGAATTGTAAAAGATGCATTTTTAAATATTTTACTAATTAGTTTAATTTGTCCCATTGAATAATCTTGAGCTTCATCAATAACAATTTCTTTAACCCAAGTATTGTAATTATATCCATATAATTTACATTTCATATAAACGTATAAACATGCATCATCATAATTAAGTAACTTTCGATTATTTTTAATATCACTAATATCTCTTTTTAATAAACTGTCTTCGCTTTTAAAAAAGTCAACATAAATATCAATTAACTTTAATTTAATATTTAATCTTTCATATAATTCACTTAAAATTTTCTTTGATTTCCCCAAACTCCCTTTAAAATTAACTTCGCTAATTTTATCAGCCATAAAATTTAGTCTTTCACTTATTGAAAATTTACTATATCTATCTTTTAACATTAGATTAAGCTCATCTACCGTATAACTATAATCCCTAGTAAATAAATCATCTACAAATCTAAGTTTCCTTGTCAATTTATCAATATATCTATCAATATCTTCATATACCATATCACTTTGTTTATATTTAATAAATTCATAATCTTCTCTGTCTGTATAACTTCTTTCAATAAAAGCGGTAAATGTTTCTACTTTCTCGAATTCTTTAATTTCCATATCAAGAAAATCATTTATTGTTGTCTGCATTGTGTTCTCTTCCCCAAGTTCTGGCAAAACATTTGAAATATATTCAGAAAATATTTTATTTGGAGAAAAGATTAAAACGTTATTTGATTTTAAATTAGGAATTTTATATAAAAGAAAGGCAATACGATGTAAGGCAACACTTGTCTTTCCAGATCCGGCAATTCCTTCTACGATTAGATTCTTATCTTCGGTATTACGGATTACTTTATTTTGTTCTGCTTGAATTGTATCGACAATATTTTTCATTTTATCTGTTGATTCACTAGCTAATACTTCTTGTAATAATTCATCATCGATATTAATATTATTATCAAAAACATGAATTAGTTTACCATCTTTAATCGTATATTGTCTTTTCTTAGTAATTTCACCATATATTCTTCCCATTGGAGCTAAATAGTTAGCTTTTCCCACTTCAAAGTCATAAAACAAATTACAAATTGGACTTCGCCAATCATGGACATAGTAGTTATTCTCATCATCGATAATATGCGTAATTCCAATATATACATCATCAGTATTATTATCTGATTTAAAAATTACTCTTCCAAAATATGGTTTATTTTGCACCTTAAATAGTTTTTGTAAATATTCCCCCTTATTCATCATCATTCTAATTTCTAAATCATTATCAGACATCATTGTCTTAAGTTCTGCCCCGTCCATATCAGCCCGACTATCCCACATGAACTTTTTAAATTCTAGTACTTTTTCATCCCGATCATATAATTCTTGTCCTAATACGCTAATCTTACTACGAATAAGTTTAATCGTATCTTCGAGTCGTTTTTCTTCGAGTATAATTTCTTCCTTTGCTAATTCCAAAATATACCTCCCATACAACGCAAAAAAACGCTTCTTTTCTTAAAAAAAACGTATTCACATCAAACAAAATCACCGCAGTCCCATTAAATATAACATAATACCACTAAAAAAGTCAATACTTTCGTATTGACTTTTAATACTATTATTCTTCAGTACATGTTGTATTAGTTTCATTAACATGACTACTATTACATGTTGTATAGTTTGTAACTGGCGTACATGATGTTTGACCAGTTTGCGATGATTGTTCTTGTGATAAATAAGCAACACATGTACTTCCTGATAAAGAATATGGACTTGAACATGAATTTGTATACCATACACAAGTATATGCTGTGCCTGTTTCACTATAGCATGTTCCAGTACAAGCTGAATTACATGCACTATAACTATCATATGATTGATAATTTGCTGTCCTTTTTGGAGTTGTCGTATACATTAAGCATTTAAATACCTTAACTGTATATGTCGTATTAGATACCCAATTAGCTACTAACGTAACGCCAGTAGTTGAATCACTTAAATTTGTATAATATCCTCTTGCTGTTTTTTCACCACCCCAATTGGCACATGTTGATGTAGCTGTTCCTGTACATGCTTTAGCTGTTGTACCAAGTGTCGTACTTGTCCAACCTGTAAATGTGTATCCCGATTTTGATGGCGCAGATATCGCAAATGGACTTGCACCATAAGTTGCACTAGTTGGATGATTAGTACCATGCGAGCCACCATTTAAGTTATAAGAAATTGAATATGTAACAGGTGCCCAATTGACATATAGACTCAAATCATAATAAGAAGTTTTTTCAGTAGCATTTGCTTTATATTGGGCATATGTATAACTAGTTGTTTGATCATAACATACCGTTGTACTATTCTTTAAACACCATATACTAGCTGTCGGTGGTACATAACCTTTTTTAGTTATTCCAAAAGCTGAAGCATTATAATTAACTAAATCTGTACTTCCGCCACTATTTACTACTTGTTTATAATACGATGAGCCATCACTTGACATCCAATCGTTATATGTTGTAAATGTTCCACCAACAGTACCACCATTTGGATTGTAGTAAATATATACAGGTTTAGGAGTCCATGTAGCATACACATTCTTAGTTAATGTGGTAGATGTTAATCCAGGATTATATGTAATTGTTCCGCCAGCTGCCGTTCCTGAAGTAGCCGAACTGCTTTCGGCCCAACCATTAAAGTTGTTACCTGTTTTGGTCAAAGTGTTGGCAGCTAAAGTGAAAGTTGCACCGACTGTATTTGCTCCGCTAGTAGTACCACTATTATAGTACTGTGTTGCAGATTGAGTCGACGGAGCTGTACCGGTACCACCATTCTTATTGTAAACCAAACTTAATGATCTATTATATATTGATCTATATGTTACCAAATTACCAACTGGAATATTATAAGTTGAACCATTATAACTTGCATTAATTCCACATGTTGAAGATGCAGTATCATTAGCACGATAACATTGGAACGTCCAGCTATTACCAATACTTCTACCAGCCGGTACCGTTACAGATGTTGCATATGTCGTCGAATTCGTATACGGAATCCAATATTGCGTATATGTTACCGTATCATTAGTTGATGGACTGGCAGTCGTTGGTCGATAGTAAGTTACCGTTCTTGAACCAACAGCATATAAATTTAAAGTCGCAGTATATGATGAAGGATTGATACTTTGCTGATCACTATACGTTCTTGTTGTACTAGTCTGGCTAATACTCCAGCCGGCAAAGCCCCAACCTGCACTTGAACTAGGAAAGACTGCTGTCATACTAGAGTATTTTTTCAAAGTACAAGTTGTTCCAAATGTACAACTAGTACTTCCAAGATACGTTGGATCGCCGCCTTCACTAGTTCCTAAACCACGATAAAACTTAACCGTATATGCTTTTCCTTGCCAATTGACATATAGATTTAATTCATAATTACTTGTTTTTTCAGTGGCATTTGCTTTATATTGGTCATATGTATAACTAGTTGTTTGATCATAACATGCCGTTGTACTATTCTTTAAGCACCAAATACTAGCTGTCGGTGGCTCATAACCTTCTTTAGTTATTCCAAAATTAGAACCATTATAATTCATTAAATCGACACTTGCACCACTATTTACTGTATATTTATAATATGTTGAGCCATCACTTGACATCCAACCGTTATATGTTGTATATGTTCCACCAACAGTACCACCATTTGGATTGTAGTAAATATATACTGGCTTTGCTTTCCATATTGCATATAAAGTAATTGTATTCCCAGAATTAGGTACATTACTCTTACTCCAAGCAGCTCCAGCTGCATAATCTCCCGTCGTGGCTGTTGATGATGTTGACCAGCCTTGAAAAGTATAGCCTGTTCTTGTTGGAGCAGATGAGTTTAAATTAACCGTTCCACTAGAGGCATATGTATATGATGTACATCCCGAAGGCATACTTGATACCGTATCAGTTGTATTTTTATTGTAGCATACCTGATATGAATTAGCTGACCATATGGCATACAGATTTGTATTGGCATCATACTTTATCCACGCTTTAGAAGCATCACTATATCCACTTACCGAGGCTACCAATGTACCATTTGTGTTGAAAACTTTAGTCCCATTTGATGTCGCAGTATACCAACCTGTAAAAGTACATCCGGTTTTTGATATAACTCTGTCATCAGGGGTCCAATTATAAGAATTATCAGCTGGGAATGTAGCATATGAAGTACTGTAATTAATATGCCTATCAGCTGAAGAATTAGCTGATACACTGTTATAACCATTAGTCCAATTTTTAACATATGTTGTATTATATGATCCACCATTTGTATTAAATCTTACTCTTGAACCATTAAGTGCCCAATTTGCTGTCAAAGTGCCAGCAGCCTCACCAAATTGGTAAACTGATTTAAACTGACTTCTAGTATAACTTTTTACAGTTACCGAATTGATATACCATGTAACTGATGTATTATTACTTCCTGTTATATATAAGTATAATTCTGAAGAAAATGTACCAGTATCACCACCATAGATAATTAAATAATATGTTTTCCATGAACCAGTACCTCCTGTAGGCCTAACAATATAACTACTACCTATTCCTGTATAATAATAACTAACTCCTCCTGGTTTCAAATTATATCCTGTAGGTATTTTGGCACGAATTTCGATTACATTAATTCTACTTGGATCTGTTGGTAAAATACTTGTATGCATACCACCGGCTCCAGGAGATGCCGTACCATTCGTAACCATTCTTAGGGCATAGCCACCACTAGCAGTTGAATCACTAACCATTGATAAAGTTACCGTTCCACCGCCAGAATTATTATATACTGTAGGTAACGTACTACTAGAAGAATTATAATTAATAGTTTGTGTTGATGTTGGACTTATAGATGTATCATATGGATTATACGTACCATCACCTGATATTGTCCAACCATTAAAGACATAGCCTGCCCTAGTTGGATTATTAAGAACTTGATAGGTTGTATTATATGCCTGTGTTATACGAGTATTACTCGTTGAACCGTTATAACTACCACCATTCGGATTTATTATAAGCGCCGGTTCTTTTATTGTCCAATGAGCATACAATGTATGATTTTCTGCGGTTGAAACAGATGAAGAATTAGTTATTTTACTTCCACCAGTTTCTGCCGTATACCAACCATCAAAAGTATATCCTGTCCTAGTCGGCGTTGGCAAAGTGCCATATGAACTACCATATGTAACTGCTTTTGTCTCAACTTTAGTAAAATCTACCCTGATTTTATAATTTGTATAAGTTACTTTATTGCCAGTTGCTGCATATAACCAACTACGTAGATGAGTACCATTATTGGCAGCATCAGCAGTTATTACCCTCTGCCTAGTAACACTTGATGATAGTGGTGGTGTTATGCAATATTGATATACTGTTCCATTATTATTAACCACATCATTGCATAAATAATGGGTAGTATTATCTATTGCCGTTACCGTACCACTTACATATGTCAAGGTTGAATTATATGTATCCCCCTCTACAAATGTATGTAAAATTCGCTGAAGATTTACAGCAGCCGCTTGTGTACCAGTTATTGTTAATTCATGTGTACCCGAATCATAGGTTATTGTTAATCCACCTTCAGTCATACTTGCTGGTGCATTAAATCTATTATCATCAAATGTTACTGTATATGACTCGGGTGTCCAATGAGCATATAATGTATGATCGGCATTAACTGATAATGTACTAGTCGCAAGAACTTTAGTACCTCCAGTTTCTGCCGTATACCAACCATCAAAAGTATATCCTGCTCTTGTTGGTGCCGGTAAAGTACCATATGTACTGCCATATGTAACTGTTTTAGTCTCTACTTTAGTAAAATCTACCTTTACTTTGTAATTTGTATATGTTATTTGATTAGCTGATTGCACCCATAACATAGCAAATAAACGCTTACCATTTGTCGCTGCATCAGCAGTGATTGTTTTTGTAACAGTATTGATTGATGCTGATGGTGGTCTCAAACAATATTGAAGGACAACATCAGATACATTTTGACCTCTCAAATCATTACATATAAGATAGTTAGAGCCATCAGCTGAACTTACACTTCCACTAATATAAGTTAAAGTTGCTTTATACGTATCACCTTCAGTAAATGTTTGCAGTATATTTTGAAGTTGAATTGATGCTGTCTGCGTACCATTAATTGTTAATTCATGCGTATTTGAATTATATGAAACTGTTAAATCATCAACTGTCATACTTGCTGGTGCATTAAATCTATTATCATCAAATGTTACTGTATATGACTCGGGTGTCCAATGAGCATATAATGTATGATCGGCATTAACTGATAATGTACTAGTCGCAAGAACTTTAGTACCTCCAGTTTCTGCCGTATACCAACCATCAAAAGTATATCCTGTCCTTGTTGGTGATGGCAAAGTACCATATGTACTACCATAAGTAACCGTTTTTGTTTCAACTTTAGTAAAATCTACCTTTACTTTGTAATTTGTATATGTTATTTGATTTTCTGATTGCACCCATAACATAGCAAATAAACGCTTACCATTTGTTGCTGCATCAGCAGTGATTGTTTTTGTAATAGTATTGATTGATGCTGATGGTGGTTTCAAGCAATATTGAAGGACAACATCAGATACATTTTGGCCTCTCAAATCATTACATATAAGATAGTTAGAGCCATCACCTGAACTTACACTTCCACTAATATAAGTTAAAGTTGCTTTGTAAGTATCACCTTCAGTAAATGTTTGCAGTATATTTTGAAGTTGAATTGATGCTGTCTGCGTACCATCAATCGTTAACTCATGTGTATTTGAATTATATGATATAGTCAAGCCGCCTGCAGTCAAACTTGCTGATGTATTGAATCGATTGTCATCAAAATCAACTGTATATTGGTCTGCAACTGCATTTGCACGATAATTCCAATTGCTGCTGATTGTCCCAGAATATGTTCTGACAGTACTTATTTGGGCATTACCATTATTATTATCTGTCCAATTACCCCACGAATAATTACTAGCAACTGTGGCTCCAATATTTACTGTAGAACCACTAATATAATTGCCTGATCCTGTAACCGTACTTATACCAGTTCCATTAGTCAATGAAACACTATATACATTTATTGATTTTGTTGCATTATCACTTGGAGTATAATAATAAGTGCTATCACATACTGAACGGACATATACTGTTCTTGTTCCCGATGTGGCAATTATCGTATTCTTATAATCAATTCCACTTGTAGCGGTAGCGAATGTTTCATTATCAATACTAATCTCATAACTGCTTGCAGTTGAACTAGCTGTCCATGTAACAATTCCAGCAGTTGATATTTGAACATTAGTTGGTGCAACACAAGATGCTTTATCAATCATTAAATCGTCTGATGATATACTACTATTACCTAAATTAACACCATTTCTTACTTTGTTATCATCTAATGTAAGATCAGCCGTTCCAATATTACTAGTGCCAATTACCGTTATTGTATATTTATATCCATTAGCAATATTTTCTTTAACAATATTACTAACTTCAATACTACTATTTGATGTAATAATATCAGCAGTTGTTAGATTATGAACTGATATTCCTGATTCACTATCTGTACATGTTAAGGTAATTACTGAGGTGTTATTATAATTAATTATACCTGGAGCAAATGGTCCCCATACACAACTAGGAGCAGTAGTATCAACTGATGATACTTGAATTTGTTTGTTTTTTACTCTATTATTCTCATCTTTAAACCAAATATAATATGTTCCTGTACCACTTACTGATTCATTTAAAGTATAGACATTATTTTGTTCAGTTGTTGGAATTATTTCTGTCCAATTTGATGGATCACTATTTGTAGTTGTTATGGCATAATGAGTTACTTTATATTTGCTATCTACGACTGTTGCACTAATTTGTTGATAATTAGCATTAGTATTTGTTATTTCATATCTATCTTCAGCACCTTCAGCTTGATTAATTTCAGTCCAAACATTTGTGTCAAGTGTTTCTCCTGATAGATTATCTGATGGATTTTCACTACTATCAAGCCAAATCCATATAGTATAGAATGTTTCCGTTATATTAACTGGAATATCTGGTACTAATGTTAAAGTATCTCCATTATTTGCTCCAACAAAATTACCATGAGCAAGTTCAGCACCAACATTTGATACCGTTCCTGCAGTTACTACCCATTTTAAAGCCGTACTATTTTTCATATTAGGACCAATTTGATTAACATCCATATGTAATGTTGCCAGCATATTAACATTTGTTGTTTTATAAATTGAAATTGTCGAATGAATACTTCCAGTAAGGTAACTATTACTTACATTAAGTTCACCAGTAAAAGCTGATTCACCTTCATTATAGACAATATAATTTCTTAAATTACTAGCTATATTAAAGACAACATTCTTATTGACGTTACTTGTCCATGACCAAAACGCATAGCTTGATCCCGCTATGATTAGACCCACGACAAAAACAACAATTGTAATGATTGTAATTTTTTTCTTCATTTTGGTCACCATTGAATAGAATTATCAAATTCTATTCTTATATAAAGTATAACAAAATATAGAGTTTATTGCAACAAAAGAAGCTATATTTTTTTCTTTTTTCACAAATTATTATTTAATACATTAAAAATTATATAGTTTAGTTGCATAATAAAAAGAATCGTTAATTACGATTCAATTTTTCTTTAATTGTATTACTAAATTTTTCTCTTTTTTTATCAAAATTACTTTTTAATTTTTTAATTTTAAGTTTAGCATTTGGGAATGAATTTATAAGTCTACGCATAAGCGGAGATGATTTCTTCAAATATTCTAGTACTCTTTTATTTATTTCTTCTGTATCATCTTTAAACCTACTCCAATCGATATCATTAATTCTAGTAATTACCGAAAATGAAATAATAATATCAACTAAGAAAATGGTCATTAAAATAAATGCAATAATAATAACAATATTACTTGGTACTTTGTCTAATAATCCTGTTAAAAATGGATTTACAACATACATTACCAAAGTAGCACCTAACCCAAATGGAATCGTCGTTTCCAAACAAATTCTACCATTTAAATTAAGTTTTCTATCACTATAATCCCACCATCTAGCATTAAACCATTTTTCCATCACATAACTAGTTAAATATTCTAGTGTCATACATAAAACACTAGCTAAAACAAAGAGTGCCAAAATACTATCCTTATAATCCTTTAGTAAAAATATTATAAGTAATACCCCAACTCCATATATTGGACAATATGGCCCAATATAAAAACCTCTATTAACCAGTTTCTTAGTAGTAAAATAAATATCCAAAACATCGATAATCCATCCAATAAATGAATAGATCATAAACATTATAAACCAATAACTTATATTATACATACTTATTTCTCTTTCTGCATTTTATATGCCTTTAAAACATTCTCACCAAGCATTGCCACCGTCATAGGACCAACTCCGCCTGGTACGGGAGTAATATATGAAGTTTTCTCTTTAACGTTATCAAAATCAACGTCACCACATAACCCATTATCTAGTCTATTGATTCCAACATCAATTACGACTGTACCATCACTTACCATATCACTAGTAATCATTTTAGGTTTGCCAACACAAACAATTAAGATATCAGCCATTTTAGTATGCTTAGCTAAATCTTTTGTTTTAGAGTGACACAAAGTTACCGTTGCACCGGCATTGGTAAGCATTACACTCATTGGTTTACCAACCAAATTACTTCTTCCAACGATAACAGCATGACTACCCTCTACCTGAATATTATATCTTTTTAGTATTTCCATTACCCCATATGGTGTACATGAAAATAACGCATCTTTCCCATGGAATAGTTTACCAGCATTCACATCACTTAACCCATCGACGTCTTTCTCTGGAACAACAGCATTCTGAATTTTATTGGTATCGATATGATCTGGTATTGGCATTTGGACAAGTATTCCGTGCACACTCTTATCTTTATTTAATTTATCAATTTTTTTAAGTAATTCAGCTTCACTAACATCCTCATCTAGTTTTAAATGTGTATATCTATAACCAACATACTCCGCCATTTTCGCTTTTTGTTTAATATAGACATTACTAGCGGGATTATCCCCAACTTGAATAACTACAAAATTAGGTTTTTCTATTAATTTACTGACTTCTTCTTTTAACTCATCTAAGATTTCAGTTTTTATTTTTTTCCCATCTAAAATTACCATTACTTATCACCCTTTTCAAGTTCACGGTAAGCAACTTTACCTACTAATGTCTTTGGTAATTCACGCCTATATTCATATTCATATGGCCATGAATATCTTACCAAATTATCTTCACAATATTTTTTTATCTCACGACGAATATTATTATTATCGGCTATTCCATCTTTTAAAACAATATACGCTTTTGCTACTTGTTTTTTATATGGATGTGGTATCCCAACAACGACACAATCAGATACATATTTATTACCTTTAATGATACTTTCAATATAATTTGGATAAATATTATATCCAGATGACACAATCATCCTCTTTAGTCTTTGCTTATAATAAACAAAGCCATCCTCGTCCATACAGCCAATATCGCCTGTATGAAGCCAAACAAGTCCATCTTTATGTTTTACTTTAACCTTAGCAGTTTCCTTTTCGTTGTTCAAGTATCCCATCATTACCGTTGGCCCACTAACACAAATTTCTCCATCTTCCATATATTTTGCTTCCTCAGTTGTTTCAACTTTAACAATCTTAAAAGCCATATCAGGAAGTGGTACCCCAATGGAATTATCACGATATTCATCCTTAGGATTTAAAACACAAGCCCCACTACATTCAGTAAGTCCATAACCGCATCTAAGCTCTGTTTTAGCGCCATGTTTTTTTAAGAACAAATCGATTTCCTTTTTGAATTCTGGTGTCATAATATCGCCGCCACTAACAGCACAAGTCAAGTGTGATAAATCATTTCTTTTTAATTTAGTCTTTAACAAAGCTTCATATAAAGTAGGTACCCCAATTAAGAAATTTGGATTATATTTCTTGAGTAAACTACCAAACTTTCTTGGACTAAAATCAGGTACTAATACAATCTTAATTCCAATATATAATCCCGTATGAATTGAAACCCCAAGTCCAAAACCATGAAATATTGGCAAAATTGCTAAATTGCTACCACCTGGTTTTGCTAACTTAGTACCAATGGCCATCTGTAGTTGCATTGCCAAGGCATTAAAATTTAAATTTGATAAACAAATTCCTTTAGGATCTCCAGTAGTTCCCCCACTATATAAAATGATTGCTTCATCATTAATATTCCTCTTAATGCCAGAAAAATCTTTATCTAAAATTGCCATGTCTAATAATTCTTTATAAAATATCGCTTTTTCATCTTTAACAATCTTATTTTTTCTACCAGAAAAGAACCAATACAAAGCATGACGAAAATTATTCATATCGTCAGATACTGAAGATACGATTACTTTTTCTACATTTGTTTTATTAACAATTTCTGCTATCTTATCGTAAACTAAATCAATTGTTAAAACAAATTTACTATTTGATTCTTTTAAATAAAATTCTATTTCATTTTTACTAGATAATGGATGTACCATACTACTGACAGCACCAATCATATTAACGGCATAAAATGTAATAATTGCTACCGGTGTATTAGGCATACAGATAGTTACTCTATCTCCCTCTTTTACCCCAAGTTCCGTAAGTGCACTAGCAGTCTTTTTAATTTTTTCAATAAACTCACGGTATGTTACCTTTTTGCCATAATATTCATAAGCATAATATGATGGATATGTCTTAGCTGTCTTTTCTATTAATTCATAAATTGTTAAATCCGGATAATTTATTTTATTATTATTCCCATAGTATTTATACCATGGTTCTCTTTTCGTTACTTTGTAATAAAATCTACTAATTCTACCAAATAAATCTTTTAATGTTCCTATCATTTTTATTTCCTATTTTCTGGGTATTTTACCTTTTCACCAGCTGGTTTTAACATTAATTCTGGTGTTTCAAACATATATTCAATTAATTTTAATGCCTTACAGAAATAGAATCCATCGGCAATTCTTTCATCGATTGTAGCTCCCATTTCCATATAATATCTACCATTTTCTGCTTCCTTAATTTCACCAAAAGTAATTAATGAAGAAGCTGTACCAAAATTAGTTAAATT
>CAZLQU010000001.1:0-26114 GCA_964561805.1 uncultured Muribaculaceae bacterium | reverse complement strand
TTTGACAAAATAGCACTTGAATAATACAAGTTATCATCAGTAACACTCTTAGGAAGCCATCCATGACTATCTAGCCATTTCAAAGTACCCACAACTGGTACTCTTAAGAATTTTGGTAAATTACCAAGCATATCAGCTGCCCCATTAGCATTTCCTTTACTCTCCAATTTCTTTTGTCTAATCGTATCAACTTTTTCTTTAGTTTTTCTGGAAATATCAATTAATGTATCTTCAGGATCTACCTTAATTACCATTAAAGCTTCCACTGAATTTTCTTCAAATTCGACCTTAATTGTTTGTGCAAGTTCAACTGTATTATGCATATACATTGTTCTACCAGCAATAAAACGATTCATATAAGGACGAGAATATAAAGTTTTTGCCATTACATCAACAATTCCATGATAATATGTTAAGCCTTCAATTTCTTTTTTCTTTTTATCCATGAATTTAACAAAATTAGTCATATCAATTTTGCTGTTCATATAAACTGCTGAATCACATCTATTAGGTTTAAAATCAATTAAAATATTTTGTATTCCATGAATATCTCTTACTTTCTTACCATCTCTTCTATCGCCAAATGCCATGTTATCCTCTCCTTCCAATATAATAATTCTTTTTACCACGACGAACTATAATATATTCATTATCTATAAAATCTTTATCACTAATCATATATTCTAAATCAGTAATTTTTTCTCCATTGATACTAACTGCATTACCAACTACAAATTCTCTTGCTTCTCTTTTACTAGCAGCAGCTCCCATATCAATAAGTAAGTCTATTATATTAATTTGAGTAGTTACTTCCTTAACTTCATAATCTTTAAATAACTCTAGAATCTCCATTTTATTTAAATTAGTAAATTTACCTGTAAATAAAGCTTCACTCATCATTACCGCTTTTTCATAACTATCTTCACCATGCAAGTCCGTAATAATTTCTCTTGCTAATGCTCTATGAGCTTCTCTTAATTCTGGATGTAAACTATTCTTTTGTTCTAATTCTTCAATTTCTTCCTTAGATAAGAATGTTAACATCTTTAAGTAACTAATGATCATACTGTCTTCAAGATTAATTAAGTATTGATATAATTCATAACTACTTGTCTTGTTTTTATCAAGCCATAAAGCATTTCCTTCAGTTTTCCCAAACTTAACACCATTTGAGTCAGTTACCAAAGGCATTACCATTCCGTATACTTCTTTGCCAAGTTTCTTTCTAATAAGTTCAATACCTGAAGTAATATTGCCCCATTGATCAGACCCAGCTACTTGCAATGTACAATTTCTTGTTTCATATAAATGCATAAAATCTAACGCTTGAAGTATCATATAAGAAAATTCAGCATAAGTAATTCCTGTTTCCATTCTACTTCTTACTTTATCCTTAGCCAGCATATATCCAACATTAAAATATTTTCCATAATCACGAAGAAAATCAATTACATTAATATCCTTTGTCCAATCATAGTTATTAACGACTTCAAAGCCAAATATTTCCTCGGCTTGCTTCTTAAGTCCTTTAAAGTTATGTTCAACTTCTTCTTTACTAATCATTGGCCTTTCAGCTGTTGGCTTTGGGTCCCCAATAAGGCCTGTTGCTCCACCCACTAAAAGTATTGGCTTATGTCCGTATTTAGCAAGCCTTCTACTAATTAAAAATGATGAATAGTGTCCAATATGCATTGAATCAGCTGTCGGATCTGTTCCAATATAGAAAGTTAAATGTTCATTATTTAACTTGTCTATTAAGGCTGGATCACTAATATCTTGGATAAGTCCTCTCCATTTTAAATCTTCATAACATGTCATAAAAATCATTCCTCTCTTAAAGAAAAAGATGATACCTCTCCAAAGGAGTCAATTGCTGACGGTACCATCCTTCTATTTACTTACTTAGATAACGGTTTTACCCGCATTAGCTAAAAATATGTATTTCATTATTACTAATATATAGTCTCGCACCATCCAACTACTCTCTTAAATATTATATAATAACTACTTCTTTATTTTTAATACTAATTATCAATAACAAAATAATTATATCATTATTTTCTTTAATTATCAATTAATTTTAAATAAAATATATGATTAAATAATATATCATATTAGTTGATATTCTCTAGCAATAATTCTCCGGTCAGAACAATATTTTATAACATACCCATTATCTTGCCTGCAAATAATACCTACCGTCTTATTTTCATCTATCGCTTTAATATTGGTATCAATATAATTCATATAGGTCATAATCTGTCCTGTATGTTCTTTTTTTAATCTAGTAACTTTAAGTTCAACTACTACATAGCACCTATATTTAATATTATAAAGAAGTAAATATATATAATTATATCTATCACCTAATTTAATCGGATATTCACTTTTAATGAAAGTAAATCCATTTCCTAACTCTAATAAAAAGTTTTCAATATCTTCTAAAACTAGTTTTTGTAATACTTTTTCTGAAAACATATTATATTTATTACTATTTTTAATTTTAATAGGACTTTTCACAAAATCAATTACATTAGTTCTATCATGTTTAACTAATTTATTTTTAGTAGTTTGTGGTAATCTTTCATATTCATTGTTCTTTATTTTTTCTCTTAACTGCCTAATTGATAAATTTTGTTGTTCACTAATTCCAATATAAAATGCAATTTTATTAATATCATCAAATCTTAAAATTTCATCATAGTGACTCCATGATAATTTTGCCGACAGTGTCGGCAATTTTTCTTTAGATACAAAATTATAGTATTTTAACATCTTATATAGCAACCTAACACTATAATTTTTATTCAAATCATACTTTAATTTTTGTGAATAATCTTTTATTATTCCTTCACCATAATGCTTACCAGCTTCATGTAATATTTTCCCCACCCTATAGTAGGCCTCTAAATCACTCCTATTAATGGAATAATTCTTAACTCTTCTGTTTATTTCATTATTTATTAATTCATTTTTTATTTCATTATAATAATTCATAATTCTCCTTTCTTACCCTTCATAAATAATATTCGAAGGAATTAGGCCGTTTTACTCTTTATGTATAAAACTTTACCGAGAATTATTATAATATTACCAAAAAAAGATTTCGGTTTTTTCCGAAATCATTCATTCTTATTTTCAATATTATTAATTATTTCTTTGATTTTTCTAAAGCGATGATTAAGTCCTGATTTAGTAATCTTATTGCCAGTTTCCCTACTGATAATTTCACTAAGTTCACCTAAACTAGCTTCTGGATATTTTAATCTATATTCCATAACTACCTTTATTTTATCATCAACTAAATCATCGATATCATATTCTTTTAATTTATTGATATCTCTTATTTGACTACTGGCCGTTAAAAATATTTTATCCATATTCGCTTGTTCACAATTATTAAGTCTATTAGTCATATTTTTGTGATCCCTATAAATCCTTATATCCTCAAAATACATTACTCCATTATAAGCTTTAATAATTCTTAAGAAATCACTAATCTTTTCCGCTTCTTTGACATAGACCATATATTTTTTTTCTCTTTTAATTATCTTACTATTTAGCCCACTTTCATTAAGTAATTTACTAATAAACTCGGCATATTCATTGTCATCCACTAAAAATTCTAAATGATATTTACTCGTTTTTGGATCATTGACTGAAGCCGTAACTAAAAATAGTCCCCTTAAATATGCTCTTACCAAGTCTTCATCACTATAAATATAATCGTGTGGAATATTCAAATATTTCCCATCACGCATAATTGATAAATCCTCAAGGATTTCATTAACGTGACCTTTAATTGTTAAAATATAACTAAGACCCGTACTAAAGTATTTCTTTCTAACAGTAATAATGGGGGTAATTTCATAAACATTCTTAAATAATTTAAAGATTCTTCTAGCAACACCATTATTTTCTACATAAATAGTTATTTTTTTATCGATAATGGCACTATTTCTAACAATGGCTGATAGTTCAGAAATTAGTTCTTCCCTACTAGCATCAATTCTTGTTACCTCATCTTTAATCGTTGTTGAAAAACTCATAACTATTTCTCCTTAGTTAAATAAGTAAAGACCTCTAATGCCGTTTTAATATAATCATGTCTTGCTTGATTATTAACTATTTTAAGTAAATCAGCTGAAATTAATTCTACGCCCATTTTCTTAACTTCATCTTTATCTAACATAATTTGAGCTGCTTTTTCACTTTTGTATAATTCAAGTATCTCATCCGGTACTTTTTTCTTATTAGCTAAAACTACATCGATAAAATTCTTACCAACATATTTATTAACTTGTTTAACACAATCAGATACATTATAGTCATCGGTCTCTCCATGTTCTGACATGATATTACAAATATACATTTTCTTAGCTTTTGTATTCATCAATGCCTTTTTCATTTCTCTAGGTAATAAATTAGGAATAACACTCGTATATAAACTACCAATACCAACAATAATTAAATCAGCTTCTTTTACTGCCTCTAATACTTCTGGAGTTACTCTTACTCTATTCTTATATTCAATTTTCTTAATATGTTTACCAGCTTTAGTAATCTTGCTCTCTCCTTCGATAGTTTTACCATCAGTCGTATGAGCAACCAAAATTGCTTTATCTTCCGTAATTGGTAATACCTTACCTTTAATATTAAAGATTTTAGATAATGCTTCCAAAGACTGTGTTAAACTACCTGTTATATTATACATGGCTGTTAACATTAAATTACCAAAAGCATGCTTATCCAAGTCACTATAAGTATTAAATCTATATTGAAGTAAATCCTCTACCAAAGGTTCTACTTCAGATAAAGAAACTAATACATTACGAAGATCCCCCACAGCTGGAATATCAAACTCTTTCCTAAGCCTTCCGCTACTTGCTCCATCATCAGCCACAGTAACAATCGCTGTAATATTCATTGGGAATAATTTTAAACCTCTAAGTAAAGTAGATAGCCCTGTACCGCCACCAATAACCACAACATTTTTCATAATAATTCATCTCCTTAATAATTAAATATATTTTATCATACTTTATTAAAGAAATAAACACTATTTCATTTCTTTAACGTCATCATCAAGATATTTATATTTTAAAGCATTCTCTGTTGATATAACACTTCTTCCTAAAGCATTTTCTAAATCTTTCCTTGTATTTTTTGCTATTTTACCACCAGCTTTAGCCATCACGATATTTTCATCCATCCCAACAGGCTTCTTACTACGAATTAATTCTCTTGTAGCTAGTTCCCCTAAATCTGTCAAAGCAACCTCAATATCAGTCATATTATCTCTCAAATTTTCTTTTCTAATGTTTTTAATTTTCTTATACTCTCCTGCTGTATTTCCTGACCATTCTTTATATATTTCATTAGTTAAAATAGCAAATTCATAATCTTTCTTAATACCACTATTTTGCCATTCATTTGTTAGTTTCTTTCTATCAATGATAGCCTTAAATCTTAACATTATCCAGTCCAAAGAGTATCCTTTCTTTAAATAGTAATCAACCATCTTATCTATTCCTTTTGATGGATCAAATATATTATCAATTTCTTCACAGCCTAGTTTAGCTAACCAAAGCTTAAATGGTTCAGCTTTAGGACTAGGAACCGATTCTATCAATCTAAATACTCCCTCCATATCTAAAGTGTCAGTATCTCTATATTTGCCGTCTTTTGCTTTCATTTTCAACTGCACGATTTTTTCGTGCAGTTCGCTTCCCTCATTAATCAAACGTCGTTTTAAGTCACTCCAATAATTTCTTGGAATATTTACATTCGTTAAAGCTCCAATGATATCCACTACACTAAAATAGTATTCTTCTTTTTCACTATCCCAAATACTCCTGATTTCACTCCCTTCAAATAAATTTGTAATTGTTTCTAATTTTCTTTCATTCATTTTACTTTTATTTTAGATAATTTTACAAAAATTTCCCTATTTTGCGTCAAATAAAATAACTTATAAGATTCTTATAAGTTATTAATCATATACATGTGGCTACACTCACATTCGTTCCTTCGCCACATTACCACTTACAAAAGCAAATGGATAGGGACACTAGATGTTAAGATAATTCGCGGGGGCCAGCAGGCGGCTCAACTATCCTCCGCCACCTACAATGACTTGGCAGAGCGAATAGCCGCCGTCGCCGTTGTGGACGTAACAGATCGCACTGTTACCAACATGCGCGCTGACGTAGCCATACGAATACGCGTAAACGTTCAAGCCGGACACGTCGCAGTGGAAGAACGAAGAGGGATTTGGTGTATAGGTTGGATCATAAGCAACAGGCATATTATTATCGCCAGAACAATTAATACCTCCAAAGGCATCGTATATTATTTTGGCATTTGCTAAAAATGACCTACCATTATCGCCACCTTTTAAGTAATATGTGCCAGCTGTCATTCCTGGATTATTAGATGCCATCTGTGATGTTACCACAAACCCCAAATAACTATCCGTTACAGCATTATTTTGACTTGTTTGTGTACATACATATGTATAATTGGTCCCATTATCTTCCCAATCCCAACCAGAAAAATAATTATTACATTCTGATTGTGTTGTCATACCACTTAAGCAATAGTGAATACCAGTATCAATACCATTGGCTTTTTCATAAGCACAGTAACCAGAATAATTTCCAACTATATGTTTCAAAAAGAAAGGATAATCAGTTGTACCACCACCAGCTGCTTTTAAAGCTGCCATTGCCGCATCTGGTGTTGTATATTCAGTAATTGTATTTGGTATTGCTTGGCCTATCCAAACATAATTATATTCTTGAGCGTTGTCATCATATAGATTTGCGGTATATGTATATCTTATATTAGCTTGATCAGCACTTGCTTTAACGTAACCACTAAATGGTAGATCATTAACGGCATTATCTACTAGATAACCATCTATCCAGATAAAGATATAATAATATGCTTGATTACTATCAATAATAAAATTATCATATATTGTTTTATCAGTATTTATATCAGTACTTGTAATATACCCTTTTGATAAAGGTACCCCAGTCGCATTACTATTATCGTATACGGCATACTTAAGTGGACTTCCACCACTCTTCCATATTCCATCGTTGTTTGTACAATCATTTTGTGTGGTATACTCTGTCATTCTTTGCAATGTAACAGTATTTTCACAGTAAGCATCTCCATAGCCACGCCATCTACCACCAGCTGTTGTACAGGCTGATTCAGTTGTAATACCTGATATTGGTTCTAATGTTTTTCTATCTTGACAATATGAACTAGCACTAGTCATTAGACTAGAACTAGTAGTACTATTGATATGTAGTTTTAATGTACCTAAACCATTTGTTGTACAAGATGAATTAACTTTTAATCCTACTCTTCCGCTTAATCCACTGTTTGGTCCTGATGATGGGAAAAGTGTTCCAGTTATATCTTGTCCACTACCTTCATTACTAATATTATAATCAATATTAAAACAAGTAGTTTGAGTATTATAGTTACCATTAGTTACACTGGCAGTCATTGTTAAATAAGCATAAGTACCACCTGCAAGTGATAAACCTATAAGTAAAATAGCAATTACTAAAAGAATACTTTTATTCTTCATAATTTCTACCTCTATTCTATATAAATGATATCATAGATGATAATTATTTTCAATAAATAGCGCTTTTTTGACATTTTTTTAAATTTATGCTTGACAAATGAAGTGACTTCGGTTAGTATATTAACTACCAATTCAAATTTCTTAGGCGAATTGGTGCTAGTATCACACTAGCCAACCCCTTTTTATTCTTTTTGGGAGGCTGTTCCTTAGGGGGTCAGCCTCTTTTTTGTGTATTAATCTCTTTTTTTTATGCATAAATTTAACTGGAGATGCCTATGTTTACTAAGCATATTGATACAAAAATTAAGATTGTTTTATTAATTATTTTTTTATGTTTTATTCTAATTATTCTTAAAGTTTTTTATATTCAAGTCTTTAGTTATAAGAAATTAAATAATCTAGCTACTGATCTTTGGAGTAGAAATCTTGTTATTGGTGCTAATCGGGGAAGAATTATTACCAGTGACAATACCGTCATTGCCGATAATTTAACAACCGTTTCTTTGGTAGTAGTCCCAAATCAAATAAAAGATAAACAAGCCGTTATCAAAAACCTAGCTAATATTCTTAATACTACTGAAGATAAAATAAGTGAGCATGTTAATAAGCACTCATCAGTTGAAATAGTTCATCCAGAAGGTAGACAATTATCATTTGATATTGCTGATAAAATTAATAATTTAGGTTATGAGGGAGTCTATCTTTTAAAAGAAGGAAAAAGATATTATCCATATGATACCTTACTTTCTCATTCTTTAGGTTATGTAGGAATTGATAACCAAGGATTATCGGGATTAGAACTAAAGTATGATGAATACTTAACTGGTAAAAATGGCGCTATTAAATATTTTTCTGACGCTAAAGGTAATAAACTTGATAAAAGTAATGTCTACCTAGAACCTGTAAGTGGTATGGATTTATATTTGACCATTAATTATAACATTCAAGCATCTGTTGAAAGAGAACTAAATAATGCTATGAATAAATATAACGCTGATGGGGCTTGGGCAATAGTTATGGACCCCAATAATGGTGAAATTTTAGCTCTTGCTTCAAAACCTGATTTTTCACCTAGCCACTATCAAAATTATAGCACCGAAGTAATCAATAGAAATCACGCCATTTGGGCTACTTACGAACCTGGATCTACTTTTAAGATAATTACCTTAGCTGCTTCTGTCGAAGAAAAAACAGTAGATTTACTTAATGATACTTTCTACGATGGTGGAAGCATTAATGTTGAAGGAGCAAGAATTAAATGCTGGAAGCATGGCGGGCACGGAAGTCAAACATATTTACAAGTTGTCCAAAATAGTTGTAATCCCGGCTTTGTTTCATTAGGTCAAAAATTAGGTAAAGATAAATTATACAAATACATCTATAACTTTGGTTTTGGTAAAAAAACCGGTATTGATTTAAATGGCGAATCTACGGGTATCTTGTTTAATTTAAATAATGTTGGACCGGTTGAATTAGCCACGACCGCTTTTGGTCAAGGAATTAGTGTCAGTGCCATTCAGCAAATTACTGCTGTATCGGCTGCCATTAATGGTGGCACTTTGTATAAACCATATGTCGTTAAAAGAATTGCTGACCCGAACACCGGTGAAATTGCCTTAGAGAATAAACCTGAAATAGTAAGAAAAGTCATTAGTAACGAATCTAGTCAAACTGTTCGTATGACTCTAGAAACCGTCGTTGCTTATGGTACTGGCAGAAACGCCTATATCGAAGGATACCGTGTTGGTGGCAAAACTGGTACTGCTCAAAAAGTAAAAGATGGCCACTACTTAACTGGTAATTATATTTTATCTTTTATTGGCTTCCTTCCTGCTGATAATCCCCAAGCCGTCGTTTATGTAGCTATTGACAACCCAAAAGGAGTTACCCAGTATGGTGGTACCATCGCTGCCCCTATAGCTAAAAATATCATGATTGATATTATTAATGAATTAAAAATTCCAACCTCTGATTATACCCTAGAAAAAACTTATAATTGGTATGATACCAAGTATGCAATTGTTCCTAATGTTTTAAATAAAAATATTGATGAAGTCAAAAAAGAATTAAAAAAATTCAGTGTAACATATGCCGGTAATGGAAAAATAATTAAAGCTATTACCCCATCACCTGGAACATATTTGCCTGAAAATGCAACCATAAAGATCCTTCTTGCAAACTGACAATCATCTGTAAACATAAAATATTAGTAGTTATTATTAACCTTTTTATGATATAATGTATGTGTAAAGGAAGTGGACTATGTTAACATTAACTAAATCGTTATTTGCTTTAATGATTGGTTTCATTTTAGCAACTGCGTTAGGTTTATTTGCTATTCCCTTGCTAAAAAAGATTAAAGCGGGTCAAAGAATAAATGTCTACGTTGAAGCGCATCAACGAAAATCCGGAACACCAACAATGGGTGGAATTATCTTTATTATTCCAACTATCTTAGCTACAATCTTCTTAATTGTAACTAATCGTATGGAGTTTTCAGTAAACTTACTGATTGTCTTATTCGTCTTTATCTCATATAGTTTAATTGGTTTTCTTGATGACTATTTATCAATCAAACAAAATCAAAATAAAGGTTTGACGCAACTTCAAAAATTATTATTACAATTTGTCGTTGCTCTCATCTTTTATATCTTATATAGAAAATATACAAACGCTACCTCAGTTTTAGAAATTACCTTACTTGGTATTAAATGGAACTTAGGTTGGTTCTATGGTATATTTATCCTATTGTTATTAGTTGGTTCATCCAATGCTGTTAACTTAACCGATGGTTTAGATGGTCTAGCTGGTGGTTTGTCAGCTATTGCCTTTATTGCCTTTGGACTTATCGCTTGGGGTAGTTACTGGATTGAAGGTTATAAAGATATGGGTATCTTTTGTTTCATCTTAGTAGGAGCCATTATGGGATTTTTGGTCTATAATACTAATCCTGCCAAAGTCTTTATGGGCGATACTGGTAGCTTAACTTTAGGAGCAACCTTAGCAACCATCGCTATTCTTACTAACCATGAACTTTCATTAGCAGTTATTGGTGGTGTCTTCGTAATTGAAACCCTAACAGTTATGATTCAAATATTCTCAGTTGTCATCTTTAAGAAAAAAGTCTTCCTGATGACACCAATCCATCATCACTTTGAAAGATTAGGCTGGCGTGAAGGTAGCATTGTAAAAGTTTTCTGGATTGCTGGATTCATTCTTTGTCTACTTGCCCTAATCTATGGCGTATGGTTATAAAGCACATTATGTGCTTTTTTCTTTTCCCTATTCATATAATTTACTATGAAAAGAATCGATAAAACATTATTAATATCCGTAATTATTCTATCATTATTTGGCCTACTCATGATCTATTCTTCATCAAATATTTGGGCTAATTATAGATTTAATAATCCATATAAGTATCTAGTCAATCAAAGTATATTTTTACTAATTGGTTATTTTTTAATTTGCTTTGTAATAAAAATCCCCTATCAATTATATAAAAAATATAGTAACAAAATATTATTTATTTGTTTAATATTATTAATACTTGTTTTAATTCCCGGTATTGGTACCATTAGAAATGGCTCACGTAGTTGGTTTGGTATTGGTCCTTTTGGTATCCAGCCAAGTGAATTTACTAAATTAGGATTAATTATTTTCACATCTAAATACCTAGCAAACAATAAAATTAAAGATATTAAAACTTCTGTCCTCCCAATTTTATTAATTGTCTTTTTAGTCTTTGGTTTAATTATGTTAGAACCAGACTTTGGTACCGGAGTTATTATTGTTATGTCAGTTATAGCCCTTTTATTTGTATCGGGAGTAAATATGAGTTTCTTTATTAAACTAGGTATTCTAGGATTAATTGGAATTGTGGTTCTAATTATTATTGCTCCATATCGTATGGAAAGAATTACATCGTTTTTAAACCCTTGGTCTGACCCCTTAGGAAGCGGATTTCAAATTATTCAATCACTATATGCCATTGGTCCTGGTGGACTATTAGGAATGGGTCTTGGTAATTCTATTCAAAAACACTTTTACTTACCGGAACCCCAAACCGATTTCATCTTTTCAATTATTAGCGAAGAACTAGGCTTTATGGGTATTTTAATCGTATCAACCCTATTTCTAACAATTATCTATCGTGGTATAAAAATATCCCTAAACGCTGAAGACAAATTCGCTAAATACTTAGCTTATGGCATAACTTTTAGCCTAGCTTTTCAAACAATACTAAACTTAATGGTCGTAACCGGATTAATACCCGTAACTGGTGTTACACTTCCCTTTTTATCATATGGTGGTTCTAGTCTTCTTATCTCAATGATAGAAATTGGTATTTTATTAAACATTTCCACTTTTAGTCATTGACAAGCAAATAATGATATTAATATCAAGAATATAATTTATGAAATAAACGGAAAGTAAGTAATGCTAGATTCCGATTTGGCTAAGTTATATGATTGTAAAAATGGCATTAGAAAAGGAATAACAATTGTTATTCCTTTATTCACTTTCCATTTCAAAGATGATATCTCTAAGTTCCATTGCTCTTTCAAAATTAAGTTCTCGAGCAGCCTTATTCATTTCTTTAGTAAGTCTATCAATTAAATCAAGTTTTTCTTTCTTACTTAATTTACCTTTTTGTTCTTTCTTAGCCACCTCATCTTCATTACTAATTAGTTCTCTAATTTCTTTGATAATTGTCTTTGGTACAATATGATGTTCTTTGTTATACTCTTCCTGAATATGACGTCTTCTCATTGTTTCATCAATAGCTATTCTCATGCTTTCTGATATTGTGTCGGCGTACATTATAACCATACCATTAGCATTTCTTGCACATCTTCCTATCGTTTGAATTAAACTCCTGTCACTACGCAAAAATCCTTGTTTATCAGCATCCATTATTGCAATTAATGATACTTCAGGAATATCTATTCCTTCACGAAGCAAGTTAATACCAACAACGACATCATATACTCCAAGTCTTAAATCACGAATAATTCGCATTCTTTCTAACGTTTTTATTTCATTATGCAAGTATGCTACCTTAATATCGACATCTTTTAAATAATTGGCAAGCTCCTCAGCCATCTTAATTGTCAGTGTCGTTATTAATACTCTTTCATTCTTTTCTTTACGTTTATTTATTTCTTCAAGTAAATTATCAATTTGGTTTTTACTTGTTCTAACCTCAATAACAGGATCAAGTAGTCCCGTTGGTCTAATAATTTGTTCTGTATATTTATTATTAACTAAAGAAAGTTCATAATCACCCGGTGTTGCACTAACATAAATAGCTTGATTTATTTTCTTTTCGAATTCTGAAAACATTAATGGTCTATTATCAAGAGCACTTGGAAGTCTAAACCCATAATCCACTAAATTCTGTTTTCTTGCTCTATCGCCATTATACATTCCTTTTACTTGTGGTAGTGTTACATGTGATTCATCGACAACTAATAAATAATCATCCGGAAAGAAATCCATTAAAGTCGTTGGTGTTTCTCCTTCGCCTCTTAAAGCTAAATGTCTTGAATAGTTTTCAACGCCCCTACAAAAACCAGTTTCAAGAAGCATTTCCGTATCATAATTTACTCTTTCTCTAATTCGTTGTTCCTCGATTAGTTTATTATTATCTAAAAAATACTTTCTTCTTACTTCAAGTTCTTCTTTGATTCTTTTAACCGCTTCCTTTAATTTATCATCACTTGTAACAAAGTGACTAGCTGGAAATATCGAAACGCTTTTCTTTTCTTTTAAAACTGTTCCAGTAACAACATCAAACTCACAAATCCTATCTACTTCATCACCAAAGAATTCGATCATTATTCCATTTTGTCTTTCATAAGCCGGAATTAATTCGATTGTATCTCCTCTTACCCTAAAAGTTCCACGTGATAAATCAAATTGACTTCTTTCATATAGCATTTCTACTAACTTCTCTAAAACTTGATTTCTCTCTATCGTATCACCTTTAGTCAAAGTTAACATTTTATTTTTATATTCCTCTACTTCACCAATACCATAAATGCACGATACTGAAGCAACGACTATTACATCTCTTCTTGTAAGTAAAGCGGAAGTAGCTTTATGTCTAAGTTCATCAAATTCATCATTGATTTTAGCATCTTTTTCAATATAAGTATCCGTACTTGGCACATATGCTTCTGGTTGATAATAATCATAATATGATACAAAGTATTCAACTCTATTTTCTGGAAATAATTCTTTAAACTCACTATAAAGTTGCCCAGCCAAAGTCTTATTATGGGCTAAAACTAACGTTGGTTTATTTACTTCTTTAATGACATTTGCAATAGTAAAAGTTTTACCAGTCCCAGTAGCGCCTAATAAGACTTGATTCCTTTTACCAGCCTTTATTCCATCTACAAGTTCCTTAATTGCTTTTGGTTGATCACCAGCAGGCTTATAATTTGATACTAACTTAAACATATTATCACCACCAATCAATATAACTATCTAAAATTATATTATACAATAATCAAATAATCAATACATAAAAAAAGAAAAAGACAATGTCTTTTTCTAACTATATTTACTATCTATTCCGTAGTATTCTTCCAAAGTAATCCAATCGCCATCATTATATAATTTCGTAGCAAGTTCTACTCCCACATATCTCATATGCCAAGATTCATACATATAACCAGTTATACTTTCTTTCCCTTTTGGATACCTTAAAATAAGTCCAAAGCGATAACAATTATCATGTACCCATTTACCTTCATACGTATTACTAAAACTATCATCAATTGAATTTAAATCAAAAGCTAGTCCTGTTTGATGTTCTGAATGTCCAGGTCTTGCCGAATAAGTATCGGCATTAGCCTGTCCATCGCGACTGACATAGTTATTATAAATACTCTTTTGGTCCCAATAAGATCTATACCCTGAAGCTATCCATAACCATCTATTCGATTCTTCTTTTTCGCTATTAAAAGCCGCTTCCATTTTACTAAAAGCATTTTTTGTCTCACTAGTTAGTCCATTACCATAGTCACTCGGTAAACTATATGTCTTATTGGCTATTAATACTCCATCAATGTATGTTACCCCATTTACTACCTTTCCACTAAATCCTTTACTAGTCGTAAAAGTTCTATTGTTTGAATCACTAATAATATTTAAAACAAAATCGTATTCACCCTTATTACCTGAACTATCAATAGCTTCATATTTTAACTTATATTCTCCCGCTTTATTTACATCATATTCACCAATTACTTTAGCATTAATCTCCTCTTTGGAATTATCTTTAACCACTACCTCATTAAGTAAATTAACGTCTTTTCCAACATAACTAGTTATTTCTTTTTTAGCTTCGATTTCTGGCTCTTTAGTATCAACTATTTCAATCTCAAAAGTATATTTTTCTGATTCATCATGTTTATTTTTAATCGCTAATTCTACTTTTTTCTCACCTAAAGTCGATGTATCAAGAACTTCATCACCATTTGTAACTACTCCATTAATTATTTCTTTAACAAAACTACCAAGTGTATATTCTTCATTTACCTGGACCTTTAAATCATCATTTAATACGACCTTTACTCTTTCCTTATTAATAATCATTTCCCTGTATTTTATATATCCAAAATAAGATAAAGCCCCAATTATTAATACTCCTAAAACTATATATATAAACTTATTTTTCTTGTGTTTACTCTTTCTAGCCATACTATCACCTAAATCCATTTTAACATTTCAGAAAAAATAAAGAAAGAGTTTTACCTCTTTTTATAAAATTATACAAAAAAACTAATAAGTTTCCTTATTAGTTAAAATATTCCAACTGTATTTCCATCTTTATCGATGTCAATTGCTTCGGCAGCCGGTACTCTAGGAAGTCCTGGCATTGTCATTATTTTACCAGCTAACGCCACTATAAACTCTGCTCCCGTTTTAACTTGAACATCTCTAATAGTAATTACATAGTCATCATCACACTTAAGATTTTTAGGATCATCACTAAGTGAATACTGCGTTTTAGCAATACATACCGGATAATTATCATAGCCAAGTTTCTTAAGTTTTTTTATTTCCTCTAAAGCTTTATCAGTAAATACAACATCTTTAGCATAATAAATATTCTTTGATATTTTTTTAATCTTTGTCTTAATATCATCATTGATATCATATATATATCTAAAATCTTCTTTTTTATTTACTAGTTTTATTAATTTTGAAGCAATATCCTCTGCTCCCTTACCGCCATCAGTGTACCCTGTTACTAGACTAAGTTCTACTTTCTTTGCTTTTAATTTATCTCTTAAAAACTCAATTTCTTTAGGACTATCTTGTTTATACTTATTGATAGCGACAATAACATTTAAACCAAATTTTTCTTTAATATTATCAATATGCTTATATAAGTTATCAATGCCCTTTTTTAAACCTTCAATATTTTCATCAAAAATATTATCTTTATCGATTCCACCATGATATTTTAAGGCTTTAATGGTTGCTACGATAACAACGGCATCAGGATGTATTCCCATAAGACGACTCTTAATATCTAAGAATTTTTCAGCTCCCAAATCAGCTCCGAATCCCGCCTCCGTAACAACGTAATCCGCTAATTTTAAAGCTAATTTTGTTGCTCTAATACTATTGCATCCATGGGCAATATTAGCAAATGGACCACCATGAATAATAGCTGGCGTATGCTCTAGAGTCTGCACTAAGTTAGGCTTAAAAGCATCCTTCAAAAGAACAGCCATACTGCCTTCAGCATGTAAATCTCTAGCATGTATTGGCTTATCATCCCTTGTATATCCAATTGTAATATTACCAAGACGTCTTTTCAAATCATCCATATCACTAGCTAAACACATAATAGCCATTACTTCAGATGCTACCGTAATATCAAATACATCCATTCTTGAAACAAGATTTTTCTCTCCTGATAATCCCGTATTAACTATTCTAAGCTGACGGTCATTTAAATCCATACATCTTTTCCAGGTAACTCTTTCAATACCCAATTTATTACCATAATAAATATGATTATCAATCATTGCTGATAATAAATTATTAGCGGCCGTCATTGCATGAATATCACCCGTAAAATGTAAATTGATGTCTTCCATTGGTGCTACTTGTACACGTCCACCACCAGTAGCTCCACCCTTAATTCCAAATACTGGACCTAAAGATGGTTCGCGTAAAGCAAGTATTGCTTTTTTACCTAATTTTCTAAGGCCATCAGCCACAGCAATTGACATTGTCGTTTTCCCTTCGCCAAGAGGTGTTGGACTAATTGCTGTTACTAAAATTAACTTCCCATTCTTTTTTCTTTTTAATCTTTCATATAGAGAATTACTTATCTTAGCTTTATAATCTCCATATAGTTCTAATTCATCACGCTTAATTTCCAATTCTTTAGCCACTCTTGTTATTTTATATAATTTTGTTTTTCTTGCTATTTCAATATCGGTCATTCCCATCACTCCCTATCGCTATAATATTATATCACAATCATTATGATCTTTTATACTTAAACATCCATTTAAAGACATCTTTATCAGTACTGTAGACATTAATCATATTTCCGTGATCCCAGCCGCTTTTTACTCTTGATTCAGCTATGCCTCCAGCACTCTTAATCTTACTTACCATATTAGGTACACATGTCTTGTAGCCCGCTCTATTTTCTGTTGCCCCAGTACCATTATATCCAAGTAATGGTGTTGTTTTAAAGTTACTTGCACTGGCATCAAATGGGCAACCACTAACAGCTGTACCTGCCGCAAATGTAGTCGGATATGCATTGATTAAATAGAATACTCCATCACCACCAAGGGATACCCCAGTAACATAAACTCTACTTTTATCTATTTGATATTTTTTATATAAATGATCAATTAATCCCTTAATCTTTTTAGCTTCTCTTGGGCCATGTGATCCCCACCAGTTAAGTCCCCCATTCTTACCATCACTAATTACATACCTAGGAGATATATACAAGAAATTCTCGCCTGTTTCCTTATAAGCTGAACCATTCTTAACATACTTCGTAATTGATCTACTTAAAACATTATCTGGGAAACTAGCATATGACCAAGCACCATCCAAATATATTACCACTGGCATATTTGTCGTAGCATTTGATGGCATTACTTCAACATAACTCATTTCACTATCATAATCTTTTCTTACATTTGTTCCTGCTGGTACATTTAATAACGTTCCCGCCGGCTTAGTTGTTGTCGTAGCCTTAGTTGTTGTCGTTGTGCCACCTGATTTAGTTGTTGTTACCTTAGTAGTTGTCGTATTACCATTCTTATTAGTTAAATTGCAACTAATTGTTTTACTATTTCCAGCTTTATCATAAATTGTTACATTTACCTGTTTCATTTCACTATTTAATTTAATATTACTAACTGTATAACTAGTACCATTAATAACATATCTACTGATACCTACATTGTCTTTAGCATTAACAGTTACCTGTGAAGTACCATTTTGATAATATCCAGAACAACTTCCACTAGGGCTTTCTCTATCAATATTGTTGATTGTAATTGACTTTTCTTTAGCTTCACCCTTCGTATTATACATTATAAATTTATAAGTCCCATTACTACTTACATCATAAGAAGTAACTCTATCTGATTTTTTAACATTATTAGGAAGGACAAGATAACTAAACATCTCATCACGAATATAAACATTAATTGTTACATTACCATTAGTAATATCTTCATTAGTGGATATTAAGTTAAAATCACGTTCCGTTACAATAACTGTACGCGTAGCGGAAGTAGTAACCCCTGAAGAATTTACTACTGAATAAATTACTTTATATATACCAACTTTAGATGTATCTACATCACTACTGACACTTACCTTATCATTAAGTTTAGCTCCATCAACTGAATCTATTACTTGATAACCCTTTTCAACATAAGATTCCCCCACATATAAGAAAATATTGACATCCCCATTTAAATGAATATATGTTGCTCCAATAGGTCTTTCTGTCACCTTTACGATTCTTTCTTTAGTTATATTACCTAGTGTATAATATATCTTATATTCACCAATCGTATTATTATTGACTGCTCCAGAAACAGCTACACTACTTGTCAAATTTCTACCTTTTTCATCTTCTCCACGGTACCCTGGTTCAATATATTCTTCACCTACATATACCGTCATATTTTTATCACCTAGCAAAGTAATATAATACAAATTGTCATCATAAGACACTTTTTTGCCACTAAATAATTTAGAAAGTAAAACTAAAAGAATAATTGCAAATAATATTCCAAGTATTATAATACCTATCTTTTTAAAATTCGTTAAATCTATTTCCTTAATATCGTTGCTTTCCGTTACTATTTCTTTTTTCTTTGTTGTTTTTTTCTTACTAGAAAAATCATCATCATCAATACTATTATTATTTCTAAATATCATACTACCACTCCTTAGATAAATTCCTTAAAATATGGATTATTATTTATTTCATATCCAAGCATTGTTTTTTCTCCATGCCCTGGATAAATAACTATCTCTTTATCATATTTTTTTATTAAATTAATTGACTTAATCATATCAGAGACATTCCCACCAGCTAAATCACATCTACCAATACTATCTTTAAAAATAAAGTCACCAACAAACATTACTTTCTCATTTTTAAAATAAATACTAATAGCATCTTCCTTATGCCCTGGTGTATAAGTAACCATAAACTTAAACTCACCAATTTTATTTATTCCACTTTGTAAATTATGTTTATCATATACCATAACATTATATTTATCTTTAAAATAATCAACTGCCCCATCATGATCAGGATGATGATGCGTAATAATTATCCCTACGATTTCTCTACCATTAATTACTTTATCAATATCCTTACCATTATCACCAGGATCAATTATTAATACTTTTCCATTGATATCTAAAATATATGTGTTACATCTAAGATATCCTACACTAATCTTTTCTATTTTCATAAATTAATTTTATCATATTTATCTTTTTTTGTCGCCTCTTTTTTATAATAATTATAAAAATTCTCTCTATCATATTACTAGGTGATAATATGTTAATACCAACCGTCATAGAAAAAAGTAGCATGGGAGAAAGAGCCTATGACATATACTCTAGACTCTTAAAAAATAGAATTATCATTTTAAGTGGCGAAATTAATGATAATACCGCTAACATTATTATTGCAGAATTACTCTATCTAGATAGTTTAAATAATAACGATATTCAGTTATATATAAACTCACCCGGAGGTTCTATTACATCCGGTATGGCTATCTATGATACCATGAACTTTATCAAATCAGATGTCTCAACTACTTGCGTTGGTATCGCGGCCTCAATGGCTGCCTTCCTACTATCAGCAGGAACAAAAGGCAAAAGATATTGCTTACCCAATTCTGAAGTCATGATTCATCAACCCCTAGGTGGAGTAGAAGGTCAAGCCACAGAAATTGATATCGTCGCTAAAAGAATCGTAAACCTAAAGAAAAAACTAAACACCATTCTCTCTCATAACACCAATAAAACATTAAAACAAATTGAAAAAGATACCGATAGAGATTATTACATGTCAGCGTCTGTTGCCCTAGACTATGGTATCATCGATAAAATATTAAAAAACTAATAAATCAGTTTTCATCTAAATAATCAAAAAAATTGTAACGAATCCCACCATTGGGATTCGTTACATTCTTTTTATTTTTTTCTGTCCACGAAAAGGTTTTCGTGAACCTTATCAGAAGTCATGAGTGTGGGACGCTCCACTTCCCTTTTACTCTACCACATATGGATTTGTACTTGTCCCGTCTCCACCAGACAAGAACTTGGCCCCAGGTTTTAATGAAACTGCGGGACGGACCCCATAGGCGAGATTGACATTGTTGCTATCGAGGTAACCTGACGAATTGACGAAGAACTCAAGGGCACTGAAGTAGAAATAGAAAGGGGACCCGGACCACCAATTTTGATTGGTATATAGGTAATAAGTTGAATTGTTTGAGCCATATTTGCCACCTGCCAGTCTTATTTCATCGGCTGTAAGTAATCCAACAGGATATGTTAATTTACCATTACCATTACTTGCGCTTACAGTGAAGGCATCATTCGTATTACATGTTAGACTTGGTGTATATGTACTATTTGCTCTCCCATATGGTGATAAATATAAGTAACTAGTTGTACTACCTGTAGGACTCCAGCCATTTAACTGATAGATCGTTCTATCATTACAATATGGCGTATCCTCGAGTTTACTTGTATAACTTGTCATATTGTTAGCATACCAAGTATCTATCGCTGTTTTTATCGTCGAATCATTGGCATTAGATGAACTTGTTAACATTTCATCTAACATCTGGCTGATTGTTTTACCGCTTGGTATTGTTACATAATAAGCTCTTGAGTTGCTTGTATGATATATATAGTATACTTGATTACACTCACCCGATGTATTAAAACATGTATAGTGATTATTATTTAATTGATTATAGTATGTTGCCCAATCAGTACCAGCAAAGTTCATTGCATTAGTGGTTACTAGTTTATGAGTATTTTCATCATAACTTGTACCATACATATAGGTATCACTGATACTGGTCATTGCTTTTGATTGAGATGTATATCTTGTTCCATACATATAGCCTACATCAGCTGGAGAAGTATAATTTGAATTAAATGCACTAGTACCAATCTGGGTATCGGTTCCGGTTGTATTAGTACACTGATCACTATTTGTGCCACTAGGTAGTCCATTATAGATTAGTTTTGTACCACCAGACGATGTTGTTCTTACTATCTTCCAACAGAATCCTGCAAATAAGACATTGTTGTTATCGACTGCTCCTCGGTAATAAAGGATTGGATGAGCATCATTTTCAGTACCTGCACGGATATATAATCCTTTACCATTCGTATCTGATGAAATAGCATTAAACTGAACACCATTTGAATTTGTTACATAAGTACTGGTTGTGTTATCAATAACAGCATTATCTCGCATCATCGTATATAGTGTTTCTGATACACTTGCTCTTAATTCACCAGTAAATGTTTTGTTCTGCATATTAGATTGATTACCACCAGAACTATCTATCCATAGATATACTTTGTATTTGTAAGTAGTATTTGCTGGTACACTCTCTTGATAGATTGGGAGATTACTATTATTATTGGCTCCGACAAAATTACCGCCAGCAGCATTTAATAATGTATAATTAGATGCATTGGCACAATTGGCTGTACATTTTGTTATTGTATATTTAAAACTTTGATCTTTTAAGGCATTATCAATGGTATCTATTTTATAAAACAATTTAAAGTTGTCTGCTTCTGTTTTTTTATTATCTGCTGTGACATCAATTACAATACCATCTGTATAAGCACTTACTGGGGAGAGTGTTGCATTTATTTGATATGGTTTAAGTGATACGGTTAAGCCCCTAATATCACCTATTGTAAGTACCATCGCTGTATTTTGGCTACGCCAAGAAAGCCATGCAAAAGTACCACTAATTATTACTAGTGCTATAGAAAGAATCATAATAAATACTCGTTTATTGTTCTTTTGCATATTGTCCATAACATAATCTCCTATACTAATGAAATTATAACAAATAATTGCTTTTTTTTCAACATTTAATTCCATTATATTCTACTTTATTTCATAAATACCGATATTGGTTTACCAATATCATAGTGTGTTTACTAAAATGTCATATCTATAATTATGACATTTGGTTGCGATGCCTTGGAATCTAGCATTACTTCTTTACCGCTAATTTCATTAATCAATTCATTTATATATATCTTTCTAGTTATCATTTATATCAATATGAATATTTAAATCTTCTTCTGTTGGTAATTTTGCTAAAATATCCTCAGAAACATATTTATCAAGTTCAAATGACGATATTCCAATTGGTACATTTGTGCCTTTTAAAGTTCATTTTGCCGTTAGTATATCTTTGCTTTTACAAAGTAAAAGTCCTATTGCCTGATTATCATTTAATTTACTCATTAATATGATATTGTGTCGCCATGATAGTTGTGCAACGATACGTTGCACAAGTTCATCTTTTATCATTCCATTACTCCTTTCTAGTTATCACTTAGTTAACAAAAAAAGTAATGAGTTTTCTCATTACTTTTAAAATCTATTATTGTTAACACTTTGTTTATCATATGATGCCTCCTATATGTGAGTAAACTATAACATGATAATAATTATATGTCAACTATATTTCAACTGGATTATTAAGGTTGTTTTTGTTATCAATTCTGTAGTATAAAAAACATAATCCTCCCAATAAAAAGAAAATACTTCCATATAATCTTATTAAATAACTGCATCTATTTTCATTACTACAATCTTGATATGCTTGATAATTAACTTTAATAAAATATAGATATAATACTATTAGTATTAATAATACAATAATATAGATATTATAAGCAGTTTCTTTATCTTTAATATTGTTACTAAAAAGATATTCTTTTTCTTTATCAGAACCAATAATATTTAAAACCGAGGCAATGACAAAAATAATGGAAGTTATATCTCCTTTAGTATAATCTTTTAAACTAGTATTCATATTAAAGTATATTAAAAAGAGTATTAAATAATTAACACTCTATTCATTATATAATGTCTCTACCGCTACGGCATTTAATGTAAGATCAGCTGTTATTCCTTTTTTATAAGCATAATAAGCGGCTGCCCCAATCATTGCTGCATTATCAGTACAATAACTTATTCTTGGATAACTGAAATTAATATTTTCTTTAAGACATTCTTTCTTTAATTCTTCTCTCAAATAACTATTAGCAGCTACTCCTCCCGCTAATACTAGATTTGTAGCATTATATTCTTTTAGTGCTCTCATCGTCTTTTTAGTAATAACTGAAACTACTCTATTTTGAAAAGATGTACACATATCATTAACTCTTATTTTATTTCCTCTTTGTTCTTCATTGTGAACAACATTGACAACAGCTGATTTAATCCCACTAAAACTAAAATTATAACTATCGTCATCTAGTGGGTATGGTAGATTATATGTATCCTTTCCTAATTTTGCCAATTTATCAACCTTTGGTCCTCCAGGATACTCTAACCCACAAACTTTAGCCACTTTATCATAAGCTTCACCAACAGCATCATCCAAAGTTGATCCGATTCTTTTAAATGAGTAATCTTCTTTCATATATACTAAATCGGTATGTCCACCCGAAACGACTAAAGCTATTAAGGGGAACGTTAGTCTTTTTTCTAAATTGTTGGCATAGATATGTCCAGCAATATGATGAACTGGAATAAGTGGTTTGCCGGTGACTAAAGATATTGTTTTAGCTGATTGTAGTCCAATCATTAGTGAACCTATTAACCCCGGTCCATAAGTAACACCAATCGCATCAATTTTATCGATAGAAAAATGACTTTTTTCTAAAAGTTCTTCTAAAACGATAGTTATATTTTCAATATGAGAACGGCTTGCCACTTCAGGTACTACTCCCCCAAACTCTTTATGAATATCGATTTGAGTATTTGTTACTGTAGTTATTTCTTTTTCACCATCTTTAATGATACTCATACTAGTTTCATCACAACTTGATTCAATCGCTAAAATATACATCTTCTTCACCTACTTCCTACATAACATTCTTTTCCATTAAAATAGCATCTTCATCGCCATAATAATATTTTCTAATGGCTACTTCATGAAAACCAAACTTTTTATACATATTTCTTGCTATTTCATTACTAACTCTCACTTCTAAAGTAATATTGTCTACTCTATGAATAATCGCAATACTTATTAAATGAGCCATTAGTTTTGTTCCTATTCCTTGATTTCTACATTCATCATTAACCACAATATTATCAAGTTCCATTCGGTCATACATTATTGAATACTCTAAAAAAGCAACACTTTCACTATCTATAAAATATTCAATTCTTTTTCTAAATGGATTATCAGTATTTATTTCTACTTCTTTAATCATTTTTAGCCTCTAATGCTTGAGGTTCTTTTAAATAATTAGGAACTAATTTATAATAATTAACTTTTTCTTTATCTATATAATAATTTATAATCTTTAAAACATCTAATCCTTGCTTACTTACTTTATATGTTCCCATAACACTTGTATCAGGCGATACAATATGTGGGTTATATTTATTACATAATTCTAAAATATTTTCTTTATGCATAAATTGTTCTTTAACTATCTCATTATAATTTTCATCATATACTCCGACATAATAATTATACTTATTAGCAGGTATTAAGGATAAGATTATTCCTTTGTAGTTAGCACTTATTGCCAAACTCTTTAAACTAGATACTGGTGTAATATCTTTTTTAATTAAATATCCATATGTCTTAGCTATCGTTACGCCAATTCTTACACCCGTAAATGATCCTGGTCCACTAACCACAAATATATTATCGATAGCATTGGCATCAATCTTTGCTTCATCTAAAGCATCTTTTATAAATTTTGTTGCATACACTGAATGCATATTAGGAATTTCTTTTTTTATTAAGCTTAATATTTTACCATCTTTAATAATAGAAATAGATACATTTACTAAAGATGTATCTATAAATAAACTTATCATAAAATGTCCTCACATACTCGTTGATACTCTTCACCATGTGGTGTAAGTATAAGTACGCGAGTATTTTCATCGATGATTTTAAATCTGACATCTAATCTCTCTTCTGGTAAATAATCTTTGATTAGATCAGCCCATTCGATGATGGTTACTCCACCTTTAGTAAAATATTCTTCAATTCCTAAATTGCTAGCTTCGTTATCTTCAAGTCTATATACATCCATATGATATAATGGTAATTCTCCATTATATTCTTTTATTATATTAAAGGTAGATGACGTAACACCCTCTATTCCCATTGCATGAGCGAATGCTTTTGCAAAAACTGTCTTACCACTACCTAATTCTCCATACAAGCAAATAACCATATTTGGAAACTTCTCTGATTCAATATTTTGTGCTAAATACACCGTGTCTTCTTCACTTCTCATTGTCAATTTATATTCTTCCATAATTTCATCCTTTCTTACTTGCTAGAATCATTATATCAAACTTTTAATATTTATGACAAGTAAAAATAGAAAAAAATAGATAAAATCTATTTTCCTACAATCCCAATATATTTTTCATAATATTTATTGACTGTTTCTTTATCGAATGGCATTTCTTTTACTCTTACCATATCAATTAAATTACCAAGTTCATATTTAAGTATAAAGTCTAATCTATTTGAATAATGCATTTGTTTTTTATGATACTTATATTCCATTCTGTCAAGTATTTTAAAACTACCATTAGGAAATACTCTTAAATCCAAATCGTAATCGATATATTTAATTACTTTATTATCGATTAAAGCTGGAGTAGCAATATTACAATAAAAATATATTCCATAATCTTTTAATTGACCAA